>DUDU01000060.1 GCA_005110395.1 Candidatus Melainabacteria bacterium | reverse complement strand
CATTTTATTTCATCTCGGAAAATTAAGTCTTTACCCCTAAATTCACTCATTTCCCAGATGAACCATTTACTTTAATCGGGAAAGAAAGCATTCAACCTTGAATTATCTGTCCCCTCTTCAATTCGAAGAGTATCACTATATCTCTAAAAAGTTTGTCTCCTAAATCGGATCAACATCAGATTGCCCTATTTGCAAATTAGCTTTAATACATATATTTACTGCCACATTTAAGGAGATCTTTATACATTCCTTGACGATTTGCTCAAATCATTAGAGTTTTCTATCTAATTTTATTGATCAATTTGAAAATACAAAAAATAAAATTTACTTTTTGCTTGATTCTTTTTTAGCTGGATGCTTACCTTCCAAAATTTGTTGAATTCTCTTTTCAGCCTCTTTATATCCTTCCCATTCTTCTTCTGACAATTCCAATCCATTAGGAGCAGCAAAATTCTCAGCTAAATATTTCCAAAGAGTTTTAGCTGACTCTTTATCAAACTCAGCTTTCCACCATTGACATTTGTTGAAATTGGTTGCCTTAGCCACTCCAAATCGGTCATCATGAGAAGAACAATAAAGACCACTTAAGCCTTTTTCTTGAAATTTTTCCAAATCGACTTCTTTGCAATCAAGCAAATCTTTGTATGGACCAAAAAATTTGGCTTCATTTAAATATGAATTTTGGAAATTTGTACCGAGCATAATTGCTTTAGATAAATTAGCTTTCCATAAATCAGCCGAATCCAAATCTGAATCACCAAGATAAGCACCTTGCAAGTTTGTCTCGCTGAGAGTAGCGCCTTGCAAATTGGTGTCTTTGATAACAGATTTCACCAGTGATGCTTCACTGAGATTAGCCGCAAACATATTGCATCCACTGATTTTTGTTTTATCTAGATTGGCCTCTCTAAGAATTGCACCTTCAAGATTGGCTTCTTCTAGTCGACTAAATTGTAAAAATGCTCCCATCAAGTAAGCTCTTTGAAGATCCGTGCCTTTCAAATAGCAATTTTGGAGATCTGCCTCATTGAGATAAGCACCTTGCAATTTTGCTTCATCCAGTCTAGAGCCAGCAAAACAAGCATAGTTTATACGGGCACCTTCAAGCCTTGCTTCGGAAAGAACCGAATTGCGGAAATTAATACCTCTTGCAACAAGCCGGCTTAAATCGGCACCAATAAATTGTTCTTCTGGGCAAGAAGCTCCGGACAAGTCCAATTCTTCCAAAATAAATGGATTATTTGATAGTCCACTATGAACAAGCGATGAGAGTAAATAGCCCTTACTGAAATTATCTAATCTTCTACAAATACCTTTAAGCCTTCCATGCAAAACTCGGAATTTTCCGGGATTTACTTCAATTTCGGAATAATCTTCAGTTTCTTCGCCATCTTCAATTGCATCTTGTAAATTATCGAGAAAAGAACTAACTTCACGCCTGACAAGAGGATGAGAAGACATCGCAACAGTTTCTAAATAGGGAGTGATTTTGCTTACCAAAAACATTATGCGCACTAGCACTAGCACTAGAGCTAAAAGGCAGATTAAAAATAAAAAGGCAACAGCGCTTATAAGTATTGTTTGTAACATTTGCACTTGTTTTTATCTGAGAGAATGGGAGAGCATCGGTTAAAAACTAGATTTCAATTAGATTTTTACCTAGGAATTATCTTCTATATCAAAACTATATACTCCTGGTAATACCTCTGTTGACTTTTCTTTTAACGTGAAGGTCGGCATTGTAATCGGTATATCTGCCTCTTTCTGACTAGATGATTTACTGTATTCCTGATTAGTATTTTGCATTGTCGTATCTTGCTGTTTTTGAAAATTTTGAGGCGCTTCGTGCTGATGATTCTGATTTAAAGAAGCTTGATTATTTTCAGAATGATTGGAATTTACATATTCAGTATGTCTATTCTCATGAAAACTTTGGCTCTGATTTTGGCTTAGATTATCACTAATTTGATTGTCTTGATTGATTGGTTCAGACAAGCTTTGCCTTGTGACATTTGGCTCATCGGAGTTTTGATAACTTACACTTTCATAATTGGCATTTTGATTAAAGTCGCGATTTGACTCGAAGTTATCAGCAAATGAGCTTTGATTAGATTCATTTTGGTTTTCATTGTTATCAGAAGGAATTAATGGATTCACTAAAGCATTTTCTAAATCTGAAATAGATGAGGGTCTGCCAGAGTTATTTTGATTTGATTCATATCTAGTTCTTTCAACACCTTGATTTCTGCGTTGAGGTCTATCTTGATTTCGATCTTGACTTCCTTGTCTTTGGTTGTTATCACGATTATTGAATCTTGGATTGCGAGAACGACCATCTGGGCGATTATCTGAACGACCTTGAGGATTTCTCTCATTATTTCTTCTTGGTCTATTACCCTGAGATTGATTATTGCGTTCGTTATTTCTTTGATTTCTATTGTTTTGTTCGCTACCTCTTAAACTATCCTGAGATCCTCCCTCAGAATTTGAGTCGAAATTTAATTCATCTTGATTATTGTCTTGAAAATCTCTATGGTTACCTCTATTTGGATATTCACCTTGATATTGATCGTCTTCCCCGTGAGCATCTCGAGAATCTAAATCATTTTGATTCTTAAAGTTTTGATTTTTCGAGTTTTGATATTCAGCTTCTCGGTTTTGATATTCAGGTCTTTGTCTATCTTGCCTATTTCTAGAATTATTTTGATTAGATCTATTAAATTGATTTTCTGAATTTTGCCGGAAATTATTCTGGGAATTATCCTGAAAATTATTTTGAGAATTGTTATCTAGATTACGATCTAAATTCAAATAACCCATTTCACTTTCGGGTAAAAGATTTTTTTGAATTACATTTTGATCTGAGTATTCATCATCATCTGTCGAATCTTTTCCAAACATTTCAAAAATTGGGAAAGTTAATCCAATTCCATGACAATGATTACATTGCTGACCTAAAGCCTCATATAAAGTTTGTTCTTGTCTATGTCTGGTAAGCTCAACTAATCCTAAATCTGACAGACGGCCTATTTGTGGATGCGCTGGGTCTTGTTCTAATAATTTTTCAAAATGTTCTAAAACCGTTAAACGATCTGATCTATTCTCCATATCAATGAAGTCAATCACAATCACTCCGCCCACATTTCTCAGTCTTAATTGTCTTGCCGCTTCAGTTGCCGCTTCTAAATTGGTTAATAAAACTGTTTCTTCAGGTGATTTTGAACTCGTAAATTTTCCCGAATTAACATCAATTACAGTCAAAGCTTCCGTAGGCTGAATATAAAGATAACCACCACTAGGCAATTCTAATTTTGGAGATAAAGCTAAATGCAATTCATCCAATAGACCTGATTCTTGCAAAAGCTTTTTGGTTGGCTTCATTTGCACGGTAGGAACGCGATGCGAACCCCATTTGTTTAAATAAAATTGAGCTCTGTCTTGTGCCTCAGGATTGTCAACCGCAACTTCATCAACCCCTTCGTGAAAAATATCTCGTAAAACTTTATAGAGCAAATCACCTGAATCACTCATGATAAGAGAAGGTCTTCTTTGTGATTCGAAACGGTCAATAATGTATTTCCAGCGTTCTAAAAATAATTCTCTAAAATCTTCCTCTAATTCTCTTTCACTAGCGCCAATAGCTTCTGTCCGCACAACTAAACCAAATCCAGCTGAAGGTTTTAAAAGAGTAGCAATTGACTTGAGGCGAGCTCTTTCAGAATTAGAAGCAATTCGGCGGCTAAGAATAATATTGTCGTGCTCGGTAGTAAGCACAAAAAATCTACCAATCAACGTTATATCAGTACTAACACGAGGACCTTTATTACTAGTCGGCTCTTTGGTGATTTGAACTAATAATTTTTGTTTTGGCCAAACTCTATCGCTTAGGTGACCATGACCAGGTATATCACTGGCATGAAGAAAACCCATTTTCTCAGAACCTAAATTGAGAAATACGGCATCGATACTAGGAAGAATATTTTCAACACGTGCAGAATAAATATCTCCGATTGAAAATCCATTACCCTGAAAGAAAAACTCTACTGCTTTGCCTCTATCTAAGAGAGCGGCTATATTTGCTTTTTCTGAAACAATTAAACTTTTTGGCATTTTGTTTTGATAATAAAACTGAAAATTAAACTTCTTCTATAGGAGCTTTTTGAATTGAAGTAGTTTGATTTGCGAAATTGAGGAACTTTGGTTGATCTAAACTGTGAACTAAATCGATTGGCTATGCCTGTAAATGAGTCACTAAATATGATTCATTTATAACTATTTCATTAATTTATCTTAAATAAGTTTTTGATTAAGCTTCCTTGATTTAAATTGGGTTCAGTTTGATATTCCATTAAGTTCGTTTGCAAATATTTCTTACTTACAATTAAGTTTAAGTTTTGAGATAAAAGTCTTTATTTAAGCTACTTCAGAAACTGGAAACAGAAACTTTGAAGTCTTTTGCCCATTAAAGCCAAGTCGAGATTTCTCAATTGACTTGTTAGTTGATTTGTTATTCACTTAGCTGATGAACTTAGTCGATCAACATTCCGCTATTAAATTTTCAAGTTCTTTAACTCAAAATTATTAATTTGCCGCTCTAAGCTTTTTTGAATTCAACTTTTGGGCTTAATGTAGCTTAGTATAAAAACTCATCACTTAATTAAACCTAAAAGAATTATCCCCCAAATCAAAGACTTTTTCTACAAAAAAATAAAAGATAATAAAGATAAAGGCCAAATTGATAATGAATTCAAACAAATGCATTAGTTAATCACGTTATGCAAAAATTATTTCCTGTTTGGTGAGATTAACTCTCTGTACTTCCGGCACATCTCTCTTAACAATCCTGCTAAGACGCAAGACGTAACTGGGAAATGAAAAGTGACAAACTTTGGACTTCCTTCTCGCTTTAGGAGAGGAGCTGGGGTGAGGACTTTTTAACTTTGCGTAAAGTGAGTTAGTTAATCAACTAAAATAGCAGCTGTTATCAAACGAGGTATCAAAAATTATGTCTAGAAAAGTAATTCACAAAGCAACTGGTCCTGTCAAAGTTGGAGATAAATGGGTTTGTCTATGCGGTCTTTCAAAAGGCTGGTCGGAGGAAGAACCTCAACCATTTTGTGATGGTTCGCACAATAAAGCTCGCTCAGAGGAAGAAGGCAAAGTGTATGAATATGATTCTGAAGGAAATGCTATTCCGGCTTAGTAAGAAACCATTAAAATCAGGGCACCTCTATTAAGTTTCTTCAACCCCCAAATCCTTGAGAGGGGCTTTTCGTTCTCTCTTTGAGATCCCCTTTTCAGGGTCGGCGAAAGCCAAGGGTTGAAAAAGCTTAGTTTTTATAAGCTCCTCTCAGCTTTTAGCTTTTGTTTTTCACTGCCAAGTTTTTGTGAGGGAAGATAAGAAACTTCATTCAGTTGAGAATGGGCAAGCTAAAAGATTCTAGAAAAATAAAATTCACCAAATACTATTAAAGTCCATGAGCAAATTAAATTCAATTGACTTAATTCACTTTGTAAATTCACTTCAGGAAAATAAGCATAAAATTGCCACGCTCTCAGATGAGCATAGAAGCAAGTTAATTGAAGAAATTGCCAATTCGCTTGAATCACAAACTGATTTGGTTTTGACAGCAAATCAAAAAGATCTAGCCGAAAATACAAACTTGAGTTCAGCGCTCCAAGATAGGCTCACGCTTAATGAGAGCAGATTGGCAAGTATGATCAGTGGATTACGCAAAGTAGCCAAACTGCCTGATCCACTCAATGAAGTGATTTCATGGAAGCATGCAAAGGGAATGGAAATCAGCAAGATAAGAGTTCCAATTGGTTTGATTTTAATTGTTTATGAGGCTAGGCCAAATGTCACCACTGATGCGGTTGGTTTGTGTCTAAAGACTGGGAATTCAGCAATCCTCAAAGGGAGCCGACAGACCAAACATACCAATCAAGCTTTGGCTCAGATTATTAATTCCGTTTTAGAAAAAAATAATTTGGCTAATACAATTGGCTTTTTGTCAGAGCTCTCAGAGGAAGAATCAATTCAGCTAATTGGAAGTGATAAGCTAGATTTGATTATTCCAAGAGGTGGAGAAAATCTCAAAAAATTCATTCAGAAATATGCGCAAGCTCCAATCTTGGGTGCAGGCGGTGGAGTTTGCCATGCATATATTTCTGAGTCAGCCAATTTAGATATTGCTCAAAATATTATTCTGAATGGAAAAACTCAAAGACCTGGTGTTTGCAATTCGCTAGAGACTGTTTTGATTCACAAAAGTTTAGTTAATAAAGCTGCAATTGAGAAGTTATTTAAACCATTAACAGATATGGGAGTGACTATCAGAGCCGATCAAGCCATATGCGAAATCAATAAGGAATTTGAGCAAGCTAATGAAGCTGACTGGGAAACGGAATATCTTGATTTGATTTTGTCTGTGAAATCAGTTGATTCGACAGAGGAAGCGATTGCGCATATCAATACTTTCAATACTAGTCATTCAGACGCAATAATTACAGAGAATCAAGAGGAAGCTGATTTGTTCTGTAAGCTTGTGGATGCGGCTTGTGTATATGTCAATGTTTCAACTCGCTTTACTGATGGGGAAGAATTTGGTTTTGGTGCAGAAATTGGTAATAGTACTCAAAAGCTACATGCAAGAGGTCCGATCGGGCCAAAAGAAATAACTACATACAAATACCTCATTAAAGGTAATGGACAAGTGAGATAGGAATACCCAAGAAAATCACTCAAAAAGCTCTGAATGAGAACCAGTTCTTTCAAGTATTAATTCATCATGAAGTAATTTGTAAATTAGCAACCAATCAGGCTCTAAATGACATTCTCTTCTGCTTTTCCAATTGTTTTTCAACAAATGATCTTTATATTTAGCTTCTAGCTTTTGTCCCCTAATAAGCTTGAGAACTATTGCTTTTAATTTATTTAAATTTTTGCCTTGTTTTATGATCTTCTTCAAATCTTTCTTAAATTGAGAAGTCTCTGAAACTTTTAGCTCAAATTCATTCACAGTTTATCCCAACTATCAAACATTTCATCAACTGAATTATAAGAATGTAATTCTTTTTTCTCATCTGTTTTTTGCATAGTACGACGAGTAGTTTTATTTGGAATTTTTAGATCAAATGGAATTCCATGATTTAGTTGAACTTGTTTGTAAAAAAGCGTTATTGCTTCAGTTGCATTCAACCCAAGCATTTCAAATATGGCTTCTGCTTCTTCTTTCAAGTCAGGGTTTACCCTAGCTCTTATCATTGCTGATTTATTCATGTTTTATTTCCTCTAAAAATAATGTACCACAATTGAGATACACTTAAAATTAATATGTTACTGAATAATAAAAATCATAATGAGCTCTTTAGTACTTGAATTGCAAAAAGACTGTATCAACTCCAATATACTTGTGTCTGATTTACTAAGAAAAGCTCTTATCATTGCTACTAAATTAAAGTTAAATGAATTTGAAAATTGGATAAATAATGAATTAAATGGATACCCCATTCATGGAGAACTTCCAAGATACAGAATTTTAGGAAGCAGTCTTCGAGCCTGGAATATAGTTCAGCAAAGATGGTTACCTCTAAGGTTTACCAATCCTGAAGAAGAAGAACTAGCAACTAAATTATCAAGCTCCAAAGAGCTTCTTGACCCAATTTCTTCCATTGAGCATTGCCTAGAATCTAATGGTGATTATCCAATCTGCCTTTCCCATGATGCCTTAACAAAAAATATTGGTTCAGAGGTCACAATTCAGATATCGAAATCTCAATTCAGACAACTACTTGAGGGGGTGAGAAATACTCTTCTTAGATGGACATTGAAATTAGAAGAAGAGGGAATCATTGGAACGGGTATGTCCTTTAGCCAACAGGAGTCTGTCAAAGCAGAAAATAACTCACAGATTTTCCATATTCAAAACTATATTGTAGGTGGAATGCATAATTCCCCAATTCAACAAGATACTGTCAATTCAACACAAATTTCATCCTATACATCTGATGAATTAGAACTTCTCAAACAAGAAATTCCATCAATAAAAGAAAAAATCAATGACATTAAAGATGAATCTTTAAAAAAACAGGCTGGCTCTGATCTTGCAACAATTGAAGTACAAGTAAATGCACCAAATCCAACAAAATCAATTATTAATACTTGTATAAAATCCCTTTGGTCAATTTCAGAAAAAGTAGGAGTATCTCTCATTGCAAACGAATTCATTAAACTCATTCCTCATGTTTTCTAATATTCGACTCCTTCTCAAGTAAGTTCATTCAGGCGATAAAGATTTGTAATGGTGGAAAGAAGTAATTGAAAAGGCTAAGGCTTTCGCTGGCTGGGATCTCAGAATAATTCATTTTCTGTATTTTCAAAGTGTTTAGTTTTTGAAACCAATCGTAGAACTCAGAATTTATTTGAATATGGATACTCCATCGATAAATATGCTAACAAGTCGCCTCTGAAAATAAGGCAATATGAAGAGTAATATCAGGCAACCAATTACAGGCTTGATGGCGAAACTTAATTGAAATGGATTTATATTTTGGGCTGATCTGGACATTAATCCAAGCACAACATCCACAAAAATCAAAACTACCATAATGGGCGAAGCGGTAATAACTCCCAAAATCATAATACTTGCGAATGCATCAATTATTTGACGCAACGATAAATGCAAAAGAGAAAAGTCGGTAGCAGTCAAACTGAACAATTCAAAGCTTTTGACAAAAGAAGTTAATGCTAATTCAAAACCACCAAAATTCAAGAAAACAGCTACTCCCAAAAGGCGCATTAAACTTTGCAAAATACTATTCTGTTGGCCTGTTGCCGGATTCAAAATTTGCGCAGAATTGATTCCTAGCGAATTATCCATAATTTCACCTGCAGCCTGTGCAATATTCAAAACTAAATTTGTAATAAAACCAATTAGTGCACCAATTAAAAGATTAATAAGAATGCATAAAAAATAATTGTATTCATCTGGATTAGCAGGAAGAGGCTTGACAATTGGTGTAATCAAAACCGTTATTAAAAAAGTAAAACCAAGTCTGGTTAGGACGGGCATACCTGTTCCAGAACCTTCAGACATAATTGGCCCTTGGGAAGCAAAACCTAATACACGAGCAAAAACCACAATGAATGAGCTTAGCCAAGTTGTGAATAAAAACTGAATTTGTTCTGGTTGCATCTTGACTTGAAGAATCTTTCTTTGCGAAAAAATTTTAGTCTCTAAATCGTGTGAAATAGTTTGAAATTCAATTTAATTTATGACTTAAAGAGTTATTTCAATTAATATTTAAGCAATCTACTTAGCTAAAAGAAACTAAAGCGACAATTTAGCTAAATTTTTACACTTTTGAATCTTCTCAAATAAAAGTATTAACTTGGCCAATATAAATAATGGATAAAATAATTTCAAAGCTCCCTATTTTCAATTTTGTTTTTGGATTCATTACCTTAATTGGTGGGGTAATTGGGTATATGACAGCGCAAAGTATTCCCTCATTAGGATCAGGCTTTTTCTTTGGTAATTTATTGATGTTATCGATTTGGGGATGCGGCCAAGGTAAGAAAGATATTAAGCCAAAATATTGGGGATTTTATTTAGCTTCAATCGTCTCAGCCTTTTTGCTGGGCTTTTTTGTGTGGCGTCTTATGCATGGTGCCAAGGCTATGCCAGCAGCTATCATAATCCCTCTTGCAATTGTGGGAATTCTTGCAAATGTTTATGTGCTTCACAAAGCTTCATTAAATGAGCAGTTAAAGCAAGAATCATAAAGTCACTTAGCGATTCAAATAAAGAGCTTAGACCTTTACATCTCAAGCTTATTGATGAAGGAAATATGAAAGAAGGTTATGGAGTTGATGATGGAGCGGCTCTTCATTTTGTTGGCAATAAGCTTGCTAAAATCGTAACTTCATCAAAAAATGCAAAAGCAGTGAAAGTAAGCTTAGAAGATCACAAAGTAGTCGAACAGGAGCTGGAGACAGTTTATTTAGGTAAAGAAAAATGAGCAAATTACGTTTTCTTACAGCTGGTGAATCACATGGCCCAGCGCTGTCAATAATTGTTGAAGGAATTCCTTCAGGGCTCGAGATTTTGGCGGAAGATGTGAATCACCATTTGGCGCGAAGACAAAAAGGCTATGGTCGAGGTGCGCGCATGAAAATTGAAACTGATCGCATTGAGTTTTTGAGTGGCGTACGGCATGGTTATGCCATGGGCAGTCCAATTTCAATGCTAATTCGTAATAAAGATTATGAAAACTGGGATATTGTCATGAATCCAGCTCCAGTTGATGAGATTAACCCAGATAATCAAAAAAAACTAGCCGATAAATTTCTAACACGTGTTCGTCCTGGTCATGCTGATTTTGCTGGAACAATTAAATACAATCAACAAGATGTCAGAAATTCTCTAGAAAGATCTAGCGCAAGAGAAACCACCAGCCGAGTTGCTGCAGGTGGCATCGCTCACAAACTATTAAAAGCTTTTGGAATCAGAGTAGTTAGTCAAGTTGTACAAGTCGGCTCAGTTGCAGTACCAGCCAAAGACAGAGGGCATATTTCTGAAGAAGATTTTCTGAGAATTGAAGAGTCAGAACTCAGATGCAAAGATACTGCCTCAGCCGCAAAGATGAAAGAAGCTATAGACAAAGCCCGCAAAGACGGTGAAAGTCTCGGTGGCATTGTGGAAGTAATTGCATACAACCTCCCAGTCGGCATTGGCAGTCATGTGCATTGGGATCGCAGATTAGATGGAATAATAGCGCAAGCTTTGATGTCGGTTCACACGGTAAAAGCAGTTGGTTTTGGCATTAGTTTTGATGCTGGTATTTTGCCTGGTTCACAAGTGCATGATGAAATCCAATTAGCGAATAAAGCTAGCGATGGTTCTAATTATGAACATCTGACTAATCGTGCTGGTGGAATAGAAGGCGGAATGTCTAATGGCGAACCTATTATCTGCCAGGTTGCCCTCAAGCCAATTCCAACCTTAGCTCGTTCCGAGGAAAATTCTCTCAAGTCAGTTAATTTGCAGACCAAAACAAATGATGTAGCTTTTTATGAGCGTTCTGATGTTTGCGTTGTGCCAGCTGGTGGAGTTGTTTGTGAGGCTATGATGGCTTTAGCTTTGGCTAATCAAATCCTTGATAAATTTGGTGGTGACTCAATTCAAGAGACATTAGATAATTATCAGAGATATTTAGATTATTGCAAAACCAGATAGGATACACACCAAATTCCATCAATCAATGAATAACTTGAATCAATTTCAAATTGTGATTTTGGGCAGTAGTAAGCTAAAAACAGCTACTGTAAATAAGTTGATTTGCCAAGACGAAAAAGAAAACAAATACGAAATTGCAGAAATTCAGACTTGGATATCAAATAAAGAAAATCTGCTGAAATTGAAACTAGATTCAACCTCAACTCTAGAAACCCTTATTATTAGCGTTAGGCCAGATTTAAATCAATTTATTCCTGCAAGAGAAAATATTCATTTCTTTGACAATCAAAAGGCAATTGATTATTTGCAATTGAAAAATATATATACTGGATTTGGTGCAGACCGTCTTGCAGCTTTGCTTGGAGGAATTTCTATTTATCCGAACAACTCTTTCGCCATAATTGATTTAGGTACTTGCAATACTTTCAGCGTTCTTCGATTTGATGAGCATTCTCAAAGTTATGAATTGAAAAACAGTGGAATTGCTCCTGGAATCACAACCTCTCTTCTCTCTTTGCATGAAAAAACCGCTAGTCTTCCTCTTTTGACAAAAGATGATTTCCAGAATTACTGTGCTGAACTGAATCTAAATAAAACTCCCAATTCAACCCGTGATTCAATCTGCGAAGGTGTTCTTATTCAGACTATTGGTTTTATTGAAAAGATAGAAAAGCTTTTATTTCAAATGAATTCTAATAAATCTCAACTGATTATTACTGGTGGCTGGTCGGAAGTAATTGGTCGAATTCTACAAAATCAAAATAAGAGTCAAAATAATATTTTTACAAACTTTTTAGTTGAGCCTAATCTTTGCTTCTTTGGAGCTATTAAGTATTTGAATTATTGCAAAAGCTGAAATTAGGAATTTTCTTTATGGCTAGCCTTGTGATAATATTTCTTCCGATTAAGTCGAAGTGGCGGAATAGGTAGACGCGCACGCTTGAGGTGCGTGTGGGCAACCGTGAGGGTTCAAGTCCCTCCTTCGACACCATTTTTATTACATTCCAGAATATATATGCTGTCATTTCAATCTTTTTGACGTGCTTTATTCATTTCGTTGAGGCATAAAGCCGTATTTTTGCCTCAATTTTTTAGTTCCAAATCTTAATAAAGATTAAGTTTGTAATACGGTAGCTGTAAATTCTGTATGACCACTAAAATGATTTCAAGGTAATTGAGAACAGAAATAAACTAAAACAAAAGCTTGAATAATTAAGTTTAGGCAATAAGTTTTTAGATAAAAAGTTCTAGACAACAAGTTCAATTGTGGAGTATCAATGCAAGTAACAAAAGGAAATAATCAGCACGAGCCATTTAGAAGACAAAAATTAGAAAAAATTCTTCGAAATGCAACCATAGGTCTCACAAATGTTGACTCAGAAATAATTCTGACTGATATAGAGCTTCAACTTTTTGACAAAATATCAACCAAAGATATTCACAAAGGCTTGATTGCAACTAGTCTTCAACACGTTCAAAATGAACCAGAATATTCAGATTTAGCCGCTAGATTATTACTTTTTGATGTTTACAAGCAATCATTAGGCAAAAACTCATTTGATGATTTAGATAAGGCTCACAAAGAAGTATTTGCAAAATATATCCAAGAAGGCGTTGAGAAAAAATTACTTTCTCCATTAATGCTTGAAACCTTTGATTTGGGAAGATTAGCCCAAGCTTTAGATTTCACTAGAGACAGATTATTTACATTCAATGGACTCTTTACATTGGGCGATCGCTATTTAATTCGTGATTTTAAGGATGAAGAAAGATTATTAGAGTGTCCGCAATTCTTTTGGATGAGAGTTGCCATGGGAGTTTGCTTAAACGAAAAAGGTACAGATGCAAGCCTCGATCAAGCTACTGACTGGGCAATCAAGTTTTACCACAAAATGAGTAAGCTTGAATATTTAGCAGCCACTCCAACCCTCTTTAACAGCGGCACCTTATACTCACAGCTCAGTTCATGCTTTGTGCTTGATTTGCCAGACAGCATTACGGGAATTGCTGATGGAATAAAAGATGTCATGTTCTTGGAAAAGCATTCAGGCGGAATTGGTATGAATATTACCCGTTTGCGTTCAGCTGATAGCGTAATTAATTCTATTCAAGGAAAATCTTCAGGACCAGTTCCATTCTTGAAAATGTTTGATGCGGTTGTGGCAGGGGTCTCTCAGGGTGGAAGAAGAAGAGGTAGCATGGCAATTTATGCTGAGCCATGGCATTTAAATATAGAAGACTTTATTAGGCTCAAAGGCAGAACTGGTGATGAAACCCAAAGACTCAGAGTGATTAATACTGTAATTTGGGCTAATGATGAGTTTATGCGTAGAGTTAAACAGGATCAACCATGGTATCTCTTTGATCCAAGCGAAGTTTCTGATTTGCCTGATTTGTATGGAGACGCTTTTGATGCCAGATATAAAGAATATATTCAAATGGCTCAAAGAGGCGAATTGCAGAATTATCGAGTTGTCAAAGCTAAAGAATTGTTCAACAAAATTTTGACTTCATTGATTGAAACCGCACATCCATGGATTACATTCAAAGATACTGCTAATAATAATTGCCCAATTAATCATAAGCTTTTGGTTCACTCATCCAATCTGTGTACTGAAATCTTTTTGCCAACTGATCCAGAAACCACCGCTGTTTGTAATTTGACCAGCATTAATCTTTCTCGTCATTTGAATGAATCCAATTCAGACTTTGATTATGAAAAGTTGCGTGAGTCAGTTACTCTTGCAATGCGTCAATTGGACAATGTAATTGATGTGAATTATTATCCAACTGAAAAAGCAAATAGAGGCAATCAAGCTTATAGACCAGTTGGTTTAGGCATTATGGGTTTTGCTGATGCTTTAGAAAAGTTGCAAGTTCCTTATGATGGCGATGTTGCTGGTGAATTGACAGACAGAATATTCTCTATTATGAAAGAAGAGTCTGTGAAAGCTTCAATTCAACTGGCAAATGAAAGAGGAGTTTTTCCTGAATACAAAGGAAGCGCTTGGGAAAAAGAAGGAATTCCAATGCGTAATGGAACTGTAATGGCGGTTGCACCAACTGTAACTATTTCTATGATTGCAGGAACCAGCCAAAGCTTGGATCCAAATTACAGCAATTTCTTTACTCGTAATAATATTGCAGGTAAATTTGCTGAGTTTAGCCGTAATCTGGTTGATGTTCTCAAATCTCTTGGTTTGTGGGAAAAACTACACCATGAAATCCTTCTCTCAAAAGGCTCAGTGCAAGATATACCTGAAATCCCTGATCACATAAAAGAAGTTTATAAAACCGCTTTTGAAATTGATCAAAAAAGAATTATTGATATTGCAGCCACTGCTCAAAAACATGTAGACCAAGGTATTAGTCGTAATCTTTATTTTGATACCAAAAATCTAGATGACTTATCAGATGTTTATATGTATGCTTGGGAAGCTGGTCTCAAGAGCACATATTATGCTTTTATAGCTCCAACTGCTTCATCTGAAGGTAAATTTCTTTATAGAGTAGAAAAAGTTGAATTACCATCAGCAGTAGCAAAATCAGAACCTGCCATATCTTCAGCTCAAACCGAAGAGACAAAAGCAGCAGTATGTAGTCTCACGCCTGAACAAGCCGCACTTGAAGGTTGCGAAGCATGTCAATAGAATGAATTGAGAGCCCTCACCCTCAGTCCCTCTCCTAAAGCGAGAGGGGAGAAAGAATCGGTTTTGGCTCCTTCCTCTTATAGGGGGAAGGTTGTGATGGATGGGCAATCCAATTAAAAGAGGGGGAGAATTTTTCTTTCCTTCTTTTTTTGTGTAGTAAAAGTTGTAGTCTTAAATCATAAAAGCCCTCACCCCCAGCCCCTAGTATCTTAGAAATAGATATTCGGTTAAGGGTAAACTGAATATTAAGGATGAAGAGAAAAGGTGAATTTGTC
>DUDU01000059.1 GCA_005110395.1 Candidatus Melainabacteria bacterium | reverse complement strand
GAAAAAATCAGATTCATTTCTCAAAATCAGTTTTTTGATTCGATTGAAATTATTCTCAGCAAGTAGTTTTGAGGTTAATCGAATTAAATTATTTGTTCTCTGCAAAGATGTTCCAGCGTATTTCTGCAAAGAAACAGAATCTTCATTTATGCTTTTCTCGGAGGATTGTGTATCGCCATTCATGCTTTTTCTAGCTCCAATAAATCATTTTCGAGCAATTTTCTTTGTTCTTCCAAATAATTTCTCCAATTCCAATCGAGCGATTGAAGCAATATATAAGTTTCTGAATTTTTGATTTCTGCCAATTGCCTTTCTATTTCAGTGGTTTTTAACTTAATCAAATTGATTTCAATTTTTAATTTATCAATTTCATTTATTTTTTCGGATTTCTTGATGAAAATCCCTTTTGCCAAATTGTTCAAAATCTCTTGCACTAGCTTTAAATCATTATTTTGATAAGCATCATTCAAATTCTGAAAGCACTTTTTCGCTTGTTCTTTAAACTCATCTGAAACCGCATCTGGATGAGTAAGTTTTGAAGCTTTCCTGAATGAGCTTTTGAGTTCGTTTTCCTGTTCTGGTGATAGCTCTAATTTGTTTTTGCTTTGTTGTTCTCTCTGTTCATAATCCTGCTCAAAATTCTCAAATTCTTTTTCAGCTTCTTTATAGGCTTTTTCTGTTTTTTGATTTGGCGTTTCATTAAATTCAGTTTGGGCTTTTAGCTTTCTAAGCCTGAGAATTCCCCGCAAAATTCCACCTAGTTTATTCTGATAATCAGCCTCAAAATTAGAGACCAATTTATTCAATTCATCTTTTTCCAGAGTTTGTTCTTCTAAAGCCAAAATCAAATCATCTAATTCTCTCTTCAATAAATCAATTTGCGGATCTTTGTAAATTTCAACTTGTGAATATCTTTGACTAAACTGATCGATAGACTCAATCGCTGAACTATAAGATTTTCGCTTGAGAAGATCAACAATGTTTGTAATATCTGATTGCTTAAGGTTTTCCAGTTGTTTTAAATGCTCAGAATAATCCTCATTCAATGAGATAAGTAGCTTGATGATCTGAAGTCTTTGTAAGATGTTCTCCATCTTTCCCTGAATAATTTAGATTGTTTGCGCTTCATTATATCGACAAAGCCATGAAAACAATTGAAAATGAAATCAATAGCAATTCAGCTTATGATCGAGCCTACTTTTATTTTAGTCTCCAAAACAATCCTGAAATGAATCCAGGACGCAATGACGGAGAAAAATTGATTTTGTCATCCTGAGCTTGTCTCAGGAACTATCTCGTCTTAATTCAGCGGCCATTTTTACCCAAATGCCAATCATTCCTTGTTAGTTAATGTTCATTTGGCTTGTCAAAATGTTTCTAATCTTCTAAATCTTGTTCGGATCTCCTCCAATTCGAATAGCCAAATTGTCCATCACCAGAACCAATACCGATTTCCAGAGAGTGAATTTTACATTCTTCAATTAAAGTTGAATCCTTTTTGAGCTCTTCAAGCAAATACCAAGATAAGTCTTCGACTGAAGTATTTGCAATTGGCAAAAGTTTTATATCTTTTTTGTAAAAAATTAATTCATCTTGATTGTGTTGAATTTGTATCTTTTCGTCAGCTAATTCTTGGATTATAAGATGTGGTGATTTTGTAGGAATAATGAAATATTCGTCTAAGCTATCGCAGAGCTCGCTTACTTTGTTCTTGAGAATATTGTAATCAACCGTCAATCCATTATCTCCAACCTCAGCTTCAAAAGTGGCTTTCACTCGATAATTGTGGCCATGTAGTCTTTCTCTTTCAGTTGCCGAAAAAATCGTGAAATGTCCGACTGAGAATTTGAGATATTCTTTGAATAATTCTATTTTTGCGGTACGTTTCATAAATTTTAACTTCATAGTTTTTAATTCTGAGATTCTCTTTTTGCTTTGAGAATTTCTACCTTGAAAATCTTAGCTTTAAAAATTTTTAGCTCATAAAAAACAATTTCCTTTAGCTTGTAATTTAAGATTAATGTCCTTGCTAAACCATTATTCAATCATCTTACGCAAGTCGCATAATTTTATTTAGTTTCCGAAACAAGTTCGGAATGACAAAGAAAGCTCAATCTTGTCATCCTGAGCTTGTCTCAGAAACTGCCCAAGCAAGCAGGAAATATTTTTTGCGTAACACGAGTTATTCAATCAAGTTGTATTCTTCAATATCAAAATTACTTTAAGTCTTCAAATTCACCTTTTAGCTTGTCAATCGAAACAAAATTTTCAAATTCAAACAATATTTCGTCAGCTCGCCGAAGCGATTATAAGCAATTTGTGACTATTGGGATTATGCTCACTTTTTTTATATCCATTTTTGCGAGATTGTTTTTCTTACAAGTCAAGCAAGGGCCTGCATATCTCGAACAAGCTAGAGAAAATACCACACACACCATCACTCAGACTTCACCCCGAGGCATTATTTATGATCGTGAGCATAGAGTTTTGGCCAGCAATAAACAATCTGCCTCCGCTATGGTTTTGCCTTCAGTAGTGCTTGGACATGATGTGGATCGAATCGTACATCTCCTTTCGAATATCGTAAAAAAAAGTGAATCTGAAATAAGAAAAGACTTAGACAAATTAAAGAAAGATGATTCCAGACCTTTTCCCATTGCAAATAATTTGACCTTGGAGCAAGTCGCCACTATTTATGAAAATCAATATGAGCTTCCTGGTGTCATGGTTCAACAGCAATCAGCCCGTTATTATGCAAATGGTGAATCCTCCGCTCATGTTTTAGGCTATACAGGCAAGATCAGCCCTTCAGAGCTTGAGAATAATCCTGATCGTGAAATGAATGATATTGTCGGCAAATATGGAATTGAAAAACTTTTTGATTCTACTCTCAGAGGGGCAAGCTCACACAAAAGAATCAAAATCAACAGACAAGGGCAGCCAACAGAGCCAATTAGTTTTGATGATGATTTGCTCGATAAAAACCGGGCTGGCAAAGATATAGTCCTCACAATTGATTTGGATTTGCAACAAGTAGCTGAACAGAAGATGAAGGGCATGAAAGGTGCTGTTGTAATGATTGATGTCAACACTGGCGAGATTTTGACATTAGTTAGCCAGCCAAGCTTTGACCCTAATCTTTTTGCTGCTGGCATTAATCCAACCGCTTGGAAAGTGTTAAATGCCAAAAATGTTCTTATGAATAGAGCAATTAGTGCATATCCGCCAGGCAGTATTTGGAAGCCATTAGTTTTGCTGGCTGCTTTAGAAAGTGGAGCTGTAAAGCCAGGAGAGAGATTTTCTGTTAGCGGAGCTTATTTTATGGATGGTTTTCGCTTTGGTGATTGGACAAGCAAAATAGCTGTAATGGGTTTAACAACTTGTTTGGCGTGGTCAAGAGATACGGCTTTTTATCAAATGGGTCGCCGTATGAATGATAGAGATATAACAGAATGGGGCAAGCGTTTGGGGGCTGGAAGAGCAACCGGGATTGAATTTAAGGGTGAAAGTAATGGTTCACTTCCAGACGAGATTTGGAAGGCAAAAGCTAAGCTCAGAAATTCTCGATTTGCTTGGTATAAAGGGAATACGTTGCATTATTCAATTGGACAAGGGCCTTTATTGGTAACACCAGCGCAAGCCGTGAGAATAGCCGCAGGAATAGCCACTGGAAATAGAACGCCAAAAATTCATTTAGTGAAACAAATCGGTGATAAATTGCCTGGAAAGCCAACCTTTGATACTTTTAAAACTAGTCCAGAATTAATTAAAATTGTGCATGATGGCATGAGCGAATGTATTGAAAGCGGAACCTGTCAAGCTTCTAAGCTAAAAGGAGTCAAAGTAGCAGGAAAAACTGGCTCAGCAGAAGCCCCACCAAATCCACGAACTCATGGTTGGTTTATTGCCTATGCACCAGTGGACAAACCTGAAGTCGCTATTGTTGCATTTGGGGAAGCGGCGGGACATGGTGGCGCAGTAGCTGCTCCCATTGCCAAAGAAGTATTGCAGAAATATTTTGAGAAATATCACCGTATGAGCTTTTAAGATCTCAGCTTAAAGTATTTATTTAAAATCCTGTATGATACGTCTCTTGGCTTCTGGAGTAGTAGTCGATTCCAGCTAAAGGACCTGTAATGCCTGTAACCACATCAGAGAAGTCACTTATTTTACTTGTAAGGGGATTAGGGGCAACTCCTTCAACTAATTTTGAGGCCGCCCCTGCAACTCTAAAGGTTGTGTCAATTTGAGGAATTGTAGGCATAAATTCATACCATCACTTTCTTTTATATTTGAGTTTTATATTTTGAACAGGATTGAGAGGATTAGAAAGATTTGCAGGATTTCTTGATTCTTATCCTACATAAATCTTATTGATCCAGAAAATCCTTATTTGATATAGATACAAAAGTCCTCACTAAATCTCACAAATTCCACATGCTGATATTTCGGAAAACCAAAATACTTTGCAATGAGAGGGGTGACAGCTTCATTGACGCCACACCATAGAGGGTGCGGAGCTTCATTTGCTTTCTGTGAGATTTGCAAAATAAAGTGAAAGACTTTTGCAATTTTTATAGAAGATTTTTATTCTTCAATCTCTACAATCAATAAATTCAACTTTTTTCAATAAAGAATTAAGCTAAATTAATTTTGCATTATGCTATCCTTAGCCTGTTCTCAGCAAATTAGGTCTCATCAAGACGGCCTTTGGAAGCTTTGAGTTTAAGAAAATACCTCAAAAAACACCCTAGCTAAATAGATAAATGGAGTAGGAATATGGCTAAGAAAGTAAAAGTTGGCATCAATGGATTTGGACGCATTGGACGTTTAGTTTTTCGTGCGATTTGCGATCAGGGCTTATTGGGTTCTGAAATAGAAGTAGTAGCTCTCAATGATTTAGTTCCAGCTGACAACTTAGCGTATTTGCTCAAATATGACTCTACTCAAGGACGTTTCAAAGGTGAAGTTTATAGTAAAAAATCTTCTGATTCAGTTCCATCTGATGATACTTTGGTTGTCAATGGTCATGAAATTAAGTGTCTTGCAATCAAAGAAGGTCCAACCGCTCTTCCTTGGGGAGAATTAGGAGTTGATATCGTAATTGAATCAACAGGTTTATTTACGGATTCTGAAAAAGCCAAAGGTCATATTACCGCTGGAGCCAAGAAAGTCATAATCAGTGCTCCTGCAAAAAATGAAGATATCACCATTGTAATGGGTGTAAATGACGGCAAATATGATTCAAGCAAGCACAATATAATTTCAAATGCTTCATGCACCACCAATTGTTTGGCACCAGTTGTTCATGTACTTCTCAAAGAAGGTATTGGAATTGAAGAAGGCTTAATGACAACAGTTCATTCATATACGGCCACTCAAAAGACCGTTGATGGTCCATCCGCAAAAGATTGGAAAGGTGGACGTGCCGCAGCAATCAATATAATTCCTTCAACCACAGGGGCTGCTAAAGCAGTTGGTTTGGTAATTCCTGAAGTCAAAGGTAAATTGAGTGGAATGTCTTTCAGAGTCCCAACTCCAACTGTTTCAGTTGTTGATTTAACCGTCAGAACAGTCAAAGAAACTAGCTATAAAGAAATTTCGGCTTTGATGAAAAAAGCAAGTGAAACCTATTTGAAAGGTGTGCTTGAATATACCGAAGATGAAGTAGTGTCCAGTGATTTTATGGGTTGTGAAGCTTCTAGTGTTTTTGACCAAGGTTCAGGTATGGAGCTCAATAGTCGCTTCTTCAAGCTTGTAAGCTGGTATGACAATGAATGGGGTTATTCTCATAGAGTTGTGGACTTGACTCGCTTGGTAGCTTCAAAGTTATAATTCAAAATTAATTACTTTTAAGCTAGTTTTCAGATTAAAAGTAATTCCAATTAGTACATTTCAACATTCTTGAATTAAGGAGAGAAACATTATGCAAAAGCTTTTTCTGGGTTCTTTATTAGTAGCCTCTTTGGTAATAAATAATCTCTCCTTTGCTGAGGAAACAAAAACTACTTCACCTAAACCTGCTGCTAATAATGCTCAAGGAAAAATGGCAGGTTTAGGTTTATCTGAAGAAAAACGCAAGCAGGTCCAAGAAATAGCCCTTAAGAACAAAGAGCAGAAACAGCAAATTTCGATTCAAGTAAAAGAAAAGAAAAAAGCTTTGAAAGCAGAATTGAGTAAGGAAACTTTAGATTATGCAACTTTAGAAAAACTAAACTCGGAAGTTTATGATTTGCAAAAGCAACAAAAGCTAATAGATATTAAGCAACAAGTTGAATTGTCGAAGATCTTAACGGTTCAAGAAAGAAAAGATATTATTCACAAAGCTTCTCAAATTAAGAAAGAAAAAGCTTTGGGCAAAGGCAAAAATTAATTTGATAGTTTTGTTAGATTCTGAAATAAGTTCAAGATGACGGATTTTATTGCTATTTAGGAAACTAAGCCAGAATCAGGTAATTTGCTTAAAACGAATTAAATAATCAATTCATTGAGTTTTCTGAATAATAATTTTTTTATTTCTTCTGGCTTTGGCTTTGATGTTAGTTCAGACTGAGGAAGTATAGTTTCATTTGTTAGTTTGAGCTTGCTGAAGCTCTTGTGGCAGAGTATTTCAAATCCTTTATAGTTTCCATTTTTTTCATGATGCAAAGCCACCGCTAACTGAATTAAGGCTTGTATTTCAGTCTTTAAATCGTTCTCAGTTAGAGTAAACCAATAGACTTCAAGTTCATCATGGAGCTCATGATATTTCTGAGTTTCAAATAAATTTTTTAAAAGTTTTTTGTCTAGTGATTTGATTGGTCTTTGATTGAATTGTGGGATGAGCGAGAGGATGATAATATTTTAAATCTTCGCTGTAAAATATATCGACAAATAATATTCGATAAAAACAGCAGTTTACGGGCAGTTGGCGCAGTTGGTAGCGCGTCTCCTTGACATGGAGGAGGTCGCTGGTTCGAGTCCAGTACTGCCCAAATTCCTTGATTTATTTTATGTTTCAATCAATTGTTTTATTAGTTTAGTACTCCCTAATGCAAACGCAATTAGAGAAGCAATAAATTCAAAGAAGGTATCTTGGGTTGAATTTCAACACCTTTTAGATAAAGCAGATAAATTTAGATCTTGGATTCAGAATCAATCGCCAGATGATGAATTGATAAGAAATTATTATCAAGAAACTGTAAAAGAAACATGGGCGGATAAGCTTCCAGGAAAACCAATTAAGTGGGCAATGTTCACAGGGGTTGGCATACTTGTTGATGCATTGACATCATCAATGGGACTTGGATCGCTTGGAGGTATTGCGTTTAGCGCAGCTGATACATTTATCTTAGATAAAATAATAAAAGGTTGGAAACCTCATCAGTTTATAGAGAAGGATTTAAAACTGTTATTTGATTCAAAATAATATTATAAATTTACGGTGATTTAAACATAGATGTGTGGAATTTAGAGACAATATGGAACTCCTGATACGAGCTTAGTATAAATTTTTGTTATTTTAAAGATTGTTAAATATGCAAAATGGATTTATTTGATCAGAACTTATTGAATAGGGAATTACCCTTGTCAGAGATTCTAAGATGCAAGTCATTAGAGGAATTTGTAGGTAATGAAAATACAATTGGACTAAATACTCCACTTTATAATCTAATTCATAATAAAAAACTATTTTCGGCTATATTTTGGGGGCCACCAGGCTCTGGGAAAACAACTTTAGCCCGAATTATTGCTAGTAGTACTAATGCAAACTTCATAGAATTAAGTGCTGTAAGCTCTGGACTGAAAGAATTAAGAGCTTCAATAGAAGAGGCTAAACAAAAACTAAAATATGATAGACAAAGAACAATTATTTTCTTGGATGAAATTCACCACTACAGTAAAACTCAACAAGATGCAGTATTATCAGATTTAGAAAGCGGCATTATTACTCTCATTGGAGCTACTACTGAGAATCCATCATTTCAGGTTATTCCAGCTTTATTATCCAGAGTATTACTTGTCAAATTAGAATCTCTTTCGCGAGATAATATGCGCGCGATTATTCTCAGAGGTATTGAATATTTAAAGCAAGAATATTTTTCTGATGAATGTATTGAATTTATTATTGATTATGCTAATGGTGATGCAAGAAGTGCTCTCAATCTCTTAGAATATGCAAGTAAAGCATCTTCCAAAAACAATATTGAACTTAATACTCTGCAGCAATTAGCTCAACAAACTCGCAATAATTATGGTTTAAAAAGTGATGCTCATTATGATTGTGCTTCAGCTTATCAAAAGAGTATGAGAGGGAGTAATCCAGATGCGGCCTTATACTGGTTAGGTAAAATGCTTGTTTCGGGTGAAGACCCACGTTTTATTGCAAGAAGATTATTAGTAACTGCCAGCGAAGATGTTGGGTTAGCTGATCCAATGGCTTTGATTATTGCCAATGCAGCTTATCAAGCAGTTGAAAAATTAGGTATGCCAGAAGCGAGAATTCCTTTGGCGCAAGCAACTGTTTATATTGCAAAAGCTCCTAAATCTAATAATGCTTATAAGGCTCTAGATCAGATAATGTTGGATATTGAAAGTGGACAAAATTATCCAGTACCAATGCACCTAAGAGATAGTCATTATAAAGATGCGAAAAAATATGGGTATGGGCAAGGTTGTATTTATACTCATAACTCTCCTCAAGAGGAACAACAGTTTATGCCTGAAGAATTAAAAGATACAAAATATTTAATATGAGTTAAACGGAAAATCTTTTGCTTCTTTGATAAGTTGTTAAAATCCATTCGCAATTAAATCTTTGTTCTCATTTAGCGAGAGTCAGAAATTTAGGCATGTAGGTAACAAGTCCACCTGAATTAAGATGAAAGAAGTTCAATAATCATTTAAATCTCTTTCCTAGTGGTGATTCCACGGTGAACGCCAACTTTAGGCTTCAGGTGAGAGAAGTAACCATCACATGAATTTATTGTCTTTGAAATATTCAAATCAGAAAACTACCGTTGTTATTTTACTTCAACTAAATTTATTCTTTTACTGGAAACAATAAGTTCTGTTGGATAGAATAGCTCTTCTGTGCTGCTGCTTACATCAAATTTAAGATCTTCGACTTTGTGCAAATAATAACCTGTCAACTGGAATGGAACTTCCGTTAATCCCCATCCTTTGACCGATGCAATTTTATGCATAAGGTTTTTGTCATTACTTACAAATCGAAGGTATATGTAACCTTTAGTGTTATTCAAGCTATCTGCCTGTTCAGGCCTATAAAGAATTTGGCCTCTTTCTGCAAAATGCATTATTCCTTTTAGTAAAGATGGCTTATCACTAAGTTTATAAGTTGAACTTTTGTCTTCAAAAAAGACTGACCCTGTATAAACACTTAGATGTTGACCATTTCTTTTCAGTATTCTTAGAGGCTCACCTCTTTTAAGCCTGACATCGACAATACACAAGTAAGCTAGAATTAAAGACATAATGATTAGAGCTATTTTTTTTTCAGAAAAATTTCTCATCAACTATTACCCTTATCTTTATTAGTATATGTTTTTATTCCTCATTCAATAATTGATAAACCTACTAATTTTTAGTATTCTCTCTCGCGCTCCGAAACATCTTTTAACTTCAAGTAAGGTGGTTTTCTTTTTTCTGAGCTATTTGATTCAACTATTTGTCCTTCTGTCTAGGCGAGTTGTGCCAACTCCTCTTCTGGTTTCTTCGTGAAAATATTCATAAAATAAAACCAGGTTTTTATTTGTATCTTGAATGTAAAAATTGTGATTGCCGTTACAGGCTCTGCCTCCAAAGGAGTTAGGCAAAAATATTTTAGTTAACCTTTTGGTTCCATATTTCTGGCAATTGGGTTAGAAATCAGGGAAATTCATTTCTAGATTTAAACAATTCTAAAACCTTCTCCAGAAGCAAGATTTAGAATTGCTACCTAAACACTGAGTCAACCCCCTCTGTCCTTCGGACATCTCCCCCTGACAGGGGAGAATAAAGTCGGCGTAAGCTTCCGGCTCCTCTCTCGCTCTAGGAGAGGGGGGCTGGGGGTGAGGGATCTTCAGTTTGAGCAAAAACATTTCAACACAGAAACATAAACATTTCTATTACTAGAAGAAGAAAGTAATAGATTAAAATATTTAGAAATGGATTTCCTTAGGTTAGAAATGACTGAAGACCTTTTCTGGTTACATAGATATATCCATGAAACCCAAAAACCATTTTGTAATTGTGGCAATTTTGGGTTGGCTGAATTGAGCTCATACTGTTTATTAAATAGAAATGTAAAAATTAAAGAAAAATACGATTGTGACAATTTAGTCAATTAAGCCTTTTTATGCCAATTTATTCATTTTTAACAAGTAAGCCTAAATTAGGAAAAGACGTTTTTGTTGCTCCAAGTGCTGATGTGATTGGTGATGTCGAGATTGGAGACAATGCTTCGCTTTGGTTTAATGTAACTGTGCGTGGAGATGTTAATTACATTCGAATTGGGCAAGGTACCAATGTGCAAGATGGTTCAACCATTCATGTTACTAATACAACTTATCCAACCTTTATTGGCGAAAATGTAACTATTGGGCACGATGTAACCCTCCATGGATGCACTATAAAAGATCTTTGCCTAATCGGAATGGGAGCTATTGTGCTTGATGGAGCTATTGTTGAGAGTCAGGCTTTCGTCGCTGCAGGTTGCCTGGTAACTCCAGCAACTATTGTGCCTTCGGGAACCCTCTTTGCTGGCAGTCCTGGCAAAGTTAAACGTGAGTTAACTCAAAAAGAAATCGACTATTTTTCAATCTCAGCTCAGAATTATATTAGGCTCAAAGATATTTATTTGTCTGAGAGTGGATTCAAGAAATTAGATTAAAGATTATTCAAAGCGTTTGAGCTAATCAAAACTTTAAACCAATACTTGTTTTTGTTTACTAGCTATTTCTTTGGCTTTATTTCTCGCCCATTCATCAGCATCTCGGATTGTAGCTAAGCTGTCTGCCTTGCTTGGAGAGTGAACTGAAAGAGTTTCCTCAATTATTTTTGGAATTTCGTTAAATTTGATTTTTTCCTGTAAAAACAATTCAACTGCAATTTCATCTGCTGCTCCCAATACCGCTGGGTAAGTATTGCCTTTCTGTCCTGCTTCATATGCAAGCCTAAAGCATGGAAATCTCTTTATATCTGGCTCATCAAATTCAAGCTTTTTGATAGTTTTAAAATCTAAAAATTTTCCCGAAAGATTGGCTTCACGTTCAGGCTCATCAAGAGCATATTGAATTGGTAAACGCATATCATTTGGTCCTAGCTGAGCCATCACATTGCCATCAATAAATTCTACTAAACCATGAATAATGCTTTGTGGATGAATGAGCGCCTGAATTTTGTCATAGCCCAAATTGAATAAACTCTCTGCTTCTATGACTTCAAGCCCTTTATTCATTAGAGTTGCACAGTCAATGGTGATTTTTGCTCCCATATTCCAAGTAGGATGATTGAGAGCCATTTTTACGGTTATATCTTCAAGATTAATATTGCTGTTGAGAAAAGGACCACCAGAAGCCGTAAGGTAAATATTTCTAACCTGTGAGGCCTTGCATCCTTTCAAGCACTGGTGAATAGCGACATGCTCACTATCGGCTGGCAAGAGAGTAGTTTGATGCTTTATGAGTAATTGATTAATTAATTCACCTGCAGCTACAAGTGTTTCTTTGTTCGCAACAATTAATCTTTTGCTTTTTTTGATTGCTTCAATTGTTGGTTCTAAGCCAACTGAACCGACAACTGCAACCAAAGTAGTATCTGCCTCGGAATGAGTGGCAACCTGATTAAGCCCGTCTAATCCATGTAAAATCTCGGTCTTATTTTGATTAGTCTGTGTTTGACTTTTTTTTATTGCCAAAAGTTCATTTAGCTTTTGGGCTGATTCTACCGAATTGACTGAAACAAGGCTAGGCTGAAATTCATTAATGATTTTTGCCAATTCTTCTAAGTTGTTGCCCGCAGCCGAAAGCGAAGTGAGTTGATATTTCTCAGGTGCAGAACGAATTAAATCAAGGGTTTGTTTGCCAATAGAACCAGTTGCACCGAGGAGGGCTATTTTGCGAAAAGCTGTTTTTGTCATCTTCAGTTGTTTTTGCGATTTGCTTTCTTGCCAAATAAATACTTTTACTTTACTAAAGCCTGATTGCAAATACCGTCCAAAAGTTCTTTAGCAAATACCATATAGCCTTTTTTGTGAATTGGGTATTCTCCCATTATGCTTTCAATTTTCTGTTCAATATCTTTTTCAGACCAATTTGCAATTTCAGAAATATTATGATTAACAATCGATTCAATCAGTGCGCAGCAAGTGGCTTGAGCATAACCACAACCGAAAGTAATGTATTTTGCATCGTTGATTTGTCCTTTAGAGTCAGTTTTCAAGCTTAATTCATAACTGTCTCCGCACCCTGCTTTATCTAGGGCATATTTGTAGATTTGTTCTGTTTCAGAGGCATCTTTGACTTCACCCAAATAAGGTCTATTCATGACAAAATGTGAAAATTTTTCTTTGTTAAATTCCATTAGGCTAATCTTCCTTTATTTCAAAACTTATACTTTTCAGTTTAATTGTTAACTCGATTGAATAACTTGGAGAATAAATACTTACTTCTTAAGTTTTAAATCATAAAAACAAAGCTTACTCCTTATTTTATCAATTGAAAAGTTTCATTATTTTTTTTCCAACTGAGATTTAGTTTTTCAATAAAAGAATTGAAACAAAAGTAAATCTCAGATTTTGCGCTTAAAATTCTTGAATACTTTCGATTTTTCTACATTTAGTGAATTCCCTTGCATATCATTTAATCCATCGTTGACAAGCAAGGCTGTAAGAATTTCAGATTCAGATTTAGATTTAGATTTTTCTTGTCTGACTAAACCTCGAGTACAAAATTCATTAGGAGTTGCTCACAATATATTGTTAGTTTGAATCCGGGAGATAAAAGAGTTGTCAATGAAGTGGGTGGATAATCCATTCGTTGGTTTTTAACAATCCTCTCTGGTAATTTATACAATTGAAATAAGCTCAGTTATCCCTCTATTGATTAAGGGAAGAAATACTGAAGGTTATTAAGATTATTCAATTTAATGGATGATTCATTCTTTTAATTCAAGAACAAAAAAAGGCGCGGTACCTGTTCACATACCAGTCCTTATACTTTTGTACACCATAGTTTTTTTGATGGTGTTCGAATTTATAATGCTTTTTTGGCTTCAGTCATCGCTGAATACCGCTGCTCAACAAATTGCGGTGAAAGCTTCTACTAATAATAAATTGGGTTCAGATGAAGTTGAAGAAAGGTGCAAGCTTGCAGCGGCGGAAGTCAATGCTATGCCACCAGGATACAATAAAAAAGTCAGAGATAATTATATAAGTGCCGTCAGCACAGGTCAGGCTAAATATGCTGAATTTAATGAAATAACAGAAGCAGCAAGTGGAGTTACGGTTAGACAAAGACTCATTGGTTTAGGAATAGAAACTCCCGCAAGTTTTTTTGGATCATCAAGCGGTTCTCAATTCAGTGGTTGCGTAGCTCTAAGAAATCCTGCAACAAATCAAATAACTTACTATACCGTTGTTCATTGCGCTGGATGTTGGCCAGTGATATTGAAGCGAATGTACATGAATGCAGATGGTGGTAACTTTGGCTCTGGTGGATGGCTTGAGGGTAGAGGGGCTTCTATCGGAACTGTAGGTGGGTCGGTTGGTCAAAGAGAAGCAATAAAGCTCAATCAATCATTGTTGAGTTCAGGTGTTAGACCATTCGTTTTTTGCAGCACTGATGATTGTGGAGTCACAGGTGCAACAAGCCAAACCACGCTTATAAATAGTAGTAAAAACTGTTTACCTTTTACGGCGGGAACAAGTAGGCCAGATGAAAGCAGCACAATTTTGGGAACTAACTCATATGCAGTTGATCAAACACCCAATTCTAGAAAGGGAGAAGTTTCAGATGCCTGTCCTGATAGTAATTGTTCTTGTCCAACAAATATTACAAATACAAATTCCAGCGACTGCACTGGAAATAACACTAATTTCCCTGGAATTGCAAAAATATACAATTGCGGTGATATAGATCCACTAATTTTGATTGGCTTGAAATATTCGTCTATGGGGCGTGATGCATATGGACGAAACTTAACTGCAAGTAAGCCAGCAAAAACTGTGAATGATGTTGATTATTTAGGTAATGCGGATCGTTACTTTTTTGTCAAGACTCAGGAGCATCCAAGAAGTGGTGGCATTGAGTTATCTAATATGAGTGGTGAAATTACTGACTTGGATGGAAGCGGTAGTAGCGTAATTATTAGAAGAAAAACTGCAAGTAATGAAGATGTTCAAGTATCATGCAGAAATGGATCTCAGTCTGTAAGGAAATGGAAAGGTCCATACGAAGACAGTTCATTTGATGCCACCACCAAAGTGATTAAACCTGACTTGGTTCAAAAAGAACAAGATGATGCAGCAAATCTTGCGGGAAATGGTGCAAAAACTGTCAATAGTTTATCTAGTGCTTTGGATCAGCTTATTCCTTACAACTCGGTATGCAGTATTTGCGATCCAGGAAGTTCGCAATGTGGACAATACGGTACTTGCAAGGACAAAAGTACTATTCAGGAAGCAAGCGTAACTATGCGGGGGCAATGGTGGACAAACACCTCTTTTTATAAATTGAACCCATTGTTGTTCCAAATTCAGTGCAAATATAGAAGAGATTGCAAGGAAAGACATTGCTGTAAAGATGCTGAACCAGCTGAATTAATAGCTTATTGTGGCAAAAGAACTGTTGATTTTGGTGGCGCTAATAATACTATTGCACACAGCCACAGTTGTGTTGTAGGTGGAGTTACGAGATACTGTGAAAACAGTTGGGCCTACAAAGCAGTTCCTAGCGGTGATTTGCCAGGATATACTTTTGCAACAACTCTTCATGACTCTTCTCACATTCCCGTTCCTGGAGGATTCCCTGAATGTTCAAATGGAAACCTAAAAGGTGAATGTTGCGCACCCCAAGTTTGTACTGATCCAAGCGATCCAGCTTGTATACCAAAAAGCTCATGCTGTCCTGAGGGAGGAAGATATGTAAAGATCTCAGGAAAAGGGTATTGCGTTGCTGCGGGAGTGGGAGGACCTATTATGGGATGTTGCGGTGTTTGTGATGAGTTTTGCTCTGAAGCTGCACACTATCCAGTAGAATTAACCCCACCTCCATGTTGCGGCAATCAACGAACTCCATGCACTGGAAAATATTGTCCAGTAATCAGTGTAGCTGAGCCAAGAGGTGGCTATGGAAAAGATTATGTATACAAGAATGGAGATAAGATTTCATGTTCTCCCTAATCATCAATGGTAATTACACTAAATCTTTCTATTGAAAACCAATGTTGAAAATTTACTGAGATGTCACTATAACTGCTCAAAGATTTTCTATAAGCGTGTCTTTGTGCAATATAAGGCACTCTGCCTTCTCAAGAAATGAAGAACTAGTGATATTGCACAGATGAGCCTTTGTTGGTTGTTCATAAAGACCTTGTTTTGATTTACTCATCTAGTTAGAATTTAGTTAACTAATTTAAATTACTAAGCTTCAGCTCCAGCCAAATCAATGAAAAAACTTTACGTCTTTATTTTTGTATTATTTTTTGGCTTATTTTGTTTTTGGCAAAATGCTTCAATACAAAAAGCATATTCATGCCCTCCTGGAGAAGTTGATATCGGTGGTGGAATTTGTGCAAAGCCAGCGGCCTGTGGTGGTGGAGCTGGACCCGGAAGTTCACCTGGAGCCGGAGTTGGTCCAGGGCACACCGTTGGTCCTTCAGCAGATTGTATAACTGGTTCTTCCAAATCATGTGAGGTATGTTGCCTTAGAGATGATAACTGTGCTTCAGCCAGTTGTGAAATACCTCCCTTGGTGCCTCCTACGTCTGGAACTTGCATCGGCCAAAATGGAAGTGCCATTTGTCATGGTTCATGTTTATGTCCAGACAACAATAGTGCCTGTACTTGCACATCAACAGATGCAAACCCCGTTTGTAAAGTCTGTACTGACCATAGTTGTTCTCTCTCTTCTTGTACAGCCACAACATGCACAATTCCATCACCTCCGCCATCTACACCAACACCAACTCCCACAACACCAACAACACCAACTCCAACTCCAACTCCTACTGGAACTTGCCCTTGCACATCTGGAACATGCTCTTGTACAACGTCCAATGCAAGTAGTGTTTGCGAAATTTGTCCTACTTCAGGCAAATGCTCCAATGATAGTTCAATCTCGTGTACTGTTGCAAATGCCAGTACTAATTGCAAGACATGCATAGTCAATTCTTGTGTTTTTAATCCAGCAGTTCAAAATCCTGGATTATGCAAATGTGCGGCTCCAGAAGAAGTATTATCTTGTGCCAAAACCGCTGGCTGCGATCTTCCAACTGGATATGTGCCTAATATAACATCGAGATATACCTGTGTCACTGCACCTGATGGAACCCTCATACATGATGTACCTGTCGATGATTATCACGGTGATCCTGCGGCTGCTTGTGGATGCCCATTAGTTCTTCGGTTTGGCCAATTCGGTTCTAATCAAGATCTTGATCTAATAGGCAATTCCAAAGTCTCATTCAAATACAATGGTTTAAACTCTCTCTGGACTTCATGGATTCCGGGCACTACAAAAATTGGTTTGCTTGCCTCTGACTTCAATCACAACGGCTCTATTGATAATGGAAAAGAGTTATTCGGAGAATATACAAATGGCAAAAAATACAAAAATGGATATGCTGCTTTATCCAATCTAAGAGATAAGGATCACAATAACTTAATTGAAGGCGATGAATTAAAAGACTTAGTGATTTGGTTTGATTTAAATGAAGATGCGATTTCACAACCATCCGAAATTGAAAAACTGAGTGATCTGCAAGTAGTTGAGATTGGAATTCCAACTGCTAATAATCAATCCCCGATTGCGATTGGTGAATCTGCAGCTTATCCTTATCTTCGTAATGGTTTTAAACAAAAAGTTGGTAACAAAGTTATATATGGAGGAGATACTTTCGACTTATGGTTTGATGGTATGCATGGAGATGAAACGACAGTATTCGCTGCAATGAATTAGTACTTATCCAAATAACTAAACTCACAAGCTTCCTTCAATAAAGCATTTACGCGAAATTCATACAATTAACAATAATGAAAAAACAGATAATTCAGCTTCAAATTGTTTCAATAATTATTTTGGTCTTTTTTGTATCAAGCTGTAATAAATCAACTATTACTAAAGACAATAATTCAGCTTCAACTAATTCATCAACTGGGACTGAAAGCAAAAATCCAAATAAAGATTATGAGGCCTACATTAATTCTCTTCCTCCTTGGAAGCCAGGAAACAACAATACTTTGTCTCCTGCTCACAAAGATATTATGAAGAGAATCGTACAAAAGCCAGCTCCTAAAGGGAATTCCTGGAAGGGGCATTGGATGTTTATTATTACTCCTGCTGATGGATATACTCTCCAAAAAGGAGTCACTTGGCAAAAAAATTATTACAATGCTCAAGGAAGAGTATTCAAAGTTGATCAAACCAAACCTGCACCGAATGAAATAGAACATATTGGATTTATTACTCTTGAAAGTGCAACCAAAGGTTATGACCTGACGAGTTATGGTGATGTCAAAATGGCATATTATGCAATGAAGGCCAAAGGTAATCGTTTGGTATGGAATTTCGCATGGCTACCTTCACCAAAGGACAATCGAGATTTTAAAGCACAAGTCTTTTATAGAGAAGTTGAATATGATCCTAGTACTGACACGCTGTATGGAAAAGTTACTTCCTATTTATTCCGAGAATTTAAAGATGGACAGAAAAAAGCTCTAGTTCCAATTCCTGTCTGTGAATATAATTTCAAAGCAAGTAGACTCGGTGAAGAAGATTTTCAAAGAATTGCAAATAGCCACACACGTAATCCTGAATTTCCTAACTATGAGTACGCAATGATGGTCAGCAGAACATCACCTTGGCTTAGAAATCGTGCAAAGCTTTTCCTTAAAGAAGATGCTCTAAAAAAGATTAAAGTTCAAGCTGCTAAAAAGAGAATCGAAATTGAAAAACAATTTTTAGATAAAAAATAGAGATCATTTTTACCTTCTTTAACGTGTTTATCTGCTTAGTTTTTTGCAATTGGCTTGAATTATTAATATGAAAAAATTTAGTTTGCCGAATGGCTTTTTGAGTGCTGGGTTATTCTGCGGTATTAAACAATCCAAGAAAAAAGATCTTGGAATTATATACTCAGAAGTACCATGCAGCGTTGCGGGTGTTTTCACAACTAATTCGGTAAAAGCTCATTGTGTCATTGATAATCAGTCAGTTATTAAATCTGGTAATTCTATAAAAGCCGTTATTGTAAATTCAGGGAATGCAAACGCCTGTACTGGAGAAGCCGGACTCGATTCACTGAGAGAAATCAAAAAGAGCTTGGCTGAATTGTTTTCAATTGATATAAATTCAATACTTACAGCAAGTACAGGTATTATTGGTATTCCATTACCCAAAGAGCCAGTAATTAACTCATTAACAGCTCTCCATAACCAACTGAGTAATAATTACAAAGATTTCGCCGAAGCAATTCTCACTACAGATTTGGATATTAAATTTAGTGAAAAACAAATAGGTAATAAAAGCAAAATAATCGGGGTTACTAAAGGCTCTGGAATGATTAATCCGCAAATGGCAACTACTTTGACTTTTATAGTTACCGATTTAAAAATTGATTCAAAAGAATTACAAAATTCACTTGATATAGCCAATGCCAAATCTTTTAATCAAATCACGGTAGATGGAGATACTAGTACTAATGACATGATATTAGTTTTGGCTAATGGGGCGAGTGGTGAAAAAGTTGGTAAAGAAATCAGCCACGAAGATTTTCATGCTGCGCTAACTGAAATAAATGTAGATTTGGCGAAGCAAGTTGTAATTGATGGAGAGGGTGCAACCAAAATTTTTGAAATACAAATAAAAGGAAGCTCAACCGAGGAAGAAGCTCGCATTATGGCCAAAGGAGTGGCTAATTCACTTCTGGTAAAAACAGCCATATTTGGTAATGATCCTAATTGGGGAAGATTTCTGGCAGCGGCTGGACAATATGGGCAAGTCGATATGGAAAAGGCAAGGCTTAAAATATTTGATACTGTACTTTTAGATGCTGGGAAAGTTTGCGAATATGACAAGCCAGCTTTATCGGCGCAGATGAAAGAATCCAAAGAAATAAAGGTTGAGTTGATTGTGGGAGAAAAAATACAAAATCTAGGGCTAGCTTGGGGGTGCGATCTCAGCTATGAATATGTTCGTATAAATGCTGAATACACAACGTAAAAATTGTCCTAAATTTTTTTACTTTTGTTTCTAGATATTTTTTGCAGACTTTGCTTTTAGGTAATTGCCGAAAGCAGAATAAGCGGCAAGCATAAATTTTGGATTTTATTGGAAGAGGAGAAATATAAGACGCTTAATAGATCTCCAATCCTCCCCATGATGGTTCAACTGGTACATATTCACCATTGGGGTTTTTTTGTAAGAAGTGAAAAGCAGTTGAATTCATAGAGTAACAGAAATTAGGATTAAAGATGAGTCTGGCTATAGGCTCAAAAGAATGAAGGCTTTCTTTTAAGATGCCAATCCAATTATGAGAAATTTGTTTCTGTTTAATCCAAAATCCAATTGCTTGAGCTGATATTTTCATAAAGTCATACTCACCAAAAGTATTGTGATTGAGCCTAACAATATTTCGAATAAAGCGAAAGCCTTTATCTTCGCAAAATTCAAAAGCCGAAGATGAGGTAATTGTACAGTTTCGACCAGTATTGTGAAGTGAACCATGCTTAGAGAAATCTGCAAGATCAGTTATTAATTGATGTGCAAAACAAAATGGACTCACTTTTTTATTCTGAAAAGGAAGAAAGAAATCAACTTGATGCCTAATTGAAACTGCTAATGCACAAGCTAATCTTGTTATTTCAGAAAGATCAGATTGAACTGCATAATTTTGGCAAAGTAAATCATTCAAATCTTCCCAAGGCTTTATCACATCATTAATAAAGCGTCTTTCTTCCATGATTGTTTTATCTAGCCTAACTAACTGAACTCATAACTTGCTTTCTAAGCTCTTTTGCAGCTTGAATCATATTTACAAGTGATGGCTTTACTTCTTCCCAAGCACGTGTTTTAAGTCCACAATCAGGGTTAACCCAAATATTGTCTTTAGGCAGCACACGACCTGCTTTTTCGAGTAAATTTTCCATTTCCTGTTTGGTTGGTACTCTTGGTGAGTGAATATCATATACTCCTGGTCCAATCTGATTTGGATAATCAAATTTCTCAAATGCTTCCAACAGCTCCATCTGAGAGCGAGAAGTTTCAATGGTGATTACATCAGCATCCATATCGGCAATATTGCTGATTATGTCATTGAACTCGGAATAGCACATGTGAGTATGTATTTGAGTATCATCATTTACATTCGAGCTAGAGAGCCTGAATACTTCGGTTGCCCATTTAAGATATTTAGGTTTGTCTTCATTTCTGAGTGGCAATCCTTCACGAAAAGCGGGTTCATCAATTTGAATTACTTTAATTCCAGCTTTTTCCAAATCAATTACTTCATCAAGTATGGCGAGCGCAATTTGTTTGGCTGTCTCTGAGCGAGGTTGATCGTCACGCACAAATGACCACTGTAGAATAGTAACGGGTCCAGTGAGCATTCCTTTGACAGGCTTAGGAGTAAGAGATTGTGCAAAAGAAGTATATTCAACTGTCATTGCAGAAATGCGTGAAACATCACCGTAAATAACTGGCGGTTTGACGCAGCGAGTACCATAAGATTGAACCCAGCCATTTTGAGAAGTTGTAAAGCCAGTTAAATATTCACCAAAATATTCAACCATGTCATTCCGTTCAAATTCACCATGCACAAGCACATCCATTTCAATTTCTTCTTGGAGTTTAATTGCTTCTGTTATCCCTTTGCGAATAAAAGTGTCATATTCAGAGGGGGAGATTTCGCCTTTCTTGAATTTGGCTCTAGCAGAACGAACTTCGGCTGTTTGTGGGAAAGAACCAATGGTGGTGGTTGGGAAAAGTGGTAGCTTGAGTAATTTCTGCTGCTGAACTTTTCTTTGTTCAAATTGAGAATTTCTTTGAGTATCTTTTTCCGTTACTTGGCTAGAACGCTCTTTGACTGGTTGAATATGAACTAATGCGGACTTTGTGCGTGATTCATTTGCTTTTTTATTTTCAGCAATATATTGTTCTGTCGCTGGGGAAGCTTTTCCATTCAGACTATCTTTAATTGCTTGCACTTCATCGAGCTTTTGAACGGCATAAGACATCCAATTCTTGATTTCGGGATTTAATTTTGTTTCACCTGCTAAATCAACTGGTGAATGAATTAAGGAGCATGAAGGAGAAATGATCAAATAATTTGAATCAATTTTGCTGAGAACTTTTTGAGCAGTTTCAATTGATTTGCTCAAATCATTTTTCCAAATATTACGTCCATCAATTAAGCCAATTGAAGTGTATTTGCCTTGAGGTATTTTGCTAATAACTAAATCAAGCTGTTCTGGATTTCTGACTAAGTCAACATGTAATCCACTCCAAAAAGAATTAATCAAATCAATATTCTTTTCAATACCTTCAAAATAAGTTGCTAATAAAAGCTTGGATTTAAATGAAGCAGGCAAAGCTTTAGGCAATAATTCATTTGATTTCTTATAAGCATCTTTCTGTTCAGGACTTAAATCCATGACCAAACAAGGCTCATCAATTTGTATCCATTCAGCACCGAGATCGCTCAGCTTGCTCAGTACTTCAGCATAAACAGGAATGAGCTTTTCAAGTAAATCAAAACGACTAAAATCATCAGTTTTTTCTTTACCCAAGCTGAGAAAGGTTACTGGGCCAATCAAAACAGGTTTGGTAATAATTCCTAATTTTTTAGCTTCTTCAAATTCGGCAAATATTTTATCTGACTGAATCTTGAACTCTTGGCTTTTGGTAAATTCAGGGACAATATAATGATAATTTGTATCAAACCATTTGGTCATTTCCATAGCGGTGAGATCGGCTTTGGTATTGCCGCGAGCCATAGAATAATATAATTCAAGACTAACTTTATCTTGCGTATTTAGCTTTGAGTAGCGCTCTGGAATGGCTCCAAATAAACAGCAGGCATCGAGTACTTGATCGTAATAGGTGAAATCATTTGATGGAATAAGATCAATTCCTTTGTCTTTTTGCAATTTCCAATTCTGAGCTCTTAAATCAGCTAATTGCTTGAGAAGCTCTTGTTCAGAGATATCACTTTTCCAAAACTTTTCGGTGGCAAATTTGAATTCGCGATTTGCGCCGATACGAGGAAAACCAAGATTATTCGATAAAACCATTTTTTTGAATCTGTCTATTTGAGAAATTTCTTCTTATATTACAACATTCAGGTTTTCATAATTTCTGCATTTTGAATCTAAGTAAGTTCTATGATCAAAGTTCAACTTTCTTTCCTTCACTTAAATCTGAAGAGTTCTAATGTGTATCTTAAAATTTGTCACATTAATTCAAGCCTTAGGCAGCTGTTAATCATGTTTAATCGATCATCATAAACATTTCCCAATTTTTAACCGTGATTATTTTATTAATTTGTCCTTGAATCTTCTCTGAATCGACATGAACACTAAAGATATATTCATCAACAAAAGGCAATAAAAAAACCGTATCTTTATCATTTGATTTTTTATCTTCGAGTCGAATATTCTTTTTTTCTTTTTTTATAATTTGAGCATTTTTTTCCTCATCCAATGATGCTTTTTTGAGAGCTAATTGTGTCGCTGTAGTTTCATTGAGTTTTATTCTTAGCAAAGCATTACCGGGAATATCTTCGAAATCCATTACATGACCAATTATTTCTTTTTTCTCTTCATCAAATACTTCCGCACCAATTAAATCCGCAATATAGAATTCACTTTCTGGCAGTTCACCAATAAAAGATTTTGGTAAATGAATTTTTTCTCCTCTATACTCATTGCCTGCTTCTGGAGAATTGATTGATTTAAAAGCAATTAAGGCAAAATTTCCATCAATAAATCTGGCTTCTCTAATTTGAAGCTTAAATGGAGCTTTTTCAAGAATTACATAAGCAAGATCTTCTAATCTCAACCCACCAGGCAAAGTAAATAATGCTTTGAAATGCCCTTTCACTCCATGTGGCTTTATAATTTGGCCAATACAAACCAATTCTCCTAAATCTAATTTCTTTAAGTCTAAATTTTTTGAGTCCACTTCTAATGAATTGGCAGTCTTATTATTTAGAGCATCTTTTTTTTCTTGCATGAATTTTATTTATTCTTCAAACTATCTTATGCATTAGCTTTAATTTTTCAATATTAATTTAACCCCAAATCAATTCGCCCATTGAAAGTAAAACAAGCCAAAGTGAAATAAGTCAAAGCGAAACTAAGTCAAAGTGAAACAAACAATTTTAAGTGTAAAGGATATTAGCAAAAGCTTTATTAATAGAGGCTCAGTAAAACAACAAATTCCTAAAGTATTGAATGGAGTAAGTCTCGAAATTCAGGAAAAAGAAATTATTGGCATTGTTGGCGAGTCTGGGTGTGGGAAAACAACTTTAGCCAGAATTATTGCAGGGCTTGAGATACAAAATGATGGCGATTTAGTTTTAAGAGAAAATCAAATTTCTTTTTCAGAGCCAAGAAGTAAGCAGGAAAGAAAAGAAATTCAAATGATTTTCCAAAATACGCTGGCCAGCTTTAATCCGAGGATGACAATTGGAGATAGCATCGCTCAACCCATAATCGAACACAATATTTTATTAAGTCAAAATCTATTAAATCAAGATACTAAAAACATTCAGAACGAAATTAATCGCTTATTGGATTCAGTGGGTTTAGAAATAGAATTAGCTAATCGATTCCCTCATCAAGTTTCTGGCGGACAAATACAAAGGGCGGCTATTGCGAGAGCCATTGCTTGCAAACCCACTATTTTGATTGCAGATGAACCAACTAGCGCTCTGGATGTATCTATTCGGCTTCAAGTTTTGGAATTATTCAAAAAGCTCAGAGAAACTCAAGAATTAACCATAATTGTTATCACTCATGATTTGCCATCATTGAAGTATTTGGCCGATCGAATATTCGTTATGTACAATGGAGAAATTATCGAATCTGGTGAAACAAATCTGATTTTGAGTTCTCCAAAGCAGGCATACACTAAGCGTTTGATCTCGGCCATTCCATCTCTTAATCCTCAAGATAAAACTTTTGAGAAATTTACAGAAAAATGTTCTGTGATTTAGGATTATATTCAAAGTAAAAACAAGAAAGAGCAAACTAAGAAAGAGATTCTTGGTAAATGATTGGGTAAAGAAAATGTAAGAGTCAAGAGAAAATTGTATGTCTTGCTTTTACTCATGACAAAATTGTTTTCTTGTCAATAATCCTTTAACATTTTTATATCTTTCTCTAATAATGAGATGATAACCAAGATCAACCTTATTAATAGATACATATAAAGCTTTCAAATCATTAAGTTTCCCAAATTTATAATTCTTCAATAATTTATTTGTCAAAGATGTCAAAAAAGAAATTTCTAACCAATTTCAACTTAGATTCAGAGACTAAACGAATTCGAGTTAATTCACTTGTTTCTTTTGGATTTCTATTCATATATTTCTTTCCTTCAATATTTCTTTCCTCTATTCTTCCAAGTGTAGGCCTATTGGCAGATGAAATAGATTCTTCTTCAAAAGGGCAAGTTGAAACGAAACAATCAGTTGAATCAAAAAGTTCTGAACTCCAAGCAGATCTTTCAACTGCTTTAGGAAATAATTCCGCAGCAAGCAAAACTGCAGCGAGTTCTGGGCAAAATGAAATCAGTAGCGAAATCAATGCAACTTCTCCATTAGAAGAAATTATTAAAGGTGAAAATGTTCAAGTAAATGGAGAACAATCTGAGTCTAATATGATTCTCAAAGGCTCAAGCACAAAAGTCATTGATAAAAAAGAAAAAATTTCAATTTCTTTAATGACCCTTTTATCCTCTGAATTAAGCTCAATTGGTGATGGTGTTCAAGCCAAAGTCTTAGTCAAGCCAGGCTCAGGCAGTCCAAGTTTAGAATCACTCAGAGGGAGCCGCATAAAAGGACATGTAGTTGATGTCAAACAAAGCCGCAAAGCGGGAAGAGCTGGTTTTGTAAAAGTTGCTTTTGATACTTTAGTTCTAAAATCTGGCAAAGAATTCCCAATTAAAGCCGAATTAACTACGGAAAGCTTTAAAGGAAAAGAGGCTGCCAAATTGGTTGTTTATGATGCAAAGTTGGCAACACTTGGCGCTTTGTGGGGGACATACAATTCTCTTCGTTGGTCTCCATTAGCAGCCGTTTATACCAATGGTCTCAGTGTTGCAGTTGGAGCAGGGGTTGGTGTATCTCTAGGGTTAATCGGGGCTGTTCGTAGACAAGGAGACACCAAAACTTTCTTTCCAGGTGAAAAAAGTGCAATTACCTTTGGTGACAATTTTAATATTGATGATGATGCCCTTTTAGAGGCTGAATTGGCAAACAAGCAAGCAAATTTAGATAATCAATTAATTGGTTTAAACCTTGAATTGATGGAAGCTAAAGTATCAGAATCTGAAGAATATGAAAATCTTTTATCAGTGAAAGTCAAAGTAAATAATCAAACTAATTCTTCAATTTATCCTTGTGATTTGCTTTTGGTGCCTCTTGATGGTGGAGATCCAATGATTGCTGATTTGAGAACTTCTGGCACTAATTTGCTTCAAAAAATCGCCTCGGGCCAGAGCAGTACAATTACTCTGATGTTTCCAGTTTCTTCTAAACAATTTTCTTTGCGTGATTACAATTTAGCTCTGTATGATCCGCTCGATAAATCTTTTCTTTCCAGAGTTTCTCTTTCTCAAGCCAACTTATCTCAGACCAAAGCGGCTCAAGCAAAGTAATACAACAAAAAGTAAAGATAGAAAATAAACAGAAGCATAGATTACTTAAGGCAATTTTCTAAAAGAATAGATTTCTTAGCTGGAAGAGCAAAGTCAATCTCAATCATTAAAACCCAGATACTCAAAATACCTAGCTTCTTCATACTAAACTTTGAGTGGCGAATTTTGGACATCAATTTGTAGGCACAAAGATTTGCGATTAACGTCTAACGTCTGATCGGAAATAATACTATGATTACCAAATCGCTAAATAGAATCAAGCAATAAACCACATATTGACCCTGCCAAGGAACGTGATGAATAAAATAGAGAAAAATTCCAGCAAAAATATTTATCAAAATTCAGACAAAGTTTTATTCAGCTTTTGCTTATTAGGAATGATTTGTTTTAATGGAATAGTTGCAAGTGTTCAGGCTGATGATGATTTCTTCCCGATTTTTGATGTGAATTCGGAAATGATAAATAAAAAAGAAAAAACCAGCGTTAGCTTTCCCTTGCCAAATTTAAGCCAATCTGCTTTATCAGCGCAAAACAGCATATCTCCAGCAAGCACTTCGCTAAGCATAAATAAACAAATAAATCAGCCTCATCAAAACACTCAGCGATTTGTTAGCAATGATCTTAGTAATGCAAGCGCTGATCAATTTAGTCAAAATAACAATTCAATCAATAATTTTTCAAACTCCACTAGTCAATTCAATCCAAATGAATATTGGAAGCCTGCCCCTGACAGTTCAAATGTAAATACAAGCTCCGCTGTGAATCAGCAGTCGCAAGGATTTGCAAAACAAAATTTTCAATCTATTAACAATTCTTCGCTTCAGAGCTCACCTTCACAAGCTATTCAGCAACAAGCCATTCAAATACAACCTATTCAAGGAATCAATCAATCTGAAATAAAAAGAGCTGAAGCAAATGATATGCCTCTATTGATGGAAGCTGTGAAAACCAGTCCACAAAATGCTGAGGAGTTTTTTAAAAGAGGAGTTGCTAAATATAGATTGAAGGATTTTACAGGGTCAATTGAAGACCTTAACCAAGTAATTGATAAAAATTCTGAATTTGTTGGAGAAGCTTATCTGTATCGCGGAAGATGCAAAAAAGCATTGAAAGACTCTCAGGGCGCAGTTGCTGATTTGAAACAATCATTGCAGTTAAATCCAGATAGTGCCAATTTCTATTTACAAAGTGGTATTTCAAGAGAAAAAGGAAAAGACTTTACTGGTGCAGTTAGTGAATACTCAAAAGCACTTGAATATAAAAAAGATTTTGTTGAAGCTTATATCAATCGTGGATATGCCAAAGCACAAACGGGAAATTTAGGGGCCGCTCTCCAAGATTTAAATAAAGCAATTGAATTAGATGAAGAAAGTTCCGATGCCTATCGAAAACGTGGTTATATCAAATACCAAATGCGCAATTATAAAGGCTCAATGGACGATCATGAAAAAGCCAAAAATCTTTATCAGCAAAAAGGAGATATGCAGTCTTATCAAAGTGTAGTGCAATCAATTAATTTATTAAGAGAGATAATGGTACGCAATTAAGTTTTGATTTTATAAAAATAGGCTAACAATATGCTCCATTCGCCTGGTTCAATCATTATTGATTTTGGTGAGCTATTTAATCTGAATAGAAGTTTGCCTTTACGTTGGTACGGCTTGCTAACAGGTTTGGGGTTTTTGGCTGCTTTTCTTGTTATTAATTCCAGAGCATCTCGCCCTTTCAAAAAAGACTCTGAACAAATCATCTCTGAGAAAAAAGAAAGCTGGCAAATAACAGAAATACAAAAGCAAAATCTTTTTGACTTACTTTTTATTTGTTTTATTGGCGGAATAATTGGTGCCAGGCTTTGGTATGTGATTTTGAGTTGGAATTATTTTGCTCACAATACAAATGAAATTCTGCAAATATGGCAGGGAGGACAATCAATTCAGGGAGGAATATTTGGGGGCTTTGTGTCAGCTCTGCTAGTTTATCAATTCAAGAAATCACAAAATAAATTATCTGACTTACCTCCTTTCAAAAACTTAGCCGATTTAATTGCATTAGGTTTGCCTATTGGGCAGGCAATTGGACGTTGGGGTAATTTTTTCAATAATGAAGCCTTTGGCAAACCAACTCAATTACCTTGGGCGCAATTTATACCACCAGAATTTAGACCAGAAAAATATTTGGGTTATACAAGTTTTCATCCTACTTTTCTTTATGAATCGATTTATATGCTGTTGGTATTTTTCTTTTTATTATCTTTGCATCAGTCAATTACTTATCAGGATAAACAAAAGCTTAATGTCTTGGGATTGCAGTTAAATTTGCCTTTCAAAATTAGTACTGGAAGTCTATTTCCAATTTATTTGATTTTGTATTCGATTGGGAGGTTTTTTCTTGAATTTATTCGATTGGATAGTTTGTTGATTGGATCTTTTCCTGCCGCTCAAATTATTTGCGTGTTTATGATTATAGTGAGTATTGGTATCTTGGTTTTTACAAATTGTAGAGAAATTCCTTCACGTTCTGCATAGACAAGAATATTCTTCAATTCAATAACAAAGCTGAGTTGATGACGGCAACATGAGTATAAGCTTGTGGGAAATTTCCTAATAATCTTTTAGATTGCGGCTCAATATCTTCAGAAAAAAGCCCTAAAGGATTTGAATTTTTTATTAAACGTTCCAAGTATTTTCTAGCTTTATCTTTTTGTATCTTTCAATATCAAATAAAACTTTTTAGGAAAGGTGAATGTTTTCAAGTAGGCCATTTAATCAAGCTTCTCACCATGAAAGTATTGAAGTGTTTGATATAATTTTGTTCTAATTTGGCTTTTTCACTTTTTTAATTACCCAAATGAGCTTTCAACAAATCTTAGAAAAGTACCGTAAATTTGCCTTTTCTGAAAGAGATAAGGGTGCAAAATTTGAACGCTTAATGAAAGCCTATTTGCTTACAGATCCTAAATATGCAGATAATCTAAAAAAAGTTTGGTTATGGGAAGAATTTCCTAGTAAACAAGAATTTGGTGGACAGGATACTGGCATTGATTTAGTTGCATTAACCCATACAGGTGATTATTGGGCTATACAGTGTAAATGCTACAAAGAAGGTACTATAATCGACAAAAAAGAAGTTGATACTTTCATTACTACCTCTGGACGTTCATTCAAGGGAGAAGATTGTAAAACAACATCTTTTGCGTATAGACTTTGGATTGATACCACAGGTAAATCATTTTCAATTAATGCTGAAAAAAGTTTTGAGAATCAACAAATACCTGTAATGAAATTGGGATTGTATGATCTCATAAATTCTCCTATTGATTGGGGTAAGTTAGAGAATGGGATTTGTGGACAAGAAGCTAGAATACAAAAAAAAGAATTACGACATCATCAAATAGAAGCTCTGAATAAAACTAATGAACATTTACAAGCTAATGATAGAGGTAAACTCATTATGGCTTGTGGTACTGGGAAAACTTTTACTTCTCTTCGTATTGCAGAAAATGAAACTAAAGGTAAAGGCTTAATATTGTTCTTAGTCCCTTCTATTGCATTATTAGGGCAAACTCTCAATGAATGGTATGCAGATGCTAAAGAACCAATCAATGCAATATGTATTTGTTCGGATCCTGAAATAACAAAAAAAAGAAAAAAATTAGAAGATATTGATACATCCTCAGTTTTAGATTTAGCATATCCAGCTTCTACTGATGTGAAAAGTATTTTGCACCAGTTTAAATGCCTGAAAATAAAATCAAATAATGGCTTAACTGTTGTTTTTTCTACTTATCAGTCTATTGAAGTTATTTCAAAAGCCCAAAAAGAAATAGCTAAATACAATCCAGAATTTTCAGAGTTTGATTTGATTATTTGTGATGAAGCACATCGTACTACTGGAGTTTCATTGGCTGATGAAGATGAAAGTGCATTTACTAAAGTTCATAACAATGATTTTATAAAAGCAAAAAAACGCCTTTATATGACTGCTACTCCTCGATTATATGATGGTGAAACAAAGAGTAAAGCCGCACAAGCAGAAGCTACTTTGTGTTCAATGGATGATGTCAGTTTGTATGGTGAAGAAATATATAGAATCGGTTTTGGTGAAGCAGTAGAGAAAGATTTATTAGCTGATTATAAGGTTCTCATACTGACTCTCAACGAGAATGATGTACCGCCAGCCGTCCAAAAAATGATAATGGACAAAGAAAATGAAATTAATACTGATGATGCTTCGAAATTAATAGGCTGTATTAATGCACTTTCAAAACAAATTCTAGGGGATGAAGGGATTATAAAAGAAACCGATCCAGAGCCAATGAGAAGAGCAGTTGCTTTTTGTCAAAGTATCGCAGTATCAAAAAAAATAACAAATACTTTAAATATTGCAACTGATAGTTATATTTCTGAGTTACCTACAGAAAAACAAAGCTCAATGCAGTTAGTATCATCAAAGCACATAGACGGCTCAATGAATGCTACTCAAAGAAATGAATTATTATCTTGGCTGAAAGATGAACCAGAAGAAAGAGAATGTCGAATTTTAACAAATGTACGCTGTCTTAGTGAAGGAGTTGATGTACCTTCTTTGGATGCGGTTTTATTCTTATCCGCTCGAAATTCACAAGTTGACGTAGTCCAGTCTGTTGGTCGGGTTATGCGAAAAGCCCCCAATAAAAAATATGGCTATATCATTATTCCAATTGTTGTTCCTTCAAATGTTGAGCCTGATCAGGCGCTGAATGATAATGAAAGATATAAAGTTGTTTGGACTGTATTGAATGCACTTAGGGCTCATGATGATCGTTTCAATGCAACTGTAAATAAAATTGAACTCAATAAAAATAAACCCGAACAAATTTTAGTTGGTCGTCCTGAGATTTCATTTGATAGAGAGGGGAATCCAGTCTATCCAGATACGGGGAATATTCCATCATCTAAAAATATCTCTGAACAGCTATCACTGCAATTTCAACAATTACAATCAGTGGTATTTGCCCGAATGGTTCAGAAAGTCGGTGACAAAAGATATTGGGAACAATGGGCTAAATCAGTAGCTGATATTGCTACAAGACAAACAGAACGCATTACTAAAATTATTAATGAAAATCCAAAACATCAGAAAGAATTTAATATTTTTTTAGAAGGGCTGCATCAAAACATAAATCCCAGCATTTCTCAGAATGAAGCTATTGAAATGCTATCTCAACATATAATCACAAAACCAGTATTCGATGCTTTGTTTGAAGGATATTCTTTCGTGAAAAACAATCCAATTAGTAGGTCTATGCAGAAAATGTTGGATTTATTGGAAGAAAAGATCATAGAAAAAGACACAGAAGAACTTCAAAAGTTTTATGAATCAGTTAGAATTCGTGCCTCTGACATTGATAATGCTGAAGGGAAACAACGCATTATTATTGAGTTGTACGATAAGTTCTTTAAAACAGCTTTTCCAAAAATGGTGGAAAAACTAGGTATTGTTTATACCCCTGTTGAAGTAGTTGATTTCATCATACATTCAGTCAATGATATTTTGAAAAAGGAATTTAATCGTTCTATCTCCGATGAAAATGTTCATATACTCGATCCATTCACTGGTACTGGTACTTTTATGGTTCGATTGTTTCAGAGTGGATTGATTGAAGAAAAAGATTTAGATAGAAAATACAACCAAGAGCTTCATGCTAATGAAATTGTTCTATTGGCTTACTATATCGCAACTATCAATATTGAAAATGCTTATCATGACGCTACACCTGATCCTGATGATGGAATTGGAAAAGAAAAATATTTCCCTTTTGAAGGTATATGCTTAACTGATACTTTTCAGCTTGGGGAAACAGAAGAAGGTCAAAAATTATTCTCTGAAATGTTTCCTCAAAACTCAGAGAGAGTACAAAAACAACAAAAAGCCCCCTTGCGTATTATTATGGGTAATCCGCCTTATTCTGCCGGACAGACCTCTGCTAATGACAATGCACAAAATCAGGCATATCCAAAGCTAAATAACCGCATCGCTGATACTTATGCAAAGCTTACTAGTGCTACAAATAAAAACTCTCTTTATAACAGCTATATAAAAGCTTTTAGATGGAGTGCAGATAGATTAGATAAAACAGGAGGTATTATATGTTTTGTTTCTAATGGTAACTGGATTGATAGTAATAGTGCTGATGGTTTCCGCAAATCAATAGAGGAAGAATTTACCTCAATTTATGTGTTCAACTTGAGGGGCAATGCTAGGACAAGTGGTGAATTAAGACAAAAAGAAAAAGGTAACGTTTTTGGTTCAGGGTGTAGAGATACAATTTCAATAACGTTGTTAGTTAAAAATCCAGATATAAAAACAGAAAAAGCAAGTATTCATTACTATGACATTGGTGATTATTTAAATCGTGAAGATAAGCTCAAAACCATCAGTAATTTTAAATCCTTTGGAAATCCAGATTTACCGTTGAAAGTATTAGAACCTAATGAACATAATGATTGGATCAGTGTTAGGAATGATGCTTTTGAAAATTATATTCCTTTAGGTGATAAAGATGATAAGCAGAATAAAAGTACTTTCTTTGTCCCTTTGTACTCTAATGGAGTCAAAACAAACAGAGATGCTTGGGTTTATAATTACTCAAAAGATGCTGTTCTTTTAAATTCCAGAAGAACAATGGATTTTTACAATCAGCAAGTTGATGATTATTCATCTTTGATTTCAAAACCAAAAGTTGAAGATTTTATTGATTCTAACGAGACTAAAATTAGTTGGTCAAGAGCCTTAAGAGATGATTTAGTAAAAGGCAAAAAGTATATTTTTAGTAACAGGAAGATGCGAATGGGGCATTATAGACCATTTTCAAAGATGAACATATTCTATGATAGACAAATTGTTAATGATCTTGCCAAGCTCCCTATTTTATTTCCTGAAAATAATATTGAAAATATTTTGATTTGTATCCCAGGCACAGGAGATTCAAAATTTCATTCATCATTAATTGTAAATAACATTCCAGATCTGGGCTTGCTGTCAGCTTGCCAATGTTTCCCACTTTATTACTATGAAGAAAACAACACAAAACAGGAAAAACTAAATTTATTTGATGCCACTGGCGAACAAAAATATATCCGCAGAGATGCAATCAGTGATTTCATTTTAGAGAGAGCAAAAAAACAATACGGTAAAAATGTAAGCAAAGAAGATATTTTTTATTATGTTTATGGTTTTCTGCACAGCAAGGAATACAGAGAAAAATTTTCTAATGATTTAAAGAAAATGTTGCCAAGATTGCCATTATTAGAGGATGTGAAAGACTTTTGGGCATTTAGCAAAGCAGGAAGACAATTAGCAGAATTACATTTGAATTATGAAACAGTTCCACCTTCGCCAGATGTGATAACACTACTTAGTCCATTATCAATGAAAGATACTTTAGAGCAGGTAAACAAAGACGAATTAGAATACTTAAATTATCGAGTAGAAAAGATGCGGTTCCCAGCCAAAGGACAGAAAGAGAAGATTATTTATAATTCTCAAATCACGATAGAACATATTCCAGAAAAAGCATATCAATATGTAGTAAATGGAAAAAGTGCGATTGAATGGATAATGGAACGCTATCAAGTAACAGTACACAAAGAGAGCGGTATTAAAAACGATCCGAACGATTGGGCAACGGAAACGGGAAAACCACGATATATTTTAGATTTACTTTTGAGTATTATCAATGTGAGTATGCAAACAGTGGATATAGTGAATAATTTACCTAAGGTTAAGTTTGATGATTAAGCAAAATGGTTATTGAAATTGACAAAATATTAACACCAGCTATTACAACCTTAATTACTTCTTCAGTAACAGGATTAATAGGAGCAGTATCAGTTTATTTTGTTACTAAGAAACAATTCGAAAATAATACTAGAAAAGAAATAGCTAAATTCAATCTTTCTATTAAGGGACTGCGAGAGGAGATTGATAACTTAAAGAAGAAGAGTTTAAAAGTTCGAGATTTGGAAGATGAAGTAGAGAAATCAAGAAAATTACTTGAAGAATTAAAGCAATATCTTGAAAATTATCTTGAAAATTCCAATAAAACTGGGAATAACTAAAAAACTATCCTAGTAATTTGTGAAAATAAATAATGTTGAAAGTAGAACCTGAACTTGTTGGAGAATTAGAAGCTCAAGTAAATAATCTGAGTTCAATTGCTAAAGGAGTTGAAGAAGAATTAGATAGAATTCCATCAGTAATTAGCGATATAAAACGAGTTAATGAATCAATCAAAGAATTACAAGATATTGTGCGTAAAATAAGCAATAGTAAATAAAATTAGTAAAATTGAAAATAATTTAAACTGAATAACAGAATTATTAATAAAATAGTTGTCTTTTATTTTATTACTGAATTGAAAAACCTTTGTATTTGGGCTAAGGATCAGGCTGGTCAAGATACATTTTAGATTTACTTCTGAGCATTATCAATGTGAGTATGCTAACAGTGGATATAGTAGAGAGCTTACTGAAAATATCTTTTGATGAGTACCTTACGCAAAAAATATTTCCAGCATCCTGGGATTAACTCTCTCCGCCCTTCGGGCACATCTCTCTTAACAGAGAAAAGGGAAATGCGAATTCTTACTCCCTCTCGCTTTAGGAGAGCGGCTTTTAAACTTTATATTTTGAATGGTTTATTGGTGTTTTCTGTGTTTCCGATTAATTACTTTTTGAAAGTATCCTTCTTTTAATTTGTTGTACATTCCCTTATGTTGACCATTAGCTGAGTCCTTAGATTCGTAATAACTTCAATTTCTGGCTTTTATCATGTATTTCAAAATCCACTGTAGCCTTCAACCGCTTTTTTGAGAGTTTCTGCATTTGGAAAATCGGCCGCTCTTTTTCTTCCATATCCCCAATAAATTGCAACTCCGATTAAAAGCCAAGCTCCAAACCAAATCCAGGTAATAAGTGGAAGACTGAGCATAAGTACTAAGCAAAAGAATATTCCTATTAGTGGTACCCATGGAACTGCTGGGCATATAAAAGCTCTTTTGAATTCAGGATGCTTTTTTCGCAAAATAATTACTGATAAACAAACAAAAACAAATGCGGCCAAAGTGCCCAGATTACATAATTCCGCTAATTTACCAATTGGAAGGCTGGCTGCAATAAGCGCAATAAGAGCATTAGAAAAAAGGGTTGCAATATAAGGAGTTTGAAATTTATCGTGAATTTTGGCGAAAAATGGAGGTAAAAAACCGTCGCGCGATATTGCCAATAAAATTCTGGAAAGTCCCAATGCTAAAGCAAGTAAAGTAGTTGTAATCCCAGCTAAAGCACCAATTGAAAGACTACCAGAAACAAAATTAATCATCCCATGCAATCCGGGAAGTCTCTCAGCCAAAGACGACAGGGCAACATCTAGCGGGGCAGCGGCTTGTGAACCAATCAGTTTTTCATTGGGCAAGCCGTTGATCACTGGTGACATAATACCCGTCAGAACTAAGCTAACTGCAATATAAAGCACCGTTGAAATCAAAAGACTTCCAATAATGCCGATTGGAATATCACGAATTGGGTTTTTGGTTTCTTCAGAGGTTGCTGAGACCATATCAAAACCCACATAAGTAAAGAATACAATGGCTGATCCAGTCAAAATACCTTGAAAACCAAAATGCCAAAATTGCGATTGGTTATTGATTAAAGCATTGAGTCCACCAGGTCGAAAGAAAGACCCAAATATATCGAAGAGAGGTAATTCCCAGAAACCATTACTGGAACCACTGTGAGCTACCACAGTTGCAATTCTTTCAGGTATAAATGGATGCCAATTGGCAGGGTTTATATAGCAAGCCCCGAAGCCGATAAAGAGAAGAAGTACAAGAATTTTGACTATTGCCATAACATTGTTAAATTTGGCTGATTCTTGAATACCTCTTACACTAATAGTCGTGATAATAGTGAGAATAATGACAGCAGGTAAATTAATACTCCATTGTCCATCAGGCAAACTCCCTGGGGTAGCTCCCAACGATGCGGGCCAGATAATATGTAATTTTGCTAATAGTCTTTGGAAATAAGCTGACCAACCTGAAGACACCGCACTAGCAGCTACCGTGTATTCCAAGAGCAAAGTCCAGCCAAGAAACCAAGCCACTCTTTTGCCAAAAGCGTAATACGAATAGCTGTAAGCGCTACCTGCAAGCGGAAACATCGAAGCGAGCTCGCCATAAGCTAAAGCTACAAAACCGCATAAAGTTCCAGCTAAAATAAAAGAAAGTACAACCGCAGGTCCAGCATAATTGGCGGCAGCGACACCACTGAGAATATAAATGCCAACACCTATAATACATCCAACGCCCATCATTATTAAATCAAAGGCAGACAATACCCTTTTCAAGCCAACTTCTGGAGTATCTGATTGAATAATATTCTTGTTATTTATGTCTGAATTATATGAAGCTTGTGAAACTCTAACTTGGCTCATAATCAATTAATGGCTTTTACGAGAATGCAAACAATTTGAATTAAAAATTTTTTGTAAGGATACACCATTAAGTGCTTTGTAATATAATTTTTCACAATTGTCTCCTTCAATGTTCTAATGAGACTTACCAGAATAGAAGAGCTTTTGGTGAAACAAGTCTGAATCATAAAAGCTTTCTACAGTTACCGTTGGAATATTTTTAGATCTCAATTCATAACCTCTAACATTGTTTTTCTTTTTGGCAAACATAAACTCTATTGCTGAAAGATTGATATAACCTGGCTCAAAACCATCTTCAATAGCATCAAGAATAGCATCAGGGTTGTAATTATCAATTCTGGCAGCCACTATATTCATCAAAATCCACTTATTGCAATTTAGGCTGGTCGCATTATTGTAAGGAGAAAGCAAATTATAGTTATCCGTAAAAAACAGCTCTCTATGCTTACCTTCAAGAAAAGCTTTATACATTCTGTCTTGAGTTGGTTTATCTGGAATCAACAAAAGAGCCTCAGTTTCATAGCCAGTTTGTCCATAGAAAAAGTCAATTAATGCAGTTCTATACAAAACCGATTTTGGGCTGGCTCCTTTAACACTATTTACCAAGTTGTATACAATCCAAGTTTGTATGCGTGGATCATAAACCGCAATTCCTGAATGAGCCATTCCAGTTCGATCATGCTTCAAAACATCAGGTCCGCCCTTTCGAGTAATTACTGCAATGAGAGTTTTATCTTTACCCAAAGTATCCTGAACCCAACTGGTAAGTTTCTTGGAATTGTCCAGTTTTTGAGTATCCAGTTGACTTACTTGTTCAGCAGTTTCATCTGGCAACTGTTGATTAGTATCTGCCATTACACTGCCAGAAAAATTCAAGCCGAGTAAAAGCAGTAAACATATAATTAAATTCTTCGATAATTTTTTCATATTAAATCCTTTCATTTAGTAGAACATAATCCTTACGAACTACAAAAGGAATTGATTTTTTTCCTCTACCAGTATCCACCGTCAAGCCATTTCCCGAAAAAGGTTCAGAAAAAAGCGAATCAATTACCGCACCAGACAATTCTACTGCTCCACCCGATAATTCAATGGCACCTAGACCTGTTGCACCAACTAAAGCAACAAGTCCTTCCGAAGCCAAAACAGGCGCAGAAATTGCCGACAAACCAGCAGTACCTATTGCGCCACTTGCTTCACCACTATCATCAGTTGATCCACCTGCAAATGATTTTTGAGGCAAGAAACACACAAGCAAAAGTAGAAGAGCAATTTTGTTTATTTTCATTGTATTTCCTTTCATCTGGACAAAATAACCCAATTGGTTATTCTTATAACTATTATGCTCATAATTGTTATAATTATCAAGATATTAGTTATAATTAATCTACTGAATCACAAAAGCATGACAAGAACTTTGAATAAATCACATACAGAGAGTCCAATAAATAGACAAACAATAATTAGCATTGTGAGAACTTCTTCCATGCTGATGAAGTTAGCCCATCGTTTTTTTGCACAACATGAAATTAATGACAGTCAATTTAATATTTTGCTTGCCTTAAAGAGTAACCAAGCAGGCCTGAGTCAAACCGAACTTGGAAAAATGCTTATTGTTGCAAAACCCAACTTAGTTGGAATGATAGATAATCTTCAAAAGCTTGGTTATGTTGATAGGGCAACCAATCTCCAGGATCGACGTTTAAATACAATTCAAATAACTCTCACTGGAACCCAGTTCGTGACACGGCTTGAACCACTTTACGAAGAAAATATTGCTCAATTACTAAAGGATATTGATGATGGACAAAAGCAAGACTTGATTGAATTCATGGAACAACTTAGGAAGAATGTAATAGATATTGATTTATGAGCGGTTGAATGTATTAACTACAAGTTTCATCTGCATACTTATTTCAATTTAGGTTTGCATTTTGTGCCCATAGGAATTGCCAAAAGCTTATCAGTTTCGTGATTACAAACTGAATGTGCAAAGTCTAAATAAAATTTCCTGAAATTATCTGGAAAATCGTAATTTAATAAACCTTTATTTCCGATTGCATTCATTTGCTGATAAGGCTTGTCTCGATCTTTACCAATTGAATCACAAGTATCAACTGCATCCAGAGAATAATCTCCCAAAAATTGATAAAGTGCTACTACTAAGCCTACTTGATATTTCCCTGTCAAATCGCTTATATAAAGTCTTGATTCAGGAGTTGCTGATTGCATTTGTTCTAGCGCTAGTTTTATTGACCTGATATTGTCATCTTTTGGATAAGCATTTGGATTGATAGGCAAAAAAGTATATTGAAAAGAGGTTTTTCCACGATTGAGGCTGTCTGAAACATAATCAAGATTCACAATTTTGGAAACAGCTAATGAATGTAGAAATTCAGCATTTTTCTTTCGTGAAAAGTCTTTATTCCCTCTCACAATGCAAGCATTTACTGGCATCAAATTTAAATCTTTTTGGCTAGAAAACCAATCTTTGCTAGCAGCCTGTTGCGGATTGAGCATGCGCTGTAAAACTTCATAATAAGCGTATTTGCCATCTTTCGACTGAATTTCGTCAACAGAAAAATAATAATTTGGCTGGCACCCAGTATTGTTTTGAGACATACTTCGCACAATTTGATCAATGAGCGGATCTTGCTTAGAGAGAACTGGAATAGCAGAAGCAAAAGACAAACTCAATGCACTGAAAAGAAACAAATTGAAAATAAATGAATATTTGGTTTTCACATTTCACCTTTCTTTAAATGGCTGAATGTCATTAAAGACAGCTTGCATAAAGTAATTTACTTTTTTGCAGCAAGTAATAATAAATTGCTTTATGCAAGTTTAATTGTACTTAAGTTGTTTTACTCCATTTATCTCTACGCTTTGATCAGGGCTATATTTGCGGCACTCACCAGCTACTAAAACTTCATAATCAAATATTTGTTCTAATATGTTTAAACCTTCATTCAGAGTCTCATCTGCAATATTGAGAGGTGGCATTAGTCGAATCGAACTACCATTTGGGCCGCATGACAAAGCAATTAATCCTTTACTTTGTGCTCTTTCCAAAATAGTTTTTACATTCAAAGCCTTGAGTTTAGGTTCTATTCCAATCATTAAACCTTGTCCACGTATTTCAAAAAATCCACCAAATTTACTCTTAAGTCGTTGTTGGATTTTGGAACCAAGCAAAGTCGCTCTTTCCATCAATGCTTCTTGTTCTATAACTTTGATGGTGGCTATGGAAGCAGCGCATGAAATCGGATTGCCTCCAAAAGTAGTACCATGAGATCCAGCACCTAATTTACTCATCAATTCTTGAGAAGCAGCAAATCCACCTAGCGGCATTCCCGATGCAATTCCCTTTGCAAAAGCCAATATATCCGGTCTAGTTTCAGTATGTTCACAAGCAAACCATTTGCCAGTTCGGCCAAAGCCAGACTGAACTTCATCTAGTATGAGTAATATTTCATGCTTGTCACAAAGAGCTCTGAGTCTTGGCAAGAAATCTTGAGGAGGAATTACATAACCACCTTCACCCAAAATACATTCAACAATAATTGCAGAGACCGATGAAGCAGGACAACTAGTTTCAAAGAGCTTATCCAATTGTTCGAAAACTTCATCCACAGAGACTTTGTATGGATAATCTACAAAAAAAGCTTGAGATAATAAAGGAAAAAAATCAGCTCTATAGCTTGCTTTGGAAGCAGTTACTGAGAGAGCACCAAAAGAACGTCCGTGAAACCCTCCATTAAAAGCTATAAAGTTTGGCCTTCCTGGTTTGGCTTTACGAGCTAATTTCATAGCGCCTTCAATTGCCTCAGTTCCAGAATTTGTTAGAAAAACTGAGTCAAGCGATTTTGGAAATATAGAAATTAGTTTCTCGGCTAATTCAATTTTCTTTTTTTGCCAGAGGAAATTAACCGAACTAATTAAAGTATCTGCTTGCTCTTTAATTGCTTCAACAACTCGAGGGTGACAATGACCAATTGGAGAAATTGCAATTCCTGAAGCAAAATCTATATAGCGTTTTCCATTCACATCAAATAAATGAGAACCTTCCCCTCTTTCAATGATGATTTGGGTGTTAGGTGATGCAGCTGGGGAAAATATTTTTTTCGCTCGATCAATAAACCTAGATGAACCTTCATTATTCGATTGAAGCGAAAAAATATCTTGGTTCTGAATATTGGTAGTTATTTGACTGGGCGTGTTACTTGGCATTGAATTATGCATTTGACTCTGCTAAAAATGAAATTCAGATAATTTAAAGAGATTTAATAAATAAAAGAAATATAAGGAATTTTTATTATATCTTCAGTATTTAGATTAAAGCCGAGATTTTACTCTGAATTCGCAGTCAAAATTTTGGGTCATAAATTTTCTAAAATCTCAATAAAAATAGCTCTAGGGAACCTCAATAAATTCATATTTTTCACCCTTCCAACCCACGAAAGGATCTAAGATGGAGGATTTCAAATCACTTATGAGGAAGTTTAGGATTTTTTGAAGCCTCCTCTAAAAGTAATCACCAAATAAAGAGACCTTATGAGTCTCAAATGCTGCAATTAAATTAAAGATGAAGTTACGTAAGCTATTAAGATTGAATCTCTTAAGAATTGAGAAATAAAATTTATTTTAATTAGCTGAAGGTTTTTCTGAGCGCATTTGAACCTGAATGCGAATAGCTTCAATAATATCATTTGGTTCAACAAAACCTAATTCAAGGAGAACTTGTCCTAGGGGTTTTTTCTCGCCAGCAGAGTCTTGTCCAGGTTTGGAATGCAATTCCAGAGCTTCCATTAATTGTTGTTTGTTGATTTTTCCGAGAGCAACTAAAATTTGACCAATTAAGCTTGGTGAATCTTTTGCATTTGAATCTTGTGACATTTCTTTAATTCTTAAAATCTTTTTGTATCTTTGAAGCTGAATTTCCAATTAATCTTACTGAAACATGAATTAATCATGGAGCCGTTGAAAGCACCTGCTTCACAAACTTATGGCTGCTGAGTTTCCCCCCTGACCAGGTTCGCTGATTCACATCGCATTCAACGGTTTAAATATATTAGCCTAAAATTTTTTGATTGATTAAGTTAACAAGAAGAAAATTTGCTTATTTTTACTCTGATTATGAATTTTAGAAATCTATTCATTAGCATTTACGAATAGATTTGAGCTCCTGTCTAAATTGTGATAGACCATTGCCTCAGGTGCATACTTGTGATAGCCGTTCGCTCATGGCATACTTGATTACTCATAATTTTCTGTAAATCCCAAATAAATTAGCAAAGCAAATGTCAATTCTTTTAGATAAAAATTCCAAGGTTGTAGTTCAAGGTATAACTGGTGGAATGGGTGCAACCCACACAAAGCTTATGCTCGACTATGGAACAAAAGTTGTTGCTGGAGTAACCCCTGGAAAAGCTGGGACTGATATTCATAGCGTACCAGTTTTTAATACTGTAGCTGAAGCTGTTGATAAGACTGGAGCTGACGTTTCTGTAATTTTTGTGCCCGCTTTGCTTGCGAAAGATGCCGCTTTTGAAGCAATAGAATCCAATATACGTTTGCTAATTATTATTACTGAAGGAATTCCACCAAATGATGAAGTGAAAATCCAAGAAAAAGCTCGTCAAGCAGGCGTTTTAGTTGTTGGACCAAATTGTCCCGGTGTTATTACTCCTGGCGAATCTTTAGTTGGAATTCACCCAGGTTCAGTTTACAAAGCAGGCCGTATTGGAATGGTTAGCCGCTCAGGAACTTTAACTTATGAAGTCGCACTTGGACTTACAAATGCTGGTTTAGGACAATCTACTTGCGTCGGAATCGGTGGAGATCCAGTTCCAGGCTTGGGATTTGTTGAAGTATTGCAATTATTTGAAAAAGATCCAGCCACAGACATTATTTGTTTAATGGGTGAAATTGGCGGAATTGCTGAAGAAAGCGCCGCTGAATTGATTGAATCTGGCGCTATTAAAAAACCAGTAATCGCATATATTGCTGGAAGAACTGCTCCTGAAGGCAAAAGAATGGGTCATGCTGGAGCTATTGTTTCTGGCGACAAAGGAACTGCTGAGTCTAAAGAAAAAGCTTTTGCAAAGGCTGGCGTTCCAGTTGCTAAGCTTCCATCTGAGATGATTGATTTAGTCAAAAAAGTACTAAAAGTTTCAGTTGCAGCCTAGTTTTTCACACTAGATAGTTCAATAAACATTATGAAGAAAGACTCAATGAGCAAATCTCTCTTATTAGCTGGTCTTCTTGCAATAACAGCCTGTATGAGTTCTTGGGTTTCTTCTTCAATCAATTCTTCTGACGGTATTCTAAAAGTTAATTCCAATTGTCCTGAATATCTGCAAGGAAAATGGAAAGGCAAGTATTTTTATAGTGATGAATCATCAAGAAATATTTCCACTGATTTTGCTTTATCCATAGATTCAATTCAAGGAAATCACTTTTCAGGACAAGTAATTGAGTCGCGCACAAATTGGGGACCAGCTGATTTGAAAGAATTTGAATCTAGCGTTGAAGGAACTTGTAGCAAAAGGAGCATAAGCTTTATTAAAACCTATAAATTCCCAGGTGGTCATTCAGTGGACTATACTGGAAAAATGCAGAAGTCCCAAATTAATGGTAATTGGTCTATTGGCTCTGACTGGGGCGGAACTTGGGATGCTGTGAAGCAATAATTAAAATAATTGAAACAAAAATGAATATTCAAATTGCACCATCTATTCTGTCGGCTGATTTCTCCAAACTGGGGGAAGATATTCAAAAAGTTGAGCAGCTAAATGGTGCAGATTTATTACACATTGATGTCATGGATGGGCATTATGTGCCGAATCTGACAATTGGACCTTGCGTGGTTAAATCTTTGCGCAAATCATCTAAGCTCTTTTTTGAAAGTCATTTAATGGTAACCAATCCAGATGAATTGATTGATGATTTTGTAAAGGCTGGCTCAGATCGCATTGTTGTTCACCCTGAAACTTGTCTACATTTGCATAGAACTCTTTCTAAACTCAAAGATCAAGGAATACAAACTGGGCTAGCGCTTAATCCATCAACCCCAATTGAATTATGTTCGCTTGAGTATTTGGGTGAATTGATCGATGTTATTACGATTATGAGCGTCAATCCAGGCTTTCCAGCCCAGAAATTTATAAATTTTTCAGTTAATAAAATTGCTACTCTCAAAGTGCGTTTGAATGAGCTTAAACTAAGTCATATTCAGATTGAGGTTGATGGTGGAATCAATAAAGAAACAGCTCCATTAGTGACCAAAGTAGGAGCTAGTATTTTGGTGGCAGGAAATGCGGTTTACAATACAGATAATCCTTTACAAGCCATTAAAGAGCTTAGAGCAATCTGTGATTGAAAGATTGACTTAGTTATTCATTCACCAATATTTTTAATTTTTGAAAAGTTTCTGGAGATTTTAAGGCAGGCCAAGAAAAGACCTCAACATTATTTTTATCGAAATCATTGTTCACTTTGTAAAACCAAACTAACCCATCTTTATCTGCAATTAATAATTTTGATGATTGAAGGTTTAAGGCATATGAACGAGCTTGTTTGAAATGCATTTCCTGTTCTTTCAATGTGGCTTTTTGGTATCTAAACTTTGCCTCTATAATCATTTTTGCTATTTCATTTTCTTTATTTACTTTTAAACCAAAAATATAATCAGGAATAATTCTTTCTCTTGTTCCTATTCTTATTGAGTGCTGCCTAATCCAGTCTCTTTCTGTAAACCCCAACTCTTTTAATAATGGTTCTAATAGCTTGTCTTCCACATCCAATTCATCATTGATATTCATTTCAAGAGCTATATCAGAGAATGGAAGTTGTTCCAAACAAGAAGTATCAAATCCTTTTTTTTGAAGAAGATTTTGTAATTCACAATATTCTGAATTGCTGAATTCAATTCCTCCAGTATTAGTTTGGAGCTTTGCCTTCATTTCAGGCTTAACAGAAATCAACTCAGTTTTTTGTAATTCTAGAAAGGAAATTGTTGGTACTTTAATTCCATTAGTTATTTCAATTTGATTATGAAAATAAAAGAATGGATTGACGAAGCCATCGCAGTTTGCTCTCCAAATCGAATGAATATAAGAATATGGAGAAACACAATACATAAGGAGTATATCTCCTCTTTTTGTTCTTATATTTCCATTCCAATAAGTACGAGTATTGCTTCCTGTATTTTGTTCAAGCCAATTAAAATCCTGTTCCCCACCGTGAGCTCCTTTAATAAGCCATACTCGCAAAGGTGATGGTAAATCTTTATCCCTAGTTTCTTCACAAAATTTAGGAGCAAAATCATACAAAAAAGCACACATTTCAATTGGTGTTAATTTATGCTCAATTCGAAAATCATATAAATCGCAGCAAATTTCCATGTAATAAGAAGCCCTATCAATTAATTCAGTTTTCGCTGGTGTCTCCAAGAGATTGATGTCAAACTCATTACAAATCTTCTGAAATAAATCAAAACTTAAATCGAATTTCTCTTTTTGCAAAAAGTCTAACTTGATAAATGGATTGTAGAAATATGGAAGAAAGTATTCAGGTTCTGATTTAAACAAAGCAGAACTGATTTCGGCAATATTCCCATTGATCCTGATATAAAGTCTTTCATTTTTATTTTCTTTTTTACGTTCTTCTAACCATTTTTGTTGAGTCCATTCAATGCCTTCTTCTGATCCTATTTCAGCACCAAATTTTTCTTCATATTCATCAGAAAGAGTAATGTCTTCAAATTCCATTACAGAATTCAAATAAAAGCCAAAAGCATCATCAATGCTGGAAATAGCAGGTCCATCACTTAGTATTTCCTTGAAATTATTGAAATAGGCATCAAAGATTTCCCTCTCTAGATTGAAAGTATTAATAGAACCAGAAGAAAATAAATTACAAATTTCTGTATATCTATTTGTCTGTTTGTAATTATTCCAGGCGAAATGATTGAAAGGCATAAATTCATTTCATTAACAAATAAATCAATTAAATCCCGTTTTTACAATTTCAGCAAAACCGAATTGCTTAAAGCTCTCAATTTAAACAGTCTTAAACTGCAGTTTGATTCAATTCTTTTCTGATCTTCTGATGTACTTTATTCATCACATCAAATAATTCAATCAATTCGCTAGCTTTCAATTTATCTTTGTGCCCATTTAACCCTTCAACTGGCATTTCTGACTCACTAACTGGTCTTGTGTCACCAGGGGCTCCTCCGCGACATTCAATGGATAATACTGGATCGCTGTTTGGACTATCCCATTGCATTCTAATCGAAATTGGTTTTGTAATCTCGTGCACAGAATCAAGATGATTTAATATGGCTAAACTTGAAACTACACCTTGGGTTTCTTCTTCGCTGCTTATATCTATTTCTCTACCGCTACTGAGAACATATTTTTTACCCCAAAAGAATTTCTTGCTCATAACTTTTCAAAAATTTGACTTAAAGGAATTAATGATTTAACTGAATGAGTTGATTTTATCAGTTCATTTAAATGTTTTCATGATCTAGTGAGTTCATACATTTATCTTCAATAAAAAATACTGCCTTTAACTTAGATCAAACGGCATTAATGAATTCTTCAACTTTTCTCTCATAAAGCTTTTGTGTATGTCTAGCATTTATACCTTCTGCTTTTCTAAGCTTTTCTATTTGTTCAGCAGAAGCGGTTAAGGGATGTTCTAGAATAACCCATCTCACGGATTCGGTACATGGTGGGGTTGTAAGTGAACCTTCATATGTCCAGAATTTAGCTTTTGCTTGAATTATTCTACTGATATTAATTTTTGTAAGTGATTGATTTTGTTTTGGCTTTAGTAAATCCTTTTGCAGGCTTGATTCAGTCTCAATATCAGTTAAAAGATCTACTACGCTAATGTTTTTTGCAAATTCTTTTTTGTCTAACTTTTTTGGTACATCATGAATAAATTCATTCAAGAATTTATCTTCTTTACCTCTTTCAAAGAAAACCGCTATAACCAAATAAGATGAATTGTCTATATTTTTATGAACTAAATGCATTTCGAGAGGATAATGCTTTCCTTTGACTAAATGCTCAGAAGGAGTATGAAAATGAAATTGAATCAATCGGTATTGGCTTCCTTGAAAAGTTATATAGCTACCTTCATCATATAAAAGCTCTACTGTATGTCCATTATTGAGAATGACTTCATGGGAAGACTTGTAATTAAATTGAATATTGAAATTATTATCTTTCTTATATACAAAGCTTTTAATATTTACTGGGGATTGATGATGACCTTGTTTGCATTGCTCATATTCAGTTTTGATTTTGGACCAATTGTCTGAACCTGTCGACTTTGCATATCCCCATTCTGAAGCTTCATCTGAGCATATAGGCAATGTCAAGCATAATGTAAGAACACTAATTAAAGAGATAAATGATTTCTTTTGCATAAAAACTATCTTGAAATTTCACAGCTATGTTTTGAAAGCTTTTTGGTAATGGTTAATTATCTATTTGGTTTTTCTTCAAAAGCCCACCTAATGAGCCAATTGCATCAAACAATTCATGAACATCACAAACAATTAAACCTCTTAGTGGGGTAAGCGCTGCTAAGACAAAGTAAAGCAGGCTTTGAGAAACTTTTGTTTTCAAGAAAGCGAAAGAAGGAATAACATTCAAAATTTCTTGTTTAAAAGATAAATGTCTTAATTTGATTGACTTTAATTTATTCAAATATTTTCTAACTCCTCCCGCAACAGCAATAGAAGAGAATATTTTCACCAAAGAAGTGCGAGCAAACCAGCTACCAAAAGCAATGGGTGAGTCGATAACGGCATTGGTTAAATGAGCTCTGATAATGTGAAATGCCGCAACTGACGGAACTTCTTTTTTGAGTATTTTAGGTCTGAAATTCTTAAACCAATTAACAGCAAATACAATTGGTAAAGCAATAGATGCTAGATTCTTTAGAGCTTCGAATGGATGAGATATTAAACTACTAATAGATTGATTGAGCTTATGAAAGACTTGTCCTATTTGCTCCGCGAAAGGAATTAAATCATAAGCCGTAAAAATTGAAGTGATTAAGTCCAAAAGAATTACGAGAGGTCCTTCAATGGCTTCTAATTCACCAAGCATTCCAGAACGAGATAATAAGCCAACACCAATTAATCCTGCAAAGCTAGCTAAAATGCCCAAACAATTTCTGATTTGCTTTGCTTCAGCTTTTAGGGCTTCTTCCTCCAGAGTTTCTTCATCGGCAATGCCAGTATCATAGGTCGTATTAAGGTTCTGGTAATTTTGTGAGATAGCAGATTGAGCCTGAGATTGGAGTCCTTGTGTTTGAAAAGTCAAGCAATGACTATTTTCTTTTGAAAAAAAATTGACTTTTGGTAAGGTTTGAGGTGAATAGATTGTCAACATCTGAAAGTTTGATAATTTGCGTTATCGAATCTAGAAATATAACCTAGAATTGTCTACTTCAAAATCACAACCTCTGATAAAGACAAATCTTTACAAAGTAATAATTAATGAGTTCTGAAATCAAAAAGACTAAAGAAAAGTCAAAAAACTATTTTTTCATTTTGTGTTTTCTAGTTTTGGCATTTACGGTTTTTCTCAGATTGATTTCTTTAAGCCTCTCGCCACTATTCGATACGACAGAGACTCGTTATGCAAGTATTGCTCAGGAAATAATTCTTCACCAGGATTGGATAACGCCTAGACTTCCTTTTTTTGATGAACCTTTTCTTGGCAAGCCGCCTCTTTCTTTCTGGCTCATTGCAACTTCATATAAATTTTTTGGAAGTAATGAATTTGCCGCTAGATTTCCTAATTTTCTAGAGAGTTTATTAACGCTTTTATTTACTTTCCTCATCGGCAGAAAGCTTTACGACAAGCGTACTGCCATTCTTTCAACCTTAGTATTAAATTCCTGCATTTTCTTTTTTATACAAGCAGGCACGGTTAGCTTGGATATGATGGTTTGTCTTACTTTGACTGGAAGTATTTGGGCTTATTTATCGATATTAAAAGCAAAAGAGCAAAAACAACCCTGGCAAAAGTTTCTTTATGAAATTTCTTTAGGTATTTTCTTTGGCCTGGGGATGCTGAATAAAGGACCTCTCTCAATTGTCTTGTTTCTTGGGGTTTTATTTATTCATGGTATATCTCAAGGTTGGAACAAAACTATAAAATATGCTTTCGCCGTTAATTGGATTATTGTTTTTGTAATAGGCATAGTTCTTGCAATTCCATGGTACCTAGCTGTACAAAAAGCTAATCCTGATTTTCTGTCATATTTTTTCCTGCAAGAAAATTTTGGACGTTATTTGATCAAAAACTATGGAGATCGTTATGGAAATGGACATGTTAAGCCTCATGGAATGTCATGGCTTTTTGGATTAGGTGCATTTATACCTTGGAGTTTTTTTCTTTTACCTTTTCTATTTGCACTTTGGAAGCAATATTTTGCACCAAGTCTTTCTCAAGATTCTTCTTTTAAGCCTTTTGAAATAATCAAAACACTTTTTACAAGACTTAATAATTTACCTTTTCGTGTTTCTTTCATTTTGAGTTGGGCTATTTTTTCTCCATTATTCTTTACTATGGCTCGCTCAATTCTAATGACTTATTTGGTGGGAACTCTTCCAGCTCTGGCCATTCTTTGCGGGCGCTTTCTCAGCATAACCATACATAATTTCAAGACTGGCAAATATTCAAATGACGATATTGTTTCAAGCCATTTTATTCTAAATATTTTATTTAACCACTCACTGAGCTTGGTTTATATAGTTCTTTCAGTTTTAGTGATTGCAATGGGAGCTATTTCTTATAGTGCTGGCTTTCCTTATCAAATGCCAAGGCTGCTTATTATGACTTGCGCAATTACTATGATTATCATTGCATTTGGAATTGGGTTCGTGGTCAGAGAGCGCTCTCAGAGGATATTCTGTCTATTGGTTCTTGTGGCAGCAATTGGAATTCCTTCGATTATGGCTTTTTGGTATGGTCCACTATCTACCTCAATCGGTGAGAATAAATCGATGAAAGCTGTTCTCCAAGACATAAAAACAAAACTTCCTGATTATGCTTCTAAACATGTTTCTTTTTGGGGAGATGATATTCCTTATTCTTGGTATTTTTACACTCAATCAACTTTGGTCAGCCAATGCTTCAAAACCTGCTCGCATAAATCGATTTCACATTCATGTCATTTGCCAGAATCTACCGAGAAAATAGTAAAAGCTTCTAATAGTCTAATAGTTGTTACCAAATCTCATTTGGACTCAATAAGACTGAAATATCCTCATTTATATGCTCATGGATTAATAGCTCAAGACGGTAAATATTATGTTTTTCAAACAGCAAATTATTAGCTTCTTTAGACATTAGAAAATCATTAAGTTAAAAGGCCAATATCGATTAATTTGTTACGAAAGCCTTGGGAGTTTTGAAATTATGGTGCAAGTTGCCTAAATCATTCCTCTTAGATTATATGGAGTATCTGATTTCTTTCAAAATATTTCTTAATAATAAATCGGCATATAGAAAAAAAAGATTGATAGGCTTAAGTCAAATTTAAGCGGGTTTGTTCAATACTTTCATTAATGAGTGAACGCCTTTTGGCTGGAATTTCCCTAGCATTGATTTGAGCCATAATACCTTGCGCTCTATTCAAAACCGTTGTTGGAAGACCAGCCATTTTTGCAACCTGAATTCCATAGCTACGATCGGCTCCTCCAGGAATTACCTTGTAGAGAAAAGTCAATTCTTCATCACTTTCATAAACCGAAACCTGATAATTCACAATTTGCTTGAATAAATCAGTTAGGCCATTCAGTTCGTGATAATGCGTTGCAAAAATTGTACGTGGCCCTTTCTTTGCTAAATATTCCACCACAGCCCAAGCAATTGCTACCCCGTCATAAGTGCTTGTTCCACGACCAATTTCATCTAATAAAATCAAACTTCGATCGGTCATATTGTTTAGCAAATAAGCGGTTTCTGTCATTTCAACCATAAAAGTTGATTGTCCTTGACTCAAATCATCGGATGAGCTAATACGTGTGAATATGCGATCGACTATTCCAATTGTGGCAGAATTTGCGGGTATATAACTGCCGATTTGCGCAAGTAAAACTAATAATGCATTTTGCTTCATGAAAGTCGACTTGCCTGACATATTCGGCCCAGTCAAGATCATTACTTGCGGTGTCTCACTGACTTCTTCATTAGGATTAACACTAATAAGCTCCAAATCATTACCAACAAATCTGCCATTCGGCATAGCTTGCTCTATAACTGGATGGCGACCATTTTCAATTCTCAATTCATTTGAATCATTGATTTCAGGACAAATATATTTATTAGCTTGTGCAATTTCAGCAAGCGCAATCAAGCAATCTATACTCGCTATGCTTTTGCTTATCTCTCTAATTTCTTCAGCATGTGCGGCAAGAGTATCTCTCAGAAAGCAAAAAATCTCATATTCAATTCCTTGCAATTGTGACTCCGCCGCCAAAAACTTCGCTTCATATTCTTTCAATTCAGGCGTTAAGTAGCGGTCAATATTTGTCAGATTTTGCTTTATTTTATAGTCTGCTGGTACTAGGTCTTTGTTGGCTTTGCTGATTTCAATATAAAAACCCGCGGCTTTATTGAAGGCAACTTTCAGCGCTCTGATCCCTGTTTTTTCTCTTTCGGTATTTTCATATTTTTGCAACCAGGCTTCATTGTGTTCAACCAAAGCTTTGATTTCGTCCATTTTAAAGCTATAGCCAGATTGGATAATGCCTCCTTCTGAGCTGATAACTGGCAATTCATCTAGCAAAGCTTTATTTAATTCTTCGGCTTTTCTGATTAAATCGGGATTTAAGTTGATAGCAAATAATTTAGCTGCTTCGTTTACTAATTCATCAATTGTGTTACTGATTGTTTCTCCCCCTGTTAAGGGGGTTGGGGGGTACTTTCCAGTCAGGCTGGGGGGTGAAACCAATTCAGCAGAAAGCGACCCAATAAATGGTAATTTGAGTAATGAATTTTTAATCCAGCCTAATTCTCGTGGATTGAGCTTACCCGAGTCTAGCTTAACGGCTAAGCGTTCTAGATCTGAAACTCCATTGAGAGCTTCTTTTATTTTGCTTCTAAGTTGATTTGAACTTAGTAATTGCTTTATGGCTAATTGTCTTTGCTTAATCTCATTCACTCTGAGCAGCGGAAGTGATAGCCATTCTCGCAAAAGACGCGCGCCCATTTTGGTAGTGATTTCACTTTCAAGCAAACCAAACAAGCTTCCTTTCTTTGTGCGGTTTTTGAGTGTTTCGAATATTTCCAAATTTTTTATGGTCTGCTCATCCAGCTTGAGATATTTGCCAGTTTCGTAAATTTGAATTTGTCTCAGGCTCTTGATTGATTCAGGATAAGTAAATTCCAAATATTCCAGAATAGCTCCCAAAGCTCTCAATCCAGGTTTGAAATTTACGATGCCAAATCCACTCAAGGAATGTTCACCAAATTGTTTCTTTATTTTACTTTTAGCGACTTCCAAATCAAAAGAATTATGAGCTCGGCCTGTGATTGAGTAATCTGACTTATTTACTTCTTTTGGTAATAATAATTGCTCAATATAAATACCTGCTTGATCTCTTACTCTGGTTGATGAAACCAATATTTCTGAAGCTGCAATTCGATTCAATTCAATTCTCAATTGTTTCTCTGACAGCTCTGCTATTCTAATTTGAGCGGTAGAAATATCAATAAAAGCTAAACCCCAACAATCGTCACTGTCTGGAAATATTGCTGCTAAATAATTTGCTTTTTCGCCTGATAAATATTCTGACTCTGTGAGAGTTCCAGGTGTCAGTATACGGGTCAACGCTCTTTGCATAGGCCCTTTGCCAGTTACTTCACCGACTTGTTCGCAAATGGCAACTTTGATTCCTGCTTTGAGGAGTTTGGCTATATAACCATCAGCTGTGCGAAAAGGAATACCAGCCATTGGTACTTTTCCATTTGGGTGCGCAGAATCAGAGCGTGCAGTCAAAACAATTTCTAATTCTTTTGCAAGTACTTCAGCATCATAGAAAAAAGATTCATAAAAATCGCCAAGTCGAAAAAGTAAAATAGCATCATCACCAACTTTGGCTCGCTCATCAAGGTATTGCCTGAGAACAGGAGTATATTTCTTTCTCTCTTCGGTTGATGGGAATTTCTCAGATGAATTGATCTCTGACATTTGAGAGTTAATTTGCTTTGACTTTTATGCTTGCTGCTAATTTGAATACATTAGATTTTATCTTTAGCTGCAACCGAAATGATTTGTATCTTTTTGAAAAATTGATAAGAAAGTTCTTAAAAGTATTGTGATGAGACAGTTGGAGTTTTGTTAAGAAGAAGAGGAACATCTATCTTGTTTTATCAATGATTTAGCCATTCTTCTATATTTTTGTATACTAAATATTTCAATATAAAACAATATGCCAACAAAGATAGATGAATAATAAATCATTAGTTAGACTAAGCAACACAATCGGAATCATTTCAATAATTCTATTAGTTTATTGGGTTTTCGCCTTTATCTCGATTACTGTTTTTAAACTCAAAATATTCCAAGAAAATATAACCCAAACATTCTATTTAAGTGTATTTGGAATATTGGCATTGATGATGGGTTCATTAATTATTAATATTATGTTTAACTTAACGAGAATTGCTGAAAAGCATAATCAAGATAATTTGAACACGGCTAAGAAGACAAGTCAAACATTAGGGATTGTCTTTGCATTAAGTTTTCCATTACTTTTTGGACTGCTCTACGGTGGTGATTATGTAACTTCTAAAAAGAAAGAAAAATTGCTTATCTCTTCAGCTAAATCAATCATTGAAAACAATATAGAGAAATTAGATAAACTACTTAATTACTCATTTAATGAGAATTGGATAATTGAAACTGATAATATCCTTGACCTATACTCAAAGACAGATAAGCATTTCCCATATATTTCTGTGATAGTTCCTGATAGCATAGATAAATCACAAGTTTTCCTTATCTTTAGAGACTACAACGGAAATCTAAATGACACGATTCAACCAATTAAAAAAGATTTTATTCACAAAACAACAAAAGACGAGAGAGAATATTTGAGTAGCATATTTTACACAAACCTTGACACCGTAAGATTTAGTGCAAGTGGTGGAAATTATGAGTTATTTTATCCATACATTAAGAATGGAAAGAAAATGATTCTTTACTTTTCAGACTATCAGCAGTATGGGAAACTGGGAAGTTAAGAAAGTATAAAGTTTCAGCTCTCTACTTTTATTTTAGACTTTCTATAAAATCATCTATGCTCATTGAACCCAAATCACCCTTGCGGCGGTCACGCACAGAGATTTTCTTTTCATCTATCTCTTTGTCGCCAATTACCAACATATAAGGAATTTGTTCAATCTGCGCATCTCTGATTTTGGCACCAATTTTTTCGGCTCTTTCATCAATATTTGCTCTGACTTTCAGCTTCTTGAGAGCTTCTTTAATTTCCTTGCAATATTCATTATGTCTATCTGAAATTGGCAAAATGGCTACTTGCTTCTGTGAGAGCCAGAAAGGAAATGCTCCAGCATAATTTTCAATCAATAAAGCCGTGAATCTTTCCAAGCTACCAAAAATTGCACGGTGAAGCATAACTGGCTTTTCGAGGTTGCCGTCAGAGCTAGTATATTTGAGCTCAAATCGATTAGGCAAATTGAAATCAACCTGAATTGTTGCGCCTTGCCATGAACGACCTAAAGCATCTTGCAATTTGAAATCAATTTTAGGTCCATAAAAAGCACCATCGCCTTCATTGAGTTGATATGCAAGTCCACTTTGCTCTAAAGCTTTTTTGAGTGCATTTTCAGCCATATCCCAAATGCCGTCTTCCCCAATGCGCTCTTCTGGCCTGGTTGATAATTCGGCACTGTATTTTAAATCGAACTTGGAATAGACAATATCGATTAATTTGATAATTGCACAAACCTCATCAACCAACTGGTTTGGTGTGCAAAAAACGTGAGCATCATCTTGAGTAAAGCCTCTCACACGAGCTAAACCATGCAGGGCTCCTGAACGCTCAAATCGGTAAACCGTTCCCATTTCAGCCAGTCTAATTGGCAATTCACGATAACTATGACGGGTTGAATCAAAAATCAAAACATGAAATGGGCAATTCATAGGCTTGAGAAGATATTCTTGCTCATCAATTTGCTTCATCTGAAACATATTGTCCATATAGAACTCAGTATGCCCAGAAGTTTCCCAAAGCTCACGTCGAGCAATATGAGGTGTGAAAACTAATTCATAGCCATTGTCTTCGTGTAAGTCTTTCCAAAATTCTTCAATTCTTGCTCTTAGGAAAGCCAGCTTTGGATGCCAGAAAATCAAACCAGGACCAGCTTCATCGTGAGTGGAGAATAATTCATGTTGCCGAGACAATTTGCGGTGATCGCGTCTTTCTGCTTCTTCTATTCTTTGCAAATAGGCTTCTAGGTCAGCTTTGCTAAACCAAGCGGTTCCATATATGCGCTGCAAGGATTCTTGTTTTTCATCACCATGCCAATATGCACTAGAGACAGACAAGAGCTTGAAAGCTTTTACTTGCTTAGTATTTGCAATATGAGGTCCTCTGCACAAATCACTCCAAACTGGATCTTGGGATAAGCTAGTATCTTGATTTGCTCCCCCTTCGGGGCTTGGGGGGTGAAAAAGTCCATATTGAGTTGGATTTTCAGCCTTGAATTTTTCAAGTAATTCCGCTTTAAATTTTTCACCTTGTTGAATAAATTCTTTAATCTGCTCATCAGGATTGGTAATTTGAATTTTCCTAAACTCTAAACCTGCATCAACAATTCTTTGCATTTCAGCTTCAATTTTGGGCAAATCTTCTGTAGACAGGTTTGTATCAGGTATATAAAAGTCATAATAAAAACCATCCTGAATAACTGGGCCAATTGTGATTTTTGCTTGAGGATAGACCTTCTGAACGGCGCAAGCCAAAATGTGTGCTGTGCTATGTCTGAGAAATTCAAGACTTTGTGCATCTTTGATCGTAATAATTTTGACTTTATCTTGATCCTTCAAAATAGTTTTCAAATCAGCCAATTCACCATTGATTTCTAAACCAATTGAATCTTTAAGTAAGCGAGAACTAATTTCTTTGGCTAAATCCTCTCCAGTTGAAAGGCTTGATAATTGTCTTGTTGAGCCATCTGGGAGAATTACATTGATGACTTTAGATTCAACAGAAGATTTATTGCTGGAAGCTGATTCTGACATTATTGATTTTATTTTTGCTTAATATAAACGATTTTCTGGCCTTATTTAGCAGGCTTATTTTGGAAATAATTACTTCAACTTTTCATTGATTAATTTTGGCTCCTACTCTGGATCAGAAGAAGAAAAAGAGTTAATTAATTTTACCAATTATAGAAATAGTCCGATTTATTTAATTTACCTCACGCAAGTCGCATAATTTTATTTAGTTTCCGAAACAATCCTGAAATAAATCCAGGACGGAATGACAGAGAAAACTCAATCTTATCATCCTGAGCTTGTCTCAGGAACTATCCCAGCAAACAGAAAATAATTTTTGCGTAACTTGAATTATTTAATTTACGGTTTAAGTTTTGTAATGGAGAAAATTTGGTTTCAATGGAGAAAGATAAAATTCATATTTTCCAAAATCACTTCGTTTTCTTCTTGCTAGCGCTAATTGTCGAAAAGCCAATCCAAATTCCTGAGATGGACATGTAAACAAGCGATAAACCAACTAATACTCTGTACGGGGATTTATAGGGGCCATATATTTTCCCCTTGTGAATGTTTTCAATTGTTTTAACTGTGTTTTCACCGTACAATTTTTCGATTTGATCATCAAAGCCTAGCAAAACAGCTGTTACACCCTGAATCAAAATAAAAACTCCAAATAATAAACCTAAAGCGCCATGTGTTCTTCGTAAAAATTTCTGCATAATGTTTTCCTGTTTATTTATTGAAGCTTTTAAGATCTCTTAGTTCATCAAAAGCAATAGATTGAAACAAATTGCTTTTGAATTTAATTAGTTTTTGAATTACTTCTTGGTGAAATACGATAATGATTCAGAATAGGTGAACAAATCTCATGATAGGCATTTATTCAGGACTCTGCAAAATATTAAATTAACTTAAGAATATTTCCCTGTTTTTCTTAGGGATTTCTTTACTTTCGGTCTGTACACTGAAACAGTAAGATGTAAGCCAAACGGAGATGCTAGATGGGCGAAAACGATAAATTCTCTGGTGAATTTGCTGAAAAAGTAAACAACTTTGATTTGTTGAATTACTATTTGCAAAGTTGTGGGAAGCTGACAGAATCACTCCTCTCAAAAGCAATGGAAGGCAGTTTGTCTACTCAAGATGGTGAACTTGCTAAAGAAGTCAGTCATGTTGCCAATGTTTTATGCGCCGTATATTTTTTTAGACAAGATCAAGATTTGGCAAATGTATTAAGGAAAATGCCAATTCATCAGCGTAAAGTTTTAGAAGATTCTCTCCGAACCATTTGGAAGCATTTACTTAGATTAAATGAATTTGAGGTTGCTGATTTAGCGATTGAAGCTATACAAAAAAGTTCGGACTTAGCTTCCAGAGTTGGAGCAAAGATTTAATAAACTAATTAACGTTTTTCTGCTTAATGCTAATTCGTCCATTGTTTTCAAGAATGGCAAAATGAACTTCATTTATCGAAGAACAACCACCTTCTCTCAATGCAGCGTTTAATTCATTGTGCGAAATTTTTTCTTTTTCCATAACATCTGTAAAAAGCATTCCATTGTGAATCAAAACTAATGGGGTTCCGTCAATTAGCTTTTCCAGTGACTTATTCCGATAAGCAATATAACCTGTTGCATAGTTGAGAATAATCAAAGTAATAGCTGATATTAAGCCACCAAGAAGTGAGTTATCTCCTCCATTCATGGAATTCTGAACAGCATTACTTAATACCAATAATAAAATCAAATCAAAAGGCGCTAATTGTCCAATTTGACGTTTACCTGAAATACGCAAAGCCAAAATCAAAAAAAGATAAACAATTACAGCTCTTACGATAAATCCCCACCATGGAAGTGATAAGTGCCACATAAATTGTTTTCCCTTAATTTTTTCTATGTAGAATTTAAGATTATTCAATCATGTTTATTCAAAATCTTTTTTCTCATTCACTAATTCATTTGCAAATGAGACGCAAAAAGGCTCTAAAACTAAAAAACCTTGACACAGATTCCATATAATTCATTTAATCAATATTTACGTCAGCAATACAAAACTATTGTCTGGAGAATTCCATTAGAAGGCAATTTTACTTGTCCAAACCGTGATGGAAATAGAGCATTTGGTGGTTGTACTTTCTGCACCGCTGATGGATCTTCATCTAAAGGGCAAAATCCTGAAGACCCAATCGAAATTCAACTTCAAAAAGGAATTGATAAGCATCAAAAGCGTCATAAAGCCAAAAAATTTATTGCATATTTACAGTCATTTACCAATACTTATGCGCCCGCTCATCTGCTCAAAACAGTTTACGATCAAGCCATAAATCATCCAGACATAATCATGTTGTCGATTGGTACTAGGCCAGACTGCTTACCCAATGATGTAATAGATCTCATTGAATCTTATTGCGATAAGGTAGAAGTCTGGATTGATTTAGGGTTGCAAACAATTCACAATCAAACACTTGAGGCAATCAATAGAGGACATACCTCCGAAGAATTTTTTGATGCAATTGAGAGAATAAAAACAAGAGCACCACGAACAAAAATTTGCGCACATATGATTGCAGGCTTACCAGGGGAAGACAAGGATTTAAGTCTAAGTTATCAAACTGGATTGGCTTTATCAAAGCTACCAATTGATGGAATCAAAATTCACAATTTATGCGTTTTGAAAGATACTAAGCTTGCTTATGAATACGCTGAAGGCCTAATTCAACCGTTAGAGATGCAGGCTTATATTGATTTAGTAATTGATATTTTGAGTATTTTGCCACCAGAAATTACAGTGCACCGCTTGATGGCAGAAGCCGCAACCAGAGATGAATTGATTGCGCCAGCTTGGGCCGATGACAAAGATTTATTTTTGGATACTTTACGCAAGCAAATGAATGAAAGGGGGATTTCACAAGGCTGTGCTTTGCTTAATCATAATTCAGACAAAACTTTATCTCTCAGTGAGTTTAAGCAGAATATAATTACATCAAGTCTGGGAATAAAAGCTTTAGTTTGATAGACTTCCGTTCATGAATTTCAATGAAAGCCAGACGATTATTATTAATTTTTCTCTTCTTGGGCTTGCTGTGGCATTTTCTCTAGGTGCAGCTATATTTGACTTGAAATATCGCAAGATTCCTAATCTTTACAATTTGATATTTTTTGTTTTAGCCTTGATTTTGCGAATTGTTTTAGTTTTTGCAAATCCGCATTATCTTTGGGATGGGTTATTGGCATGTCTAATTGGATTTGCGATTCTGTTTATTCCATTTGTGCTTAGACTCGGTGGTGCTGGCGACGTGAAATTATTGGCAATACTTGGGCTGATACTAGGCATCAAAAATTTTCTCTGGGTCTTTGTTTTGGGTAGCTTATTGAATGCCCTTTTAATAATTCCTTTTTTATTAAACGAATTAAGAGCCGCCTTTATATATTTCAACTCAGCCGGCAGGACTTCTCAAAAGCTGGGAAATTATTGGACTTATGTAAAAGATACTAAAAGAAGTCGCATTCAGCCTTATGCACTACCAGTCTCATTGGGTTGCTTCGCCTATTTGCTCTTATTTTGGCTAAAGCCAGGTGTACTGGAAACAATTGAAAGTTTTTTGTTGAAATAGATTATTTAAAGCATTAAAAATCAAAAACAAATCAGTTTTACACCTCTCATCTAATCAAGCATTTGCCCTTTTTCTTTCACTCAAAACCGCATGGCATTCTAGTGGATCTCCCATATATGAATTTGGTCTATATCCACCTTTCCCATCGGGCATTAGAGAGAGTCTGTCTCTGATAAATCCAATTGCATCTCCTTCTTTGATACCTATTGATTGAAAAGCCAATGCTAAAGCTGCACCCAAATAATTCATACTCTGAACAACCCCAACTACATTGGTATTGGACCCATAAGCACCTAAGGCTCCAGCCGTAACACCTAAAGCAGAAGCAGCTTGTAATCCGGCTGAAATCATTAAACCTTTTCCAAGAACGTCTGGCCTATACCATCTTTGCGCACCAGTTTCAGTAGCCCAGAATAATCTACTACCAGTTGCATTTTGTGAGCGAAGCCAGCCTTGAAGAATAAATACCAATGCAGGTATTAGAGCTGACAAACTACCAACCGCACTAGCAGCTTTATCAAGTCCAGAATTCTCAATTGCTATTTTTTGTTTTGATGTAACTCTTGGATCTAATAATGTACGACTACTAGGAGCTGGAGTTCTACCATTCTTTACTCCTCTTGCCTTCATTTTCTGAGAAATTTTTTGTAATTCAGAAGGTGTTTCTTCTGCTGAATTAGCTGTGCTTGAAGTTTTTCCGTCTTCTTGATCTTTCTTTGTAAAATGGCTAATGGCCTGAATAGCAGCGGTAGCACCAAGTAGGCCTACTGAAATCCAGCCCCCCATATTTATCAGATGTGGCATGCTGTGAGGAGCTGGTTCATATTTGAATCCATTAACCACCGAAACCAAATTATCAAGCTTTAACAACTTGGGATCACGAATAACATCTTTAAACGCATTTATATTCCAAGATAAATCAGCAAATGGTTTAGCAAATAATGGCAACCAACCTTTTTTCTCAACCAAGTCGCCCATTAATTTGGATGACTCTCTATTACGATGAGTCAAAATCCCTTTAATATCATAATTTGTTTTCTTACCTTCAAAACCTGATTGTAAGAAATCATTCTCAACTGTAAATTCAGCTTTTCTTTCAGCTTCATCCTGTGCTTTGGGAGTATCCAAAAAAGTACATTGATCATGTCCCATTTCTCTGGCTGAGCCAAATAACCAAGCAGCCATAGAACCAAGAGCAACGTATTGTTGAAGCCTGCCAGAAGGTAAAAAGCCTGATGAAATACCGAGAAGAGAACCCAAAACCTGGAAAGGCCAGAAAATAGGTTTTACAAAAGCTGTTGTAATTGCTAATCCTAAATTGGATAAACTGAAAGCTTTAGCAACCATGTCTCTGAAAGACTGATCAAATTTATTATCATGCGCAACATTGTCATAAACTTCACCAGCAACTCCAATCATGGCCAAGACAGCTCCAGCTAGTCCTAAAGTTCCTCCGATTTCCGGGGCTCTACGAATGAAAGTAGTTGGTAAATCAAAAACCCCTTTTGGAGATTTGATTTCTAAGGTTTCTCTTAATTGATCGTGCCATTTGTGATAAGGCATTAATAAGCTTGCGCCCCATTTGCGATCTGTATTGTTTCTACCAATAATTGCTTCAGCTAATATGTTGGTATTCAATTTATCTGTATCCACACCCATAAGTGAATGCCAGACTTCTGCCATTTGCTGATTGTTTTGATGTACATCTGGAGCAGTACTAATACGAGCGTCATACCAAGGGGAAGCGACTTTCTCAAATATCTTATAAAGCTCTTCTTTAGATACTATTTTGCCTTTGTATTGATCGGAATATTCAGGTCCAACTAATTCATACTGATCGCCATTTTGTTTAACCGCAAAAGGTCTAGATCCATATCCAGCAGATGCGCCATCTTTCAAAGCACAAGTGAGCATATGCTCTTTTGCCTTGTCATTAAATAAATCTATTTGACCTCGAGCTTTTTTACCGAGAGCAAGGCCATCTTCCTGAATTATTTGAAGCATTTTGGCTTCTTCTGCGGCCGTATATTTCCATTTACCTATTCCTGACAAAAACTCTTTGGACGCTTGAAAGCTTTCTATCGCTTTTTCTCTTTCTTCATAAGCTTGATCGATAGCTTCAAGAATCATTATTAAATCAGTTGATTGACTATCTCCACCAGCAACAACTGTTCCCCAAGGGCTTCTCTCAAAAGCATCTTTTGCAAAATATCCCGAAAATTCAATATATGGCGCTTTTACTCCATTATCAGCCATTTTGAATATGCCCTTTTTCACCTGCTTGCCATCTTTAATTTCCTCAAACAGAGCTTCATATCCTTGTCCAAGCTGACTCAAATGCTCTAAAACTTCAGGTGCATTCGCATATTTTTTATAGAGATTTCTCAGTAAATCTTTGTAATAATCATAGGTTGGTGAGTCAGGATTAACCATTGCATTAATCCCATCAATTGCGTGAGAAACCGAATTGAATACTGCACCTAATGTAAATTCTTTGACTATTGAATGTAAATCATTTGAGTTTGTGAGTTTATTCCATAATCTTGAAGTTACTGGAATTCGACTTTTGTCATAGGAATTATTGCTAAGCGGCCTGAATTTATCCAGAAGAAAACTTTTCCATTCTTTGCCTTCAGCCTTTAGATCAAGAGCTTCATTCAAGTAGTAACGCATTCCAAAATCATTTTTCAGCGTCGGCTCTTCACCCGAATGATCCCATTCTTCTGAAATAGTGTATTCGGGAACCATTTTGACTTCGAGAACATTGATTCCAGCTTTTTTGGTCAATAGAGCTAATTCACCGATTAAGCCATCTAAATGAATATCTTTGTACTGACCATCTTTGACATATTTCTCATATTCCTTTAAAAACTCTTCACCAGATAATTTGGAAAGTCTCTCTAAATGATGATTAACCGTTGATTGATCGGAAGAAACACTTTGCAATTTTTCCCACGTCTCATTAACGCTTCTCATGAATTTTCTTCCTTGAGTTTTGTCACCATTGATTTTCGAATCACCTGGTTTTTTGTAATGAATTTGTCCTCCATTTTTAATATCCACAACTCCACCCAAACCAAGATAAGAAATTGCTTCAACTAAAGGATGTTCATATTCTGGACCTAATCCTAACTCTGCCATGGTTGAATCAATAGCATCTTCTTTGTGAATACCAACAGCCCATGAACCATCAGCGGCTTTTTCCCAAAATGGAGTACGTGGTATACGTCTATAACTTCTTCCATCCCAAGCCCCAGCTCGCATCGTCAGGAACTTATAAAGGGCAATATCTTTGGGGTCAACGTTTGCACCAGTACTTTGATTGTATGGTTTTATAAAGCTTTTAAACCTCCGCAAAAACAAAGCTGTGGTTGCAATATTTGATCTGTCTACATTGGCTTCGGTTGGAGCAGTTGCGCTAACAAAATTTTGATTCTTAAATAATTGGAAACCATCCCCATCCCAATTCAGAACTGGCAATTTCCCAGAAACGATAATACGGCAAGTACCTAGAACTAATTTTCTATATTCTTTTTCACCATCTTCCAACTGTTTCTTGTTGTTATACATGGAGCGTAATCTCTTAGACATTTTGATTTTGTCTGGATTTAATAGAAAAGAAACTGCTTTGTCATATATTTCAGCTAATTCTTTGTCAGAGAACAATTCCTTGGAAAGTAGCTTTTGAGCAAAGTCTTCACTATATTTGCGATCTATAAATTGATTGGATATTTTTGTAATGCCTACTGGGGCTAAAGCCAATAAAGAAGAAATCGCAATCGTGGTTGGTGTTGCAATGGCTGGATTTGCGAATGCATTAACTAAGCTAGAGCTAGGACTTTGTGTTGGGGGAATTGAAGTAGTCGCATTTTGACTAGACTGGCTTAATCCTCCTTGAGAAACTTCATCATCTTTTTTCTTCCTTGTTCTTTGAGTTGTTTTTCCATTCAGAACAACAATATTATTTTTGCCTTTACTCTTTACTGCCTGTTTTTTCTTAGCTTCCCCATCCTTAATCTGATTGATCAGTCCAGCTAAAGATGCTGACTGTCCAGAAGAAGGAATTGTTTGAGTAGACGCTAAATTCATAAGGCGCATACCTCACAAAAAGCCGTTATTCCAAATTGACTATTTACAGCTTCACTGTGCAATATGCAGGACAAATCAACATAAGGATTCCTTAAACTCTTTAAAATCAGCTTAAGTAAGCACTGTAATGACTTGAAACTGTCTAAATTGAAAATTTCGAAACTAATAAGCATTTTTTATATTTAAAAGCGAAACCTATATAAGATACAGCTAAAATACCAGAAACTATAAGCTATTAATATAACTTCTATTTAATATAAGAATAATACAAAATCTCAAATATTAACAGTGCATTAAGTAATGATTTAACTTAAATTTAATATTTGTGAATTTATATTGCTTGGATTAACTCATTCATTTGTTTTTACGGACGCATTTCAAAAGTCTAGCTATGTTAATTTAGGGCACTTGTAGTAAGTCTCTTCAAACCCCTTGCTGCGACACGATTGAGGGAGAACGATATGGTTGACTCCTGGAAAAAGTTAATAGCTTCTCAACAAAAACTATTGCTTCTTTAAAAAAGCTGTTCAGCAGCCGCTTTGCAATCTGAAAAATGCTGATATCATGTTTATGTGCAGGTTGATACTTTTTTCTGATTTCCTCTGCCTCTCCATCTATTCAGTCCCCCACAAACATCATCAAGCCCTGCGTTATATACATACAAAACAAAAGTCTCTTGAAACGAGAATATTTTTCTATCTTTGACTTTTCTATCTCAAAGACGCTACTCTTTTCGTCTTGAAACATTTTTTCACACTGAAATCTTCCTTTGTATTCTTCAATAAGCCTATTAAATGAGGCTTCCTCCAAATCAGTGAATATGTACCATCCTTGTCCATCTTCATTAAATGATGTTACCAGTCTAGTCTCAAGTTTTCCTGACTTTAACTTAACTTTCCAATCTTTATTCTCTTTTTCTAGTTCTTTCATACTTCCTTTACAGTCATCAATTTCAATGTTCCATTTTTCAGGAGTCCTTATTACAAAGTTGAATCCTTGCTTCTGACATTGCTCCATAAAGTGGATGGTCGCAAAACCACTATCAGCTACAATTGTGTACTTGTACTTTTCATGAGGTAAAAGACGACTGAGTTCTAACAAAAAAGCATTTTCCATTTTCTTCTGGTCAATCATTCCCTTTTTTACTGGGTAACGTCTCATTGAAAAATAAAGAGGAAGTGAGGGTCCAATAAACTTAATAGAGGCAGAAAGAATTAAAAAATTTATCTGTTTTGCTAGTGAAATTAACATTGAGACATAGGTTAGAGCCAGCTTTCAAATAGCCTATCCAGAAGAGCAAAGAAAAAAGCATTCGGATATTTTCTCTCCAAATTTTGTCTTCAATCATGAATTCAGAGGAATCAAAGAAGCGAGCAAGTCTATTTTCGTTGGCTTTAAAGTTGTTGCCGTTGAGTTTTGCCCATCTCTTGAATGATAGGGGGAGTTTGACAGCTTTTACATCGCATAAGAGAAGTTACAACCAAAAAGAGATTTTCTCTAATTGTTTTTCTTTGATTCGAAAATATTTTGTGAATACTATCTCCAATGGACTTTATGCCTACAGGCTCCGCTCTCTGATTTGTCGAGCGTGCAAACATATTAATAAGTGCTTAGATTCTAGTTAATATGCTTTGTGCGTTTTCTTGATTTTTTTGTTTTTGAAAAGTCTGAGTCTTTTGCATCCAATCTAAAAATTTCTCGATTTCTTCTTCAATAATTTCTTCCGCCTGATTAATTTGACCTGAGCGCTTAGATGCATTTGCCGAAACAGTTTTTTGTAAATAATCTAAATCGATTAACTTTATTAGTGGAAGATTAGCAACTGCTGGGTTTACATTTCTAGGCAAACACATATCGCAAATTATCATTGGTTTTTTGATCGCTTCAAGCTCAGCCATATCAATCACAAAATGAGGTGCACTGGTACAAACCAAAATTACATCTTGCTCGCAAATGTGAGTCTGCAAACTGGCATAGCTAATATTTTGTACTGATTGATATTTTGTGAGTTGCAGAGAATGAGTTTCAGGCGACCGGCTTACTAATGTGATGTGCTCTGAAGCTCCCTGAGAGTGTAAATGCTCTAAACAAAGCTGACTTACTTCTCCAGAGCCAAGAATCATAATTTTTTGTTCACTAAGCTCTTTAGGATTTAGACTTTCTTGAATAACCTGAAGAGATGCGGCAGGAACTGACATAGCACCTCTAGAAATCTCAGTTTTGCTGCGTACTTTTTTGCCTGCGGCCAAGGAACGCTGAAAGAGCTGATTGAGTGTACCATTTGTGTGGTTTTGAGATTGGGTATAAGCCGTTTTGACTTGATTTAAAATTTGACCCTCCCCCAAAATCATGCTCTCTAAGCCTGCAGCCACTTTGAATAAATGCCTAACACAATTAATAGAATCAAAAGAATAGGAGTGCTCACTAATAAAACTCAAATCAAGCTTCTTAAATTCAGATAAGGCTTTCAAAGCTTCTCTAGAATTTTGTTCTGAAGAAAAATAAAGTTCAGTTCGATTACAAGTACTAAGTATCACCAATGGGCCAATTTGCTTTGAAAGATAATCTAAAGCTTTGTTTAACTCATAAGAACTGAAAGAAAACTTTTCCCTAATATCAATTGAACTACTCTTATGACTGACGCCAATAGAAAAAAGCGTATTTGATAATTGTGAATTAAAAGTTTTGGTATTAAAGGTCAATTACTAGGCTTTAGGTTCGCTAAGTGGTTTGAGTTGTCTGATTTTGCTAATTAATACTTATTTCAAATATAGATAAATTCTAACTGAAGAAAATTAAAGCAGCTGCGGGATTTCCTCTCAAATTCGCAATTGTCAGGAAACTTTTTAATTCACCAACTATTAAAGTAAAGAATTTATTGGAATTCAACTTCAACAGGATTTTTCTGTTCAATTTTCATAAACGGTGAACTCGGAAACTCTTTGATTAATTGATTGAATTTTTTACTTTTTTCGGGCGGCATCGAAACCAATTGAGAAAAGAGTTTTTCATCTTTAATTAACTCATCAAAATTAATATCTAAAAGAGTAATTTGTTTATCGGGAGATTTGGCTTTATCAGATTGAATATTTTCAACAAAAGTGGCATTTGTTTTTTCGATTTGTCCATCTACTCTAAGATTTAGCCTAATACGCATACCAGCCAAAAGAGTTTTAAGCATTTGTTGTTGCATGCTATCCATTTGGGCTTTTGCAGCTATTGACTCAGGAGAATCATTTGCGTCTTTTGTTTCTGGCCTGGTTGCATTGTTTTGAGATTGGCTTTTCTCAGTCTTATCATCATCTATTTGATTAGGAACAGTAATTGAGAGCTTATGTTTATTTCCTGCTATTTTTGTGAAATTAAATTGGACATTAGTATTATTTTCACTAGTTTTTTCCGATTGATTCGATGAACCTTTCGCTTTACTATCATCAAGATTCTTTTCTATATTCTTAATATCAATAGAGACTTTTGAAATATCATCAAAACTGAAAATCGCTTTGCGCCCAATTCTTGTGTCTTTATTTTCTAATGTTTCAACTTTTACGAATTTAACGCCCTTGCCGTAAGACTCAGCTTTTTTAATATAGTTCTCAATTAATCCATCACCAATAGGAGCAGTTGGGGTTGATGATGAATTGTCAACTTTCTCTTTGAGCTTATCTTTTCTGGAATCTTTTTTAGATGCGGCTGCGGAATTTGGATCTGGGATTTGAGACTCCGCTTTTCCCATATGACTCAATGAATCTAAAACTGTCGGAATATAATAAGTTTCTTCAATTGTGCCACTTCCATCTTTATTCACGTTTACAACGGTGCTTACATCGATACAAGCAGTTAGACATGAAAAAAGGCAAAGTAGTCCAAGTATTCTTGAGATAGTATAAAGATCGAATTTCATTAAGCCTCCAATCTATTTATTGAAAAGTGATTTTAGTATAAAGCTTTAGTTTGCTTGAGAATTTAAAAGACTTCCAGAAAGTATCTAATTATTTTATTGAGAAGGTTGTTGCCCAGCTGGCACCATAGTTACCAAGCTCAACTTCCCAAGCTGCGCTCTATTGACTGCATCCAAAACTGCCACTACTCTTCCGTAATCAACTGCATTATCAGCTTTGAGTTTTACAGCTGGTTTTTCTTTGGCTGCGCCAGCCTCGGCAGGAGCTTCTCCACCTTCTAGTTGCTTAGCTTCTTTCATCAGAGCGGTATAAACCTTTTCTTGAATTTGCTCGGTTGGAATGGCTTTATCTGCAACAGTTTGGCTATTGACGGCAATTACACCCTCCTTTGTAATTTCAACTAAAATCGATTTTTGAGGAGGTGTTTCTTTTGTACTAGCACTCTGAGCGGATGGCGGATCAACTTTTAGTGCAGCTTGATTGTCTAATAAAGGAGCAATCAAGAACATAATTACCAACAAAACCAAAAATACATCAGTTAAGGGGGTTATATTAATTTCACTGAAATTTTGTCTTTGCCTGCCACCGCCACTTGAAAAAGCCATTAATTGAATCTCCTTATAATTGAATCGTATTTTAAAATTTAGTAATTAGTATTTTGAGGAGGCTCCTGATAAGGTGGCTGACCTAAATTAGGAATAATGTTTTGAGTTGGAGGAACTTGACCTATTGCAGGAGCTGCTTGATTGTTAGCTGCTCTAGGAGCTGGTCTCATTTGGACATTAGGTTGTTGAATGTACTGGGCATTTGGCTGATTTTGCAAAGCATTTGGATCATAGTATTGCTGTCCATTGTTGTATTGACCTTGCGGAGCTTGAATAGAAGCCTGACCAGCCCTTTGAGGTAATGAATCAGAACCCAAATTAGAACTATTAATATAATCAAGCAAAGTTAATTTGATAATTTGAAAATCGCTTTCAAAGTTGCGAACAACACTGTTGAACCAGTTATTGAGTATAACCGCCACAATTGCCACAATTAGACCAAAACCAGTTGCAATCAAAGCTTTGGCAACACCAATAACAACAGCTTGGCTTTGTCCACCTTGCTCTCCTAAAAGCTTGAGCGTAACAACCACCCCAACCACGGTTCCAAATAATCCTAAGAAAGGAGCTGTTGCACCAATTGTAGATAAAACAGAAAGTCTTTTTTCTAAATCACGAATGTATAAACTGCAAGAAATGTCAAAAGCATTTGCGAAGTTTCTTGTATGATGCTTGATAAGTCTAAGGCCTTCTTCTGTCATTAGACCAATCAATCCACCTAATTGCTTGGATAGACGACCAGCACTCTCTAAATTTCCTTGCTCTAAATCTCTCTGAATCTGAGGAATAAAAGAACTTAAATCTCTTTGATTTCTCGAATAATAAATAGATCTATCAATAGCCACTGCCAATGTAATAATTCCACAAATTGCAATTGGGATTGAAGCAAACCAATCATGAATAAAAAATTGAATAAAGTAGTCAACTAAGGTTGAATTTTGCGATTGAGGAGGCATTGATTGAGAACCTTTCTGTGGATTGTTTCCAGTAAATACTAAGAAATGAATGCTGGGAAAGACTATTTAAATTGAGTAAATAATTAATTTGTACGAATGAATCACATTATAAGGCAAGCTATATAAATTGCTAGGCTTGTTTCTTTATCTGAAAACAAAAACATTACATAATAAAATTTCACAAAAATTATCTTTTAGGAAATTCAATATGATTTCCAGCTGGCAAAAAAAACAAGAACTCTCTTTAACTCAACGATGCAGAGAAATCCACCTTGGTATAAAAATTACGACTATTGGCATTCAACTGCTAAGAAATTCATAGCTTCAGCTGATTATGATTCTTTGTCTCCTGAACAAAAAACCGAAATTATTTCATATGGAAAATTCTCTATTATCAAGCTTGTTTTTGAAAGCAATACAATTGAAGGTGCAGGAACAAAGACTTTTGGTGAAACTGAAAGAATATTAGAGACTATTCAAAAAAAGTATGGAGAAAAAATAAAAACAGAAGACTTTGTGCTTTTGCGAGACGGGGAGCTTTTTTCTCTTTTTGGTAGCCATGACTCAGAATTACAATTTGCTCAATCTGGCAAATCTTTTAAAGAATATAACGAAGTTATGCAGCATTGGGGAGCATATATTCAAAGTATTTTGCATGTTGAAAATTTTCTTAATCAAATAAAGGCAAAACAAGAGGTTTTTCTCTTTGATCGAGAAATTATAAAATCTTTGCATAAAAGCTTATCGAGAGGATTATTAGAAGAAAATGATAGACATTTAGAAGGACAGTTCAGAGATGAAGGAATCTTCATTACGGGTTTAGATTTGAATTTCCCTTCTCCTGAATTAATTGAATCGGCGATGAAGGTTTTTTGTAAGAGAGCCAATTTGTTGATTCATAAAGGCCTTACAGACAATCAAGTTGATATTTTTATGATTGCAGCTCAGATAAGTTATGAATTTGTTCGAATTCATCCATTTGTAAATTTTAATGGCAGGATGTCTCGGCTTTTACTACAAATGGTAATGAGATGTTTTGGAATTGATTTCTGTGTAGTTCTAAAAGGAAACAAGAAATCCCGTCATCGCTACATGGAATCTTTGAGAAGAGCCAATGCAATTAATAACCATGACAATTTCAATTCAATTCATTTAGAGCCTTATGCAACTTTGATAGCGATGAGTTTATGTGAAGGTTTTGAAAATATAAATGCAAATTTAAAGCTTGCTGATTTACCTCTAATTGGAAGTGAATAATATGTTTTGTTTTTTGCAATGACAACCAAACATATAATTTGTTAATCTCACAAAATAAATTCCTGTGAAGGTTACTTCTCTCATCTGAAGAAGACAGTGAGTGTGCACCCTGGGCTGTCTCCTCTTAACCGCATCAGAATGCTGATTTCACTAATTTCTTCCTAACTCTAGGTCTATTTTTGAACATTAGACCATTTAATCTTTAAAATATCTTCTAACTAAATTCTTACTTAAGCTTTAATCATATTCACAAATGAAAGCTTAGAATAATCCTCTTCTTAAAGCTTCAATTAGCCTAATTAATGAAAGTCGTTATAAAAATTGGAACCAGCTCAATTACTCAAGCAAATGGTAATGGAATAAATACTGTTTTGATAGAAGAGTTAGTTGAATTAGTTCAAGAACTTAAATCGCAAGGTCATCAAAGTATAATAGTTAGCTCAGGTGCAGTAGGTCTTGGTAGTCGAAGATTAGGCTGGACGGAAAAGCCCAAAACTATTACTCTTAAACAAGCAGCTGCCTCAGTAGGCCAAGTCTATTTGGCAAAAGCTTATGAAGATCATTTTCAAAAATATAATCAACCAACTGGACAAGTTCTTTTGACTAGAATTGGGATGCAAGATAAAGAGCGCTACCTGAATGCTCGCTTGACTTTGCGTGAATTGTTGAGGCTCAATGTTGTACCCATTATTAATGAAAACGATGTAGTTGCTGATGATGAGATTAAATTCAGCGATAACGATTATCTATCAGCCGTTGTTTCAGAATTGGTTTCAGCTGAGCATTTATTTATTTTGACTGATACTGAAGGTTTGTTCACCGAAGATCCTCGAAACAATCCAAATGCTGAATTGATTTCAATCGTGGAAGAAATTAATTCGGAAATCGAGGCAAGAGCAGGCATGAGGGGCTCTGAATGGGGGACTGGTGGTATGTCTTCCAAAATAGAAGCTGCAAAAATGGCTACATCTTTTGGAACAACAGTTCATGTTTTGTCAGGTAAATATCCACAAAGAATAGCTGAAATCTTAAACGGCAAGACTTATGGCACAACTTTCACCCCGAAAAATGTATTAGTAGATGGAACTAAGGCCTGGATTGCTTGCGGAGTGTCTCCCAAAGGGAAATTAGTAGTGGACAGCGGCGCAGCATCGGCTATTAATAGAGGAAAAAGCCTATTACCTGTTGGGATTAAGAAAGTACTCGGAAAGTTTGGACGTGGAGATGCACTAGAGATTTTTTATGAAGAAGAAGATAAGCAAAGAAGAGTTATTGCTAAAGGGCTTACCAAATATTCCAGCGCTGATTTAACTAAAATAGTTGGACATTCCTCAGAAGATATTGAATCGATTTTAGGCTATTCATATGGCAATAGTGCTATTCACCGAGATGATTTAGTTGTTTTAGCCAGTTGATAGATTGCAATTGATTCATTATCACCACGTTCCAATTTGCTTATCGTGAAGAGAAAAAGTTATTTAGAATAGCAAGCGAAGTTTCAAAGCCAGTTTTTAAATCTCTCGAAATAGTCCGAAAGCAGTTAAGAAATAAAAAAGACTTGATACACAAAAAGATATTCCAAGAAAAATACCCAAATAATATATTCTCGGACAATTCCTAACTTTAAATTCCTTAATTGAATCGACAAAGAAATATATAAATGAAATAAGTGCTGGGTATATGTATCGAAACTCTGAAGAGGTCGCTAGCATATAAGTATTTCGACTAAATATAATCGCTGATATTAATATTAACAAATTGACTAGTAGTATTACTGAATAACTGTTCTCAATAGATTTCTTAATTAAACAACCCATTAGTGAGTACAAAACTATAAGAACTAACAAAAAACTAATAAAACAAGCAAAAGAATTGGTCAACGAATTATTGCCTAGTATTAACACTCCGAATAGGCTTGTCTTGAGTAGAAAATTCCAAAAATAATCTTTCCCTAAGCTTGGATCTGAATAATTCGTATATGGAATCTGAACAAAATTTTTAAAATCAAAATATAGATACGACTTAATACTGGTATCAACCCTCATCGCCTTATCTAATTTTATCGGTTGATATTGTTGCTTAATATTGTTTTTCATATTGCCAACTAGTAAAAATTCTCCAAAGTCAGCTTTAGTTCTTAAGATCAGAGGAATTGTAGCTGAAAGGAAAATCGAGAATACAAGTATTAGTTGCAAGCCTCGTTTTTTTTATTTAGCTTTTTCATGTGAAAAAATTGACAAACAATAACACTTAATACTATTAGGAGCATCAGCACCAAGCCAGTAGTTTTCGTCCAAAGAGCAAGTGAAGCAATGATAGACGATAGAAAAAGGGATTTATTGTCATCATACTTGCTCCACTTAAGTAAATAAAATAAGCCCATAATATACAAAAGATTCAGTAAATTATCATTGCCTATTTTGATTGAATTAGCTATGGAGAGAGGCCAGAATATGAATAAGCTGATAGAAAGAAGAAGACAGATTTTTCTTGTTAGCAAGTTTAGCTTGAGTCGTTTCTCCAGCCAAATAAGTCTAAATAAGAGATATGCATAATATGATGAAATCAAGGAGCAGAGAAGAGAAAAAACTGAATGATATTGACCGCGAATACCAATAATAAAAGTTAACAATTTAGAAATTAGAGCCGAGAAAATATAATAGAGTGGAGGGTGATAACACAAGTAGCATTCAAAGCTTTTGGGAATCAATATATATCCTTTTTCAAGAATCTTATTTAAATATATTAGATGATGATTACCATCATTCGAAATAGCTTCAACATTTAAATTCTGCAAGCATAAAAGTCTAATAATCCAACTTAGACAAACGATATAAGAGATTGTATTGGACAATTTTAATCTTCTTGATAAAGCGTAGATACACGTGGCGTTGGCTGTAGATAGAAGTGCTACAAACATATAATCTTTTGTACATGTACTACACGCAGATACTAACGCAATTATTATGAATAAAAAACAATTTATAGATATATTCAGTTTTTTGGAGTCAAAAAAACTTTTCATTGAATTAAAGAATTTTGATATCGTCATAAAATAAAATTCAATATTGATTCCAGATTATCAATAGTTTTTACCCTGAATTTTGGATTGGAATCATTGTAAATTATTTAGTTAGACTATTCACTAGATGGAACAATTACCTGTAAAGTTTCCTCATTTTACTGGGAATATATTTATAAGTTAGCAAATTAATGTAGATGGATAGTAGAAACCTCATACGTCACAAAACACAAGTTGTATGTATCGGAGCTGGACCCGCTGGCTTAACAGCTTCATATAAATTATGTCAAAATCAAATTCCAGTAGTAATTTTGGAAACAAATCCGATATATGTTGGAGGTATTTCTAGAACAGTTAATTACAAAGGTTATTTATTTGATATTGGTGGACATCGTTTCTTCTCTAAATCACAAGCTGTTGAAGATTTTTGGACTGAGATTCTTGGTGATGAAATGCTTACTCGTCCTCGCAAATCTAGGATTTTTTATAAGAATAAATTTTTCGACTATCCTTTAAAAGCCATGCAGGCTCTTTTGAACTTAGGTATTCTCGAATCAATTTTATGCGTTGCTTCTTATATTGAAAGTAAGCTTTTTCCACCCAAAGAAATTCGAAGTTTTGAAGATTGGGTTTGTAAGAATTTTGGGAAACGTTTATATAGTATTTTTTTTAAGACGTATACTGAAAAAGTCTGGGGAATGAGTTGTGATGAAATCTCGGCTGATTGGGCATCGCAAAGAATCAAAGGATTGTCATTGAGCAAAGCCATTATAAATTCACTTATTTCTCCAAACGCAAATCAAGATAGAGCAAAAGTAACCAAGAGTTTAATAAATTCTTTTAGATATCCTCGCAAAGGTCCTGGACAGATGTGGGAAGTTACTGCGGAGAGAATTAAAGAAATGGGTGGCAAACTTTTTATGGGTACTCATGTGTGTTAACTCGTATTCAATAAAGAACAAAAATCTTGGAATGTTTTCTATAAAGATCAAAATGGAGAAGAAAATATTATTGAGTGTGAACATGTTATTTCTTCTGTTCCAATGAGAGAATTGGTGAAAATAACTATGCCAACTCTCCCAAAACAAATTATTGATTCTGCGCAAGGTCTTAAATACCGAGACTTTATCACAGTAGTTCTCATCGTACAGAATACAAAAAAAACATTTGATGATAATTGGATTTATATTCATGATCCAAGCGTCAAAGTGGGACGTATACAAAACTTCAAATCATGGTCACCTAATTTAATTCCAAATAAAGAAACTGGTTGCTATGGGTTGGAATATTTTTGTTTTGAGGGAGATTCTCTCTGGAACAGCCAGGATCGTGAATTGATTGAATTAGCAAAAAATGAAATGTCGAAAATATGTTTAATTGATTCTCATGAAGTTATTGATGGCTGTGTTGTTCGTCAAGCCAAAGCCTATCCAGTTTATGATGACCATTATCAAGAAAATGTCGAAGCTATCAAACAAGAGATTGAGTCTAATTATCCAAATCTTCATATGGTAGGACGTAATGGTATGCACAAATACAATAATCAGGATCATGCCATGATGACAGCTTTTCTAACTGTTGAAAATATTTTGGCAAAAAGAAAGATTTATGATGTGTGGCAAGTAAACCAAGATGCTGAGTATCATGAAAGTGTCGAAAAGACTAATTAGTCTAATGTTTTTCTAAGCTGTTTTTCGTACTGTCTGTGTTCTCTGTAAATTGCTTAGTGTTAATTATCAGCTCCCAAAACATCAATCCAATCATTGACAAGGCAAAGAGAACAATTGTATGTATCTGAAACTTTTCAACTAATAATCTATTTGGAATAAAGCTGGAATTCAAGATAAGGAAAAACATTGAGTAACCACAAAAAAAGAAAAGTGATTTTTGAACCCAGTTTTCACCGATTTGCCATAAAAGCAAAACAAGTACAATCAATAAACAATAATCATGAATCATTCTATAAGAACTGATCATCAGGAAAATCAAAGCAATTAAACAAAATTTGAAAATATTGATTTTATTAAAATTCTCTTTTGGTTTTTGTAGGAATTGAAACTTCTCTTTTCCTGTTTTGAAGAGAGCAATAAAAACGGTTAATCCAAGAAAAAAAAGATTAAAAACATTTGCAAAAAAATTAGCTTTTTCTTTTGAGCCCAACCATTTTTTTAATTGTCCATAAATGCTTTCGAAGTCAATCTCACTACCCCCGACAGGAGAGGGAACGAAAAGTCCAAAATCTTGAAGCCCCGTTAATTGGATAATCGCTTTGAAATATTGTTCATAACCAATTGGGCCAATAAAAAATAATCCAATCATTGATAAACAAAATAAGCTAAGCATGCAGCAAAAAAGAGTTTTAAATTGCTTAAAAAGAATTGGCAAAAGCAAAAATGGCAACCCAAAATGCGGCTTTAACAAACACAAAGAAAGAAATATTCCTGCAGCTAAGTAATTCCCCTGCTTCTGAAAATAAAAATATAGATAAAAACAAACAGAGAGAATTAATGAAATTTGTGAATAAAAGAAATTTTGCTTAAAAGGAAAAAATGCAATACATGCAATTAAGAAGGCGAGAACGTAAAAACTCTTGTATGGCAATTGTAAGTCTTTACAAGCCAGCCAACAAACAAGACCAAAAGATATTAAAGAAAACGAATTAATAAAAATCCACAACCCACTTGGAGAGAGTGAACTGAGCAAATACAAAAAAACGAGACTAATCGGCGGATAATAATAATAGTTTTGATGTACTACCTTGGCCTTAATCATCAACCATTCACGCTCGGCAATATAAATAGGTTTGGTATCTTGATTCTCCAAAGCTTTGAGATATGGCTTAAACAGGCTATCTAAATACTGAGTCTGAACTGTGAAGTCATATAGTTTGGAAGCTTTTCCATCTTTTACAATCTGAGTTGCAATATGGTAAGGTGCAATGTCTGTAAAGTCACACCGATTAAAAGCGAACCACAATCCTTTACAAATAAATAGCCCGAAGCTAAATAAAGCAAAAAGTCCGAACAAAAAAAAACAAAGTGTAATAAGTGTTTTGCGAAAAAATTGAGAAAGCTTTAATGATTCGAACATTGAATTGTGGGAATATTGAAATTATTCAAAAATTTCTTGACTGAAAGAGCGAAATTCATTATATAATTCGAAATCTGTTTTTAGGTTTCTTTTCATTGGGGAGTCGCCAAGTGGTAAGGCAGCGGGTTTTGGTCTCGCCATTCGAGGGTTCGAATCCTTCCTCCCCAGAAATGTTTGCTTTATAAGCCATATGATTACAATAGAGTTAGCAAATGTTGGTCCTTTGAAATCCGCTTCTATTGATGTTGGTGGGCTAACAGTTTTAGGCGGGGCAAATAATACTGGCAAAACTTTTATTTCGAAAACTGTATTTTCACTCATTAAAACTATCAATAGAGATCAATGGAGTGAAGAAAAATATGATGAATTGAATTTTAAGCTTTTCAAGCTTTTAGATTTACCTCGTTATTCTTCTCGTAAATATCAGGTTTCAGAAATAGTAGAGAAAGAAGAAATAGAAAGTATAGAGGCAATAGAAGAAAGAATTAGAAGTTTGCGCAGGGGGTTTTCTGAACAAAACTTGAGGGAAATTGAATTACTTCTTGATAAGCCAATTTTGTCATCAAATGAAAAATTGGGAAAAGGATTATCAGAATTAAAAGCAGATATTGAAAAGTTAAAGAGTGAATTAGAAAATTCAAATACAGAAGCAGATTTTAAAAGGTGTTTTGAAAACCTTATTCTTACAACTTTTAAAAAGCAATTTAATAATCTCTTCTCTGAAGAAGCTGGAAAGATCAGTGTTTACAATGACAATAAAGAAGAACTAATAAGTTTGTCTATTGACAATAATAAAGTAAAAGAACTCAAACTTTATTCAGATTTATCTTTTCTGGGATTTAATGAGGTTACTTGTTTTTTCTCTCCTATTGTTTTGCGATTTTTCAAGTTTATTTCTTTAACTGCAAGTCGTCGATATTTAGGTTTAACCTCAACTCGTACTAATTTTCGTAATGAATATGAAATCAGTAAATCAGTTGGCTCTATTGAAGCTGATTTGTTAAGCAAGTTGAGCAAAAGTATTGAATATAATCCAGAAAATGAATTTCAGTCATTTCTCGACAAATTGAAAGAATTAGTAGGTGGAGTTGTTGAATATGACGACAGAGAAAGAGATTTCGTTTTCAGGTTCGAGAAAAACAACAAAAAAGTTGCTGTTCCAGTTTCTAATACAGCGGAAGGAGTGAAAGCTTTTGGGATTTTGCAATTATTGTTTGGTGTTGATGATTTATTTACGCAGAATTCTTTGCTTTTGTTTGACGAACCTGAAGTTCATTTGCACCCAGAATGGCAAGTTGAATTAGCTAAGCTATTGGTTAAATTAGCTGAAAGTGGAATACCGATTTTTGTAAGCTCCCACAGTCCTTATATGCTAGAAGCCCTTTCTACATATGCCAATCGTTCAGAAATATTAAAAGATGATTTCCGATTATATTATCTTGAAGCAGATGGACAGAATGGAAGCGTTCTAAAGAATTTAACTAATGAGGATTCATTACCTCTTTTTGAAAAAATGTCTGATGCGATGAGTAGCCTAATTCATGATATCGACGATTAGTAAGATATATGAACGATTACATCTTTCAATTGAATTTAGTTTCTGCATATGGTTTACAACAAATGGATTCAAGCAGATTAAAAAGTGAAATGAATCTTGAAAATGTAACTTTATACGATTTTGGAGTATTTAAAAATAAAGCAATCGACAAATTAAAAAAGCTCTATGAACGTTCTTGTGATAGAAAACTGTCTCTCAAAGATGCTGATGGTTTTTATTTCAAAAATAATTGTTTATATTTTATTGAAGCTTCTCAAGAGCATACAGAAGAAGAATTCACAACAAAATTTTTGCATAGTATTTTTCTTCTTTGTTTTTTTACTGGACTGACCCAGTTTAATCTAAAAGATATGTCAATTAATTACTATTATTACCATCCAACAAAGAAAGATAAGTATTCAGGATTAATTAAAGATAAGGATATTGGGGAAATTCGAAGAATTATTGTTGATGTAACAGGAATTGAGGGTCGGAAAATAGAAATCAAGCCTGCTAATTGTGATGATATACAAAATAAATTAGAAAAATTGAATTCAAAAAATTAATTTATTGAATACCGTCTCGTTCTTTGTATTTAGGTGTTGCTTTAACTTCCTGAAATTAAGAGTCTTTAACTTTCTTTTTCTTGCCACAGCTTTTTAACTGCTTTTTGCTAGTGCCTTTTCGCACAGTCTCTTTGGCCTCTAACTGTTGATATTCCGAATTCTTTATCTTTATTTTGTATTAATGTTTTGAATCTGTAATTCAAGTTACCATTTTGAATTAATTGTTTCGCAAAAATTTACATTGTTAAGATCATGATTGCAAAAATATTTCTAGGTAACACTTTTCCTAATACAGCTAAAAATAGCCCCCCCCCCAATATATACAGGGCCAATTGCGAAAGCAGCTGGAGTAAAAAAAGTAGTACAAGCTTTAGAACTAAATCACCTAGAAACGATTCAAAGGTTATATTCGAGCGAACGTCCTTCAATTCTAACTTATGAAGAAGCACACAAAGAGGCAAACTCATTAAGAGCGTTGCAACATGTGTTTGATGAAAATGGTTTTACTAACGCAATGAAAGGTCTAATTGGATGGTTTCGAGGACACATAGATGTTGGTCAGTCTTTAAGAGATATTCAAGAAGCCTCATCAAAAAAATTGGCGAAGCTGGAACAAGCGATGCAATCTCATGAGTCAAAATTTTTGCAGTCTTACAATGGATTGAATGAATCTCTAACAAGTTTTAACACTCTTAAGCCCTCAGACTTGGGTATAACACTTGCTAACATTAGTAAGTTCCTTGAGTCATTACCAGAAATTAACGAGCTCCCAGAAAACCATGTTTTTAGAAGTATTAAAAAAGACCTGATCGCACAGAAAGCAAACATTGAACATCAATTAGATCTGCATAATAGATCTACTGAAACGTTGAGTTCTATTCAAGGATGGGTAGACTCAAATACACTAGGATTAAAGGATTTGAGTTTGTTACAGACCAAAGTAGAGCTTGAATTGGCAGAGCTTCAAAGAGATGGTGCAGTTTTACGAACTACTCAAGAGCAAATTCAACAAATTAGAATTCATTTGGAGAGTTTAACTGAATTTATTGAGTCCGAAAAACAAATAAAAGAAGAAATTCAGTCTGTTTCAGTACAGCTTGCAGCCCTGAATTCAAGAGGATTGGGAGAAATACAGCATAGTGAATTAGACACTTTAGAGCAGAAGCTGAGTCAGATTTCTTCGTCTACTCAACTACAGACTCATCAAGTCGAGGTTGAAAAACTAAAAGAACAAATCAACACAACTCAACAAAATTTATCATTAGAATTATCAAAGCAAATAGAAGAAAAGACTCAATTTTTCAACAAATTCATTAAAATTCCCACAGACAGACCCGCTCAATCATTTACAAACTTAGCAGAAGCAGAAAAGCACATAAAGAATCTTGAAAATCAAATGAGGAATCTTGAATCATCAACAATTCTCTCTGAAGAACATATAGCGTTAAAAGAACAAGTGAATAAATTGATTCCTCTATATTTAGAAGAATTAAGAAATGTTGTCACTCTATTGAAAAATGCTGAAGTCGTTCATGCTCAGGTGAATCAGCTCAGTGAACAACCATTGTCAGAGTCATCAACAGTATCTTTAGAAAGCAACATTCAGAAACTTCAAACCAAACAAACCCAATTAAAAAAGCAAGTTGAATTTCTGGGTAATAATTCAAATGCTGGTTTAGCACTACAAACTGTTATTTCAAGCATAGAAGAAAGATTAAACAATTTAGATACCGAGATTCAAACAAGGTATGAATTAGGAAATTCTCTCAAAGAATTAATTAAAACTCCCACAAACAAACCCGCTCAATCATTTACAAGCTCAACGGAAATTCAAACAAGATTATTACTTCTAGAAAAAGTATATGAACGATTCCAATCATCAACAATTCTCTCTGAAGAACATATAGCGTTAAAAGAACAAGTGAATAAATTGATTCCTCTATATTTAGAAGAATTACAAAATGTTGCTACTCAATTGAAAAATGCTGAATCCGTTCAAGCTGAGTTGAATCAGGTCAGTCAACAATCTGTATTAGAGCAAATAACAGAATCTCCAAAAGGCAGCATCGAGGAACTTCAAGCTTGGCAAACCCAATTAGAAGAGGAATTACAATCTCTGAATAAAAATTCTAATGCTTTTTCAGTTGTGCAAAATGTTCTTAAAGAAGTAAAACAAAGATTAAGCAAAATAGAGAACGCATTAGAATTTTTCAAATCTTTGGATCTGCCATT
>DUDU01000058.1 GCA_005110395.1 Candidatus Melainabacteria bacterium | reverse complement strand
GAAGAGTATCACTATATCTCTAAAAAGTTTGTCTCCTAAATCGGATCAACATCAACCCATATACGTAAGAGCTGACATAAGGAAAGATGGGAATACAAATACAAAGATGAATTATAAAAATGCTTCTCCAGAAATTAAAGACATTAACTAATAATTTGTAGTTTTATTCTCATTCAAAAAACTTTGAAGAATAATTTGAGCGGCGGTTTCATCTTCTTTTTCTTTGATTTGATCAGGAGTATAACCAGCTTCTTTGAGATTTTCTCTCGCTTCCCAGCTGGTTAATCTTTCGTCCTGAAAATAAACTGGAATATGAAATTCGCCTTTTAGATTTTCGGCAATTTGTTTGATTGCAAGAGCTGCTTCACCACTTCTAGACTGTGGCAAACCAAATACTAATCCTTCTATATCAGTATTTTTCGAGAGCAAACTTCGTAACTCTTTTCGTAATTGATTGAAATGAATCTTTTTGAGAGCACGTGCAACCGTTTGTGTTTTATCGGAAATTGCAATTCCAACTTTTTTTTTGCCAATATCAAAACAGAGTAGACGGCTCATATTTACACTCCTCTTAGTCAATAATTGGTTCTGTAGCTGGACATGGAACTGATGAGATTCGTTCAAGAAAAACGGTTTTACCATCTTTCAGTCCAACTGCGCGAGTATCTATGCTGAAATTTCCAACACGAATAAATTCAATTTGTCTAAACCAAGATATTCTGCCAATAAAAACTGGGTCTATTCTTCCACTAATATTAAAATTCACGCAAAAATCTTTTTCTGTAATTTGAGCTTGTTCATTTCCTTGCTGAGTTTTTTTGTTACTGGGACAGCAAACTCCATAGCCGTAATTATCAACGTCAAATTTCCATCTCAATGACATTATTGGTTTGCGAATTTTGCCAGTAACTTTGCAATTATTTTCTGGCGAGTAAGGATTTTGTCCAAAAACAGATTTTTCATGCGGAACATAACATTGATATTCTCTAATCTCAGCTATATCAGCAGGTGAATTGATTTTCCTATTCCAAATATTTGAGAGAAAGAAGCGAGTAGCTTTTCCATACGCTGGATCAGTTTCTTCAATTTTGTGAGAACTACCTCTATCTGCTAGTTCACGCCCAAATTGGAGAGCTGTAGCTGCTGCATAATTTCTGAGTCTAATCAAGGCAACCTTGCGATAAAAACCTTCCATAAAAATCAAAAAGCTAATTATGCAAATAAAGAAAATAAATAAAGCTAAAAGCCAAATATATAAACTTCCTTTTTCTGAGCGGGCTTTCATCAAGAATCTTTTGTTTAACAATTTCTAGGCCAATCGATACAACGTGCAAGACAGATATTTTAGGACAATTATAGAATTTATTTTTTTCTAACTTCTTTCCACTTTCACTAAACTTAATCTGTGAGTTAGTTTTAGAAATTTACATTGAATTCTCAGATAGCTTTTAGATTTTTCTCGAAGATTAAATTAAGAGAAATCAATACAAGAAATGGGTAAAAATTACATATGTCATCTATTACTTCTTCAAATAAGAATTTACTTAATCCAGGCTTTGATCTCTCAACAGTAGGCGGCCTAAGTTTAATTACTTATGTTTTCTTTACACTTTTTAACATTAATACAAATAATGAAGTATTCCTTCGCTTATTAAGTATTGGCTCAAATTTGATCAATCACCCGCATTATATGGCAACTTATTTTAGGGCCTATGCAAGTTGGGATAATATAAAAGAATATTTTTTTTCTACTATTCTTGCTCCACTAATTCTTGCTATTGGGGCGATTGCTTGTTTTGTCTTTCCTACAGAGTGGGCCCCAATTTTTTTCAAAGCTTATCTTGTAAGCAGTGGTTACCATTATTCTGGTCAGACTTATGGAATATCTTTAATTTACTCAAATAAAAACAGTATTCAACTAAATAAATTTCACAAATTAGTAATTGCATTTTTCATATACTCATCTTACTTTTATAATTTAGCTCACCTAGAGACCAGGTCTGCTTCAATCAATATACTTTTAGGTATTACTCCTCATCCGCTTGGTTTACCAAATCAGTTTGTATTCATTTCAACATGCATAATTTGGTGTGCATTTATTTTGTATTTGGCATTAAATTACCATCTCTATAAAACACAAAAAAGTGCTTTGCCAACAATTGTACATATTGTGGTTTTTAGTCAAATACTATGGTTTGTAATAGGAGCTTACAATAATGCTTTTGTAAAGTTTGTTCCTTTTTTTCATAGCTTGCAATACTTACTAATCACCGTTTATGCTAATTTTCGTACTCAATTTAATGGTGCTTATTATTCATTGAAACAGCTAGGCCAATTCTTTTGGTCAATGACATTTTTGAAATATTATCGTTTGTTGGTAATACTTGGAATGGTATTCTTTGTAGGAATTCCTTATATTATTCACAAATTATCAGGTGTCAATTTCTTATTTACAAGTGTAGTAATTAGTTCATTTATGAACTTACATCACTTTATTGTTGACGGTGATATTTGGAAACTTCGCCAACCTAAAGTTCAAAAAGAAATCTTTGACAATTCTTTCGGTGAAAGGCATTTTCTTAGTAATTCAGTTTTAAGTAATTCAGTTTTACAATAAGCAATTTAATAAATTTTATTTGATGTTGAGTTCTCAGAATAATGTGCTTTGCATACTGATTCTATATAAATTGTTTGTGAAATTTAATATGTTCTTCAATAAAGGTAGACACAAAATAGTATCCATGATCATAACCTTCAACATATTTCCTGAAAGCCCCCTTACTAAGGAGGTTGGGGGATCGAAAGTGGCAGAGGAGAATAAATAGATGTTCCCTTGTTATATTCTGGCTTGCTCAAGAACTTTCTGGAGATCAGCTATTTCAACTTTATCCATATATTCTTCATGATTTTTTTTCAGAAGTTTCTCAGCTATTTGTGCATCTTTTAGCGCTTTATTTTTTTTATTCAATGCTAAATAGATTTTTGCTCTGTTTTTGTAAGCCCATGGATCCTCTTTATTTAACTTAATTGCTCTATTGCAATCTGCGAAAGCCTTTTCAAAATCTTTTAATCCAATATAAGCTTCACAACGGCTAGAAAACTTTGTATAGGTTTTCTCATGTTTTTGTTGAATACTGAAATCAATGGCTTTTGAATAAGCAGTAACAGCTTCAGCATATTTACCCGTCTCATAATAAGCAAATCCTTTAGCACTGTTACAGTATATACACTTTGGGTTTAATGTAATTCCTTTTTCTGCAGTCTGAATGGCTAAATCATAATGATGATTATTCGCATAAGCCGTTGCCAAATTTCCAATAATACTTAAATTGTCAGGCTCTTCTTCTAAAGCCTCTTCGAATTCAATTTGAGCAGCTTGATGATCATCAAACATTCCGATTGTAAATCCTTTTTTGAAATGATTTCCTCGTTCTGGATTTATTTCTGAATCTTTTACATAATCATTATAAGCGGCTTTAAAGTGATTAGCTTGCATATTAATTCCTGCTCTATAAAAGTACAAGAGCTTATCTTTAGGATTTCTTTCAATAAGTATGTTTAAATCTTTTAGAGATTGTTCATATTGTTTAGTTCCACCATAAGCAACGGCTCTGGATCTAAGGGCTTGTTCGTAATAAATATTTTTTTCTTAGGTGTGAAATTCAGTAAATTGCTCGAATATTTAACAACAGCTTTTAGATCATTTCTGAGAAGTAAAAGATTCATCAAACAAAGATTAGATTCAGCATATTTATAATCAATAAGGTTGGAGAGCTGACAACAAATACTTGCTTCGAGAAATCTCTTGAGGCTAGTCACAAAAAGTCCTCTATATGCCAACGCTTCTTTGAGATAATTTGAATTAAGTCTCATTAAGCTTTGCAAAATTGAATTATTAGAATCTTCAATACCACCATGTATATTGTTTAAGCTTTCAACTCTAACTTTTGCTCTTCTAGCTAAGGCTTGTGGATTATTTGGATCATATAAATAGAGTATCCAATTGTATTGTTCTTCTGCTTCTTTAAAACCATGTAATAGAATTTGGAGATTAGCCGCTGCTAATGTGAATTCCACAGCGGATTTTTTGTCAAATTTTTTGATTGACTTTGTAGGCTTTGAATGAGTTGATTGAGCAAGAAATATTAAGACAAGCCAGAAAACAATTATTCTCTTCATTTTTGAATAGAGATGTAAGTTAAATTACTTTGTTTATAACATATTAGTTATCCCCAAGAAATTGTTTGTGGAATTTAATATGTTCTTCAACAAATGTGGATACAAAATAATATCCATGATCATAACCTTCAACATATTTGATTTCAGCTTTCTGTCCATATTCTTGAGAAGCTCGTTCAAAATGTGGAGTTAATAAACTTCTTTCTAAAGATTCATCTGCTAAACCCTGGTGTATCAAAATAGTATTAGTATGTTTATTACCGGCTTTCAATAATTCGCAAGCATCATACTGTGTCCACAAAGACTGATCTTTACCCAAATACCCAGTAAAGTTTTTTATCCCAAGATCACATTGAATTGGATTAACAATTGGGGCAAAGGCCGAAATAGATATGAATTTAGCTGGATTTTTGAGGCCTATCATTAAAGCGCCGTGTCCACCCATCGAATGACCAGAAATAGAAATATTATTTTGTTGAAATTTTTGCTGAATAATACTGCAGATTTCATCAACTATATAACTGTACATTTGATAATAGTCTTTGTAACCTTCAGTTAGAGCATCAACATAGAAACTAGCACCTGAACCAAAATCATATGAGACGTGTTCATTTGGTAAATTCAATCCTCGAGGTGAAGTATCAGGGCAAATCACCATTAAACCTGTTTCAGCCAAATATTTTTGTGCACCAGCTTTCATTATGAAATTTTCTTCAGTACAAGTTAATCCCGAAAGCCAAAGTAAACAACCCTTGATTTCACCACTTGGTATATAGGTTGAAAATTTCATTTCAGTTTTTGTGCTTTCTGAGTTGTGCGACCAAAACTGGGTGAATCCACCAAATGTTTTATGTGATTTGAGTATTTTCATTTATGTGATTTGTATATTTTGAAAGTTTTTGAAAAATTACTTAAAGAATTATTTTAGAAAGTTACGACGCTTCTTATACTTTTGCCTGAGTGCATTAAATCAAAGGCTTGATTAATTTCCTCGATTGGCATTTTGTATGTAATTAAATCATCTAAATTGATTTCACCAGCCATATATCTATCAACATAGCCTGGCAGCTCAGTACGTCCCTTCACCCCGCCAAAAGCTGAGCCTTTCCATACTCGTCCAGTTACAAGTTGAAAAGGTCGAGTAGAAATTTCTTCGCCGGCACCAGCCACACCAATAATAATTGATTGTCCCCAGCCCTTATGGCAGCATTCAAGAGCTTGACGCATAAGTTTAGTATTACCTACACATTCAAAAGAATAATCAGCTCCTCCATCAGTCATTTTTACTAAATAGTCAACAATATTGGTCTTGATTTCACGGGATTCAATTTCATTGGGGTTCACAAAATCAGTTGCACCAAACTTAAAGGCAATATCTTTTTTTGAATTGTTTATATCAACTGCAATGATTCTTTTAGCTTTGGCCATTTTTGCTCCCTGAATAACGGATAAGCCAATTCCTCCAATTCCAAAAACAATAACATTCGAGTTCTTTTCAACTTTTGCAGTATTGAGAACAGCTCCAATTCCAGTTGTTACTCCACAGCCCAGCAAACAAACTTTATCTAGAGGTGCTTTTGGATCAATCTTTGCAAGCGAGATTTCGGCGGTGACAGTATATTCAGCAAAGGTAGAGGTTCCCATATAATGAAAAATCGGCTTGCCATCTTTAGAAAAACGGCTGGTTCCATCAGGCATTACTCCTCTACCTTGCGTTTCACGTATGCGTTGACAAAGATTAGTTTTACCTGAAAGACAAAATTTGCAAGTGCCACATTCTGGTGTATAGAGTGGGATTACATGATCGCCTTTTTTGAGAGATGTTACTCCTTCTCCAACTTCTTCGACTATGCCAGCGCCTTCATGGCCGAGTATGACGGGAAACAAACCCTCTGGATCAACGCCTGATAAAGTATAAGCATCAGTATGGCAAACTCCAGAAGCAATTATTCTGACAAGTACTTCTCCTTTTTTAGGGCCTTCAAGATCGACTGTTTCAATACTCAAAGGTTGTTTAGGCGCCCAGGCTACAGCTGCTTTTACTTTCATTTTACTTATCTAAAATCCACTTTTGAAGTAAGTATATCGATGAATTTAATTCTTTATATTAAATATTAATTGTTGATTCTTATATCATTGCAATGAGATTGTTATGACAATTGGTACATGCTCTCAAATGCAAATCCGTGATAGTAATAGAAGTAGTGTCTGTTTAGATTGATTAATAAAATTGATCGCAGTATAAATGAGGAAAATATTTTATGTTGAATTTCTTTCTTAATCTTTTGCTTAGTGCATTAGCTGTATTTTTTAGTGCAAAGATATTGCCTGGTATTCATATAGAGGGCTTAATGGCTTCTCTCTGGGTTGCATTACTGCTAGGAGTTGTCAATGCAGTTATTAGACCAATATTACTTGCTATAACTTTGCCCATTAACCTGATTACTTTGGGTATTTTTACTTTTGTAATTAATGCAGCAATGATACTTTTGGTAGATACTTTCGTTAGTTCTTTCAAAGTTGACACATTTTTGTGGGCATTAATATTTAGCTTGGTTTTATCAGCTATCTCATACATTCTTCATGCAATATTACCTTCAAGAAATTCTGATCTTGAGGTGGCATGATTTCTCAGTTATACCAAAGCAACCTAGAATATGAATATCTTTTAAAACAGATAATTCATGATAGAGTTTCTTAACTAGTACTGTCAGTGAGGTGGGTGAGATAATCACATGAATTTGATAATAAATTTGAAATATACTCATGCCTCAATAAGGTTAGTTAAGTACAATAATTATTATTAGTGAGTAATTTACTTCTCTCTGTAAAGTTAATCTAAAAATCTATGAATGAAAAACATGAAGAAAAATCATGAGTAGCAAAATTGAATTTACTTTATTTGCCCCATACAATAAAGATGCTTCTCTTAAAGGTAGTTTTTCGGGTTGGCAAAAACTACCCATGCTTAAATCCAATGATGGTAATTTCAGAATAAAAGTTGATTTAGCAGATGGAGTATATGAGTACAAATATGAAGTATGCTCAAAAAGCTGGTTCCTTAAGCCTGATGAATGGGTTGATGTAATAGATCCATACGCGACTGATATTAATAGTAAAGAACAAAATGCCGTAATTAAAATCAAAAATGGCAAACGTATAGTTGATGATTATGTTTGGCGGTATGATAAAAAAGTATTACCTTCTGATCGTGAGCTAGTAATCTATGAATTGCATATTGCTGATTTCTCGGGTGGTGAATCGGATTCTTTAGTTAGGGGCAAATATCTCAATGTAATTGAAAAGCTAAATTATTTGACTGATCTTGGTATTAATGCCATTGAGCTTATGCCTATTAATGAGTATCCTGGCAAATACAGTTGGGGTTATAATCCAAAACATTTTTTTGCTACCGAAACTTCTTATGGTACTACGGCTGAACTTAAGCAATTAATTGATGAATGTCATGCACGAGGTATTCGAGTTTTTCTGGATGCAATTTGTAATCACTCAGAAGCTTCTGCACCATTAACTAAGATTGATCACAATTATTGGTATCATGAAAAACCTCAAGACCCTGAATGGAGCTGGGGTCCGCAATTTAATTATGATTTTTATGATGAAAAACTTAAAACATATCCAGCTCGCAAGTTCATGGGAGATGTACTTCGTTATTGGGTAAAAGAATTTCACATTGATGGTATTCGTTATGATTCATGCAGGCAGGTTGAAAGTTATGATTTCATGAATTGGATTGTAAATGAGGGTAAGGCTTCAGCTGGTATGAAACCTTTTTATAATATTGCAGAATTTGTACCAATGAATGTGAGTATAACTGGTGCAAATGGACCAATGGATGCTTGTTGGCATGACACTTTTTGCTATTGCATCCGAGAGCATCTTTTTGGTGAAACCTTTGATATTGAAAGACTAAAAGATGTAATTGACCCGCGCAGAGAAGGCTTATATGGAGCTACTAATGTTGTGAATTATTTGACAAATCATGATCATAATCATTTGTTGGCTGATTTAGGTGCAAAGGGAATTATGCATGAGGCCGCCTTTAATCGTATAAAGCTTGGTGCTTCGATTTTAATGACAGCTATGGGTATTCCAATGTTGTGGATGGGTGAGGAATTTGGTGAGTGTAAAACTAAAAGGTTAGAATCCAATAAAATTGATTGGACTTTATTGAAAAATGATTTGAATAAAGATTTATTAGGTTTTTACAAGGGACTTATTAATTTGCGCCGAAATAATCATGCTCTTTATGGAGAGAATATTGATTTTTTTCATACAAATCCAGATGGCAGGGTATTGGCTTATATTCGTTGGAATGATCAGGGTTCGCGTGTGGCAGTAGTAATTAACTTTTCGGATAGGTTTTATGCAGGGTATAAAATTGCAAACTTTCCAAATCGAGGGGCTTGGCATGAGTGGACATCTGATTATGATATTAATGTTGGTGAAAATGATTTTGTATTAGATCTTCCGCCTTGGGAAGCGAAAGTTTTTGTTTGGAGACAAGCATGAATGAATTATTTCGTAAAATTGCGCATCGTGTGGCTGCATTAGTCGGTTCTTCTTGGTCTTTTATATTTGCGTTATCGATAATTATTATTTGGATGATTACTGGTCCTATTTTTCATTTTTCTGATACATGGCAATTAGTCATTAATACGGGTACTACAATTGTGACTTTTTTGATTGTTTTTCTGATACAAAATACTCAAAATTGCGACTCGCAAGCAATACATTTAAAGCTTGATGAATTGATTAGGGCGCTCACTGATGCCAGAAATGATTTAGTTGATCTTGAAGATTCAAGCGATGAAGAATTACTGATAAAAAATTCTTTTTAGAAACTGATTTTATTTGAGATTTGTAGGTAACAAAAATCATCATCATATACTCTCCAATCATTTTTAATCCGCTTTATATTTATCAATGACTTTTTACACATAGTTTGATCTTTGTAAACGCTTACAAACCTAATATGTTCATCATTTAGCCATTTCAACTCCCTAGGAATCCACTCCTCTTCAAAATAAAATTCTAATTCTTTTGAAAAGCCCTTACTACTTCT
>DUDU01000057.1 GCA_005110395.1 Candidatus Melainabacteria bacterium | reverse complement strand
CAGAGAGCTTTTTCGGCAAATTAAAAACCGAGTTTGTTAATCACGAAAAGTTTATTTCAAGAAAGGAGGCTAAATCGGGTATATTTCAATACATAGAGATTTACTTTAATCGGGAAAGAAAGCATTCAACCTTGAATTATCTGTCCCCTCTTCAATTCGAAGAGTATCACTATATCTCTAAAAAGTTTGTCTCCTAAATCGGATCAACATCATCAATAATTGAGCGACTTTGAGATAATTCTGCTCTTAGATTTCCATTTACAGATTGAAGAAAATCGAAAACAGAATCTATCCCTGATGGTCTTTGAACGTCTTTCCAGTGGCTAAGCCTGAGAAGATCATAGCGTTCAGGAAGTTTATCAGTTATGAGTTGTCTATAGGCAGTTGAATCGATAGTACATTTGTTTCGAACTGGACTTAGACCTATGACTTTTTATATTAAAAAGAAAACAATAACAAAAGACTATACCAACAAGTCAATCGCTTTTACTGATTCTTAAGGTAAATTTATTAATAAAGCTGTAACAATCTATCTACAAAAGCTAAAAAGCATTTTCGAGTTTACTCCTCAGGAGGGATATGCTGCGATTATGAATTTGACAGGCTCTCGATTCGGAGATTTTCAGCATTGAGGCAATTTCTTTCATGGTGAGTTTACGATAATGATACAAACCAATGATTAGCCTCTCTCTTTCGGGCAAGTCTTCAATTGCTTTTTCTAATTTCCCTATAAAAAGCGACTGCTCACACTTTTCTTCTGGACTGGCACTTTCATCGCTTAATTGATCAACCCATGTTTCTTCCGAATCTTCACTCAGACAAGAATCCAAGGAAAGCGTCATAGTTGCTGCATCTTTTTGAATTTCTCTTAAATCACTCAGAGAAATATTTAGTCGATTTGCAATTTGTCCATCATCTGGAGCGCCACCAATTTCTTGTTCTAATTGCTGAATGGTGGCGCTGAGGGCTTTGACTTTTTGCCTAGATCCACGACTCAGCCTATCCAATGAGCGAATGTGATCAATTATGGCTCCTCTGATTCTGAGCAAGGCAAAGGGCTCAAATTTAGTTCCCTTGGCGGCATCATATTTGTCAACAGCCTGAATTAACCCTATGACTCCATAACTTATCAGGTCTTCTCTTTCATTATCAGTAGAAATCAAGTAAGTCAATCTATTAACAACTTGATTAACTAATTTGAGATTATCTTTTATTCGTTTTTGCCTTTCATCTGTAATCAGACTATTAGAATTGGCAAATAAAGTTAGTGAATTGATTTTCATTGTATTTTCTTCTTCTCAACACTTACTCCAGTTGTAGGCAAATAAGCACCTCTTGCAATCAATTGATTGGTTTATCTTCCTCCAATAAAAGGGGTCTAGCCTGAATCTATCTTTGTTTTCCTATGACCATTCAGGGTAAGTCCAAATTGCCTTCCCTAATTTATTAATGCAGGCTTATGAAGAAAACCCCAGAAAAAGATTGAGTGAAATTTTTATTTTGAGTTTTTGAGTATTTGCCTTAGTTGTGAAACCCTTGCAATGGTCTCGTTTGCATCTAGAGTATCTGTAAAATATGAACCAATTGCATATTTACATCCACCAATTTTTTGTAAATCTTCAATTTCTTCAATCGGAAAACTACTTAAAATGAATTCTTGTTTGGGGAAAACTTTCTTTATGCTCTGATAAAAAGCCGCTGAGTGAGCCGGAAAAAGCTTGATATATGGAAAATAATAATTTTTGATAATTTGTACAATCTCGGTGGGAGTGGCTGCCCCAGGAATCAGGTCTATTTTCGATTCTATGCAATAACTCATTATTTCAGGATCAATCATTGGGGTTGTTGCAAAATCTATGCCACAATCAATAGCTTGCTTGAGCTGCTCTAGGTTTATGATGCTGGCAGCTCCAAGAGATACATCTTCAAAATTCTCTTTTGTCCATTTAATCGCTTGAAAGGCGCATTCACAAGTAAGCGAGATTTCAATAGTATGAATCCCTGCAGTGTAGACATTGTGAAGCTTATTCTTCAATTCATCGAATGAATGAGCCCTAATAAGTCCTATTATTTTGTCTTCACTCAGAAAATATTTCATTTTGCAATATATGAGAAATCCATTAAATTGAGAAGATTATCTCAAAACAACTCAATCAAATTTATCACTTCTATTCTCTCAAATGAAACAAAGAAGTTTATTCATCTTTATTATCCTTCTTTTTCAAGCCCTCTCAATTCATGGACATACTGACGAATTGCAAATCAAGAGTTCCCAATTAATTAATGCCGACATTATTGTTTATGGTGATGAAATTCCTGGTATTGCAGCAGCGGTTATGTCTTCTAGAGCAGCTAAGTTTAATGGCAAAAAAATCGAAATTCTTTTAATTCGCCCCAATAAACCTGGTGAAATGCTAGGCGGAGTTATAACTCGCGGAGGACTTGCTTATTTGGATCGAAATCAAATTCTGGAAAAGCCAGATTCGCATAATTTGTTTTCTCATTTATGGCAATCAAAATCACTTATTGGTAAAGGATTTAGATTTACTTGTCGAATATTGCATATCAAGAATAAAACTGCCTACTTGAAACCTTCATCTGACTTTTACCGTGAATTACTTGCCAGAGCTGAAGTCAAGAAGATCTCGATCGATCCAGTTAAAGCTGACAAAGTACTGAGAACTATGCTGAAAGAATCCAATATTCAACTTATAAATCAAACTGAGCTTATACCTTTCTTGTCAAAAGCTGGCAAGAAGAAGAAAGCAGGCGAACAAAAAGAAAACACAAAAATTGATTATCTTGTTTCAAGATCTGTTAATTCAAAGTCAAGCCCAAAAGTTACATATAAAGCCAAAGTTTATGTTGATGCGACTCAAAATGCTGATTTAGCAAGGGCGGCTGGTTTGCAATATTCACTTGGCTTTGACACTTTAGGTTATCCAGATGCGACATTGCCAGTAACTCCTGTTTTCATGACTCATGGACTTAGAGTTCAGCAACTGCAAAAGTTAGAAGAATCTATTTTGTCTAATAAAAAGTTGCTGTCAAAAATTGAATTAATGATTAGACGTGATAATGAACCCAAGGTCGCAGATTGGCTTTTAAGCACTCTTGAAAAGGAAATGATTGTGGGTGAAGATTATGTCGATGTGCGCAGTATTGCCTTAGGGGGAGCTTTTCATGAGTGGAGCGGCAAGCCTTACACTTTGCAAGAAGGTTTTATCTTCGATAGACCTAATATTGCAATTCTGGATAATGGTGCTCTCTCATGGAATGCTTTCCTTTACAAAATGTCGGCTCCAGAGTTATCCAAATTTCTAGACAAAGGTATTTCACCACGTGATTATATGTTGAGTGATATGCAAAGCTTTGAACAGTGGCTCAGGAAGGAGGTACCCGTTATTGAGATGCAAGGTAACATACATTCAAAAATCAAAGTCATTTCTCCCCAGGAGCTATACATTAGGCACCATCTCAACATACTCGATGTCCTGAAGCCACTTGCGGGGAGAGACATACTAAGAGGTGGTAATAGTCTTGAGAATTCAATTGGAACTTTTTCTTATTTCTTTGATGTGCGTGGTGGCATTGATGGGCTGGGTGGCAAAATGCCAAAACCAATTTTTAATTTTGGTATAGAACATTCACTTACAAAAATTCCAAATTTAGCTGTTATTGGACGTTCCGCAGGATATTATGGGCTGGCTCCAGCTATTGGGCGCATCTTAGAATTAAATATTAGTATTGGCGCTTATATTGGCTTGGCGGCTTGGCTTGCAATAGATAAGAATAAATCAATTCAAGATATTAAAACTTCTGAATTACGCCGCTTAATGAAGAGTATGACAGGCAAAGAAATTGTGTTTGAAGGTAAAGATTTAACCAATAGTATTTCTAAAGAAGCCTTAGACAAGATCAAATAATTTGCAAATTTTTAGAAATTTTTCAAAGCAAAAAAAGAATCAAAAGTCACCTTCTGGGCAGTTGCAGTTTACAACGTCATCCTGAGTTTGTCATAGGAACTATATTGGAGCATATTTATTTTTATTTCTAAAACAAACTTTCAGATCCACTTTTTTTCCATTAACAAGCAAAATCATTTCCAGCTTACTGAGATTAACTCTGGCTTTAGGAGAGGGGTCGGGGGAGAGGACTTCGAAATTTTGAGTAAGAAATTATTTAATACTAGGATTAATTTGCGTGATCAACATCCAAGCACCACTGTGATTATATGCACCTTTGAAACAAATTCTCAGACTGGAAGCTTTATTGTCGCGTAAGAAATTATAAACTCGTGGATCAATTGTAATTGCGCCTGCGGTTCTAGCTTGATTTGATGCAAAAGGAGTATTCCTCATAACAGGCTTTCCTTCACTAGTTTCCAAGTTCTCTAGCTTGAAGCTCTCTAAATCAGCACTTGTTTTCAAATCTGCACAATAGTCTTTCACGCCAAGCTTTGCAAGAGCCTGACTGGAGTTTTCCGAAACAGGAACTGCGCCTAAAGTATTTGACATTGACTCTATAAGATAAGCTGCCTCAGCCCTTGACATTGGTTTATATGTAATTTGATTTTCACTTAAGCCTGCTTTACTTGCCCATAAATGAAAGTCTTCTTTACTAATTTGTTCATCAGGCCAGAATTGACCATCTAGTGGAAATGATATTGCTTTAGACAAAATTAATCTCTGAATAGCGGCTCTGTATTTGTTGTCCGGCAAAATATCAAAAAGAGGAATTACCGTTGTTGGCGCTTTTGAGTCATTCAGCAAAATAGCTTGCAATTCATTTACTTTGAGATCAAAAGGTTGAATATTCTTTTGGACAGCTAAAGCGGCGGCGGCTCCTGCTGCTTGGCCAACCAAAATGCAAACTGGTTGCAGGCGAGTTGCTCCATTGGCTAAATGGCTAACTGACCAGCTTTTTTCAGCAACAATCAAACCATCTGTTTCAACAGGAATGAGCGCGCTATAAGGAATTGAAAAAGGTGTGCCTGAATATCTACCGCCCCACCTAATCGATTTCGGCATTGCCTTAAAGTGTTTCTCTGAGCCTGGATCTGCCATCTCAAAATAATGATGATCATTTGCATAATTTCCAATTGCAATGCTGTCTGGCAAGTATCGAGCTTTTTCTCCTGCCGCTATATTAGGCAAAATTTCTTTTTCAGTTAAAGTTTTAAATCCTTCAAGCCTGCGAGTTTCACGATTATATGGAATAAGGGCCACACCACCAATTCCGTCATTTTCTTTGCTGCGCGGAAACACTTCATCTGCCATTGAGAAACGCCTACCCAAAGTATCTTGAACGTATCTCGCAAACCAAAGGGATTGAGTACGTGCCTCTTTATAAAATCTTTCTCTTTCTTCAGGATTCTTTGAAAATACTCTCTCAATACCTAAACTATAATCATTGCCACATTTAGGCCAATTAATCATAAATAAATTAGGACTGATCTGACCATATGTCAGGAAATCATTAGTACTGAAAAATTGTGTATTTTGTTCAGCCTCATTGTATCGATAATTCCAGCTTGGTTCTAAGTCAAAGAAAGCTGATTTTTTCTTAGAAAGCTTTTCATTTTTAAAAGCACACCAATAGCGTTCAGAAGCTTTTTTGTAGGTGTAACCAACCGGCGCTGGGATTTCAGGCCCTTTTTTTCCTTCTCCAAAATCTTTCATATAAAAAGCCCAAGTCAATTCTTGATATGGATAACGCACAATTAATTTAGACTTTTTCTTTGGAGCGCTTGGTTCATTAAACTCCCCCTCAAATTCCCAGCCTAATCGAGAGGATATATTTCCGATTTCAAGCAAATCACCCAATTCAGTTGCATCAATAGTGACTTTGGCCTTTATTTCACGTCCATCAATCAATTTCACTCCTATTACTTTTTTGAATTTACCGCTTTCATCAAAAAGAACTTCTTTGGCTTCTGCAAATCTAATCCAGGTTATATTAGGCTCTGAACGAACCCATTCTTCCATAATTGATTTACCAATTTGTGGGTTAAAGGCGAAAAGACTTACCCAGCCATATTGCAAGAGATTTGGCTCTTTCTTTGCAAGACGAGTTAAAAATTCCCCCCATAGACCAGTGTGAAAAGCCAACAATTCATTCCCGTCAGTTGCAGAAACTCCCGCTTCTACCATTGAACCGCCAAGCCAATCGCTTTTAGAAATCAAAACAACTTTACTACCTTGTCTAGCGGCCTGAATCGCTGCCGCAACTCCACTTTGAGAACCACCAATGACGAGCACTTCTGTATCTAAATCTTTTGCAATAAGCGCAACTGGAAAGCTAAATAAGATGACAAAGCAAATTAGGACAAGTGATAAAGATAGTAAAAGAGTCCTTTCCATGTTGCTCAAACTTTATATTAAACGAATATGAATTGATTTAAAGAGTTCATTAGTAAAGCCTTTTAGGCAAATTTATGATGCAGAAATTTTTGTGATTAGCTAACGTTACGCAAAACCTAATGGTTCTATTTAGTTTCCGAAACAATCCTGAAACATGATCCTGAAATGAATTCAGGACAGGACAAGAGGGAATGACGAAGAAAAATTCATATTGTGATCATGAGTTTATCTCAGCAACTATCTCACTAAAAGAGTTAATTATTCTACGTAACGCGATTAATTAAATGAAACACTAAATGTTAGCGATTAATTCAATTTCTAGCCCTACTAGTCAAGACTCAATGATTTCCAAACTAGATAGGAATTAGAATTTGAACTTTAATTTATATATTAAGCTTAATAGCGCTTGGTTCTAATAGAAAAACAACGAGACGAGATGAATTTTAAAAAAGTTTTCAAAGCCATTTCTTGGGAGCTTTTTTGAGAGTCACTTCGGTTGAATTTACTTTATTACTTCAAAAATGGATATTTTTCATCTACAGTTTTGGAATCTTTTTCTTGCAGCTTTGCTGTTTTTTTCTAATATTCTTTTAACTATATCTATTAACTTTGATATAAAAACAAAAAGATTTAAAGTAAATAAACTCCTTCTTTTAATAAGTTTCTTTATATATATCCCCATTTCCATTATTGTTATAAAAGCCAATAATGTAAATCCTATTTGTTCAGCTGTTGGTAATTCACAAAGTAATTGCTTGGATCTAGGAATAAAGAGTTTTGAAGAAGCCCAAATAATAATGCTTACTAAAAATTTAAATGATTTTTCTAAGTGTATTTTTGTATCAATAATCTTTCTGGTTCCTTTTCAAGTAATTTGGGTTGCAATCAAATGCTTTCTAAAACCACTAGGTCATAAGCTGTAAATTACTTTGTTTCCTTTTTCCTTCAATAAACTCTTTGAAAAATCTTTTCACTCTTGTGCAGTTGCTGTCTAATGGAACTTGTCCAACAATGCACAATGTTGCCTCCTTGAAGGCTGTCTTCCTGACGATTATTATTTGAGGAAAACAAACTATTCTTCATAAATCCAAAGAACAATTTCAATATCTTTACCAACTCTTCCATTGCTATAATCTTCTCCATGAGAGATTAGGTTTTTTTAGTGATGAATTGAAGAGAGAAGCGCACTCAAAGACATTATTCTAGGGAGTTTTTGGACAAAAGGAAAAAAGAACAAGGTTACTCAAAGCCTGAGTCAAAAACAAGAAAAAAGCTACTTAGCAGTATTAAAGCTAAAGTAGAGCATCCATTTCACGTAATCAAACGTTGGTGGGGAAATTCAAAAGTTAGATACAAAGGTATTGAGAAAAATATTCAAAGGTGGTGCAGATTGATGGGTCTTTTCAACTCCTGAAAGATTCGAGATTGTGCCGTTACAGTAGCGTAGCCACGCCTAGAAGAGCTTCGAAAGAGGCTAATTTAAAGGATTAATAAATTGAAAGAGGGAAATACGTCTTATTAGATCGCCTTTTTGTTGGTTCTTACTCTTTTTAGGACTCAGTAATTCCTTTAATTAGAGATTACATAAGATGAATTTAATAGGTAGTTCCCCAAGGAGATTCCAGTAAATTAATTACCTAGAATTTCTATTTGAAAGAAGATGTAGGTAATAATTTAATTATAAAATGAGTCTTTAATGTCGTCTGCAAAAAAGAATTTCTCGATTTTATTGAATGCCATTTATGCCAGCATGCCTGTGAGCTTTTAATGATCAAAAGAGAAGAAATATAGAAATTGATAGTTCTTGGAATCGAAACTAGTTGTGATGAAACCAGTGTTGCCATTGTCAAAGATGGTCATGAGGTATTAAGTGAAATCACTTATTCTCAAATCGCCACTCATAAAGCTTTTGGTGGTGTTGTACCGGAAATTGCCGCTCGTGAACATTTTCTATCAATTGACAAAGTGATCAATGAATCCATTAATCAAGCTATTTCTCTTCATCCTGACTTTAATTGGAAAAAAATTGATCGAATTGCTGTCGTGAATGGACCTGGCCTAGTAAGTAGTTTGCTTGTGGGAATCACTGCTGCCAAAACTTTGAGTTGGGCTTTGGATATTGAATTAGTGAGCGTAAATCATTTGCAGGCGCATATTTGTGCTAATTATTTGATCGATAAAACTGAACCGCCTTTTGTTTGCTTATTAGCCTCGGGTGGCCATACTCAGCTCTTATTTGTAGAAGATTATTCTAAGCAAAAACTTTTAGGTCAAACATTAGATGATTCAGCTGGAGAAGCTTTCGACAAAGTAGGTCGCCTGCTTGGCCTTGATTATCCAGGTGGGCCAGCCATAGAAAAATTAGCCTTAGAAGGAAACAAGTCAGCTTTTACTTTGCCTAGAGCCCAAGTTGGTGAATTTGACTTTAGTTTTAGTGGTTTAAAAACAGCGGTAATGAGATTAATTGCTTCATTACCTCCAGATTTTTCGAGAGCGGATTTGGCTACAAGCTTTCAGGATGTTGTATGTCAGGAATTGGCAAATAAACTCGTGAAGGCCGCTCACAAATACAATTGCAAAAAAATAGTAATTGCTGGAGGAGTTGCATCTAATCAAAATCTAAGGCAAATCATTCAAGAAAAGTCTGAAGGAAAAATTGAATTGAAAGCACCCCAATTGAAATACTGTACCGACAATGGAGCAATGGTTGCGGCGGCTGGTTTTCTTTGTCCTGATGAGTTTGGCCTTGGATTCGACGTTTATTCTCGCAATAAGCATCGATAGAAGCGATTCAAAATATTTAATTCTTGGAACTTAGTCAAATAAGCTCAAGTAAAAATCATACTCAAAACCAAAATATTCAAAAAAGGAAATATGTTAAAATCTTCTGACTTCAGAAATTCTTATTTTCATTAATCTAAGGTCTAAATTTAATTAGGCATTCGAGTTGAAATAAGCTAGTGAATAAAGTAAGTAAGAGATAGTTTTAATTTAGATAACTTAAAGTCATGGCAGTTCCCAAGAAAAGAAAATCGAAACAGAAATCCAGACAAGGTAAAGCTGGCAAAACAAAAATAACGCTCATCAAAACAAACACGTGCCCAAATTGCGGCTCAGCAACTATTTCTCATAGAGTTTGTGGCAATTGCGGATATTACAATGGACGTATTTATTCACTCAAGAAAAATGCGGTTGCGTAATTTCTAAATCTTATCTCTAGCCTATAGCTTGGTTTAAACATATATTTTAGTTGAATAAATCAATTAACTTTCACATGAACACATCAGCAATTCAAGCTGACGGTGAATTTGTGGAAGCTTTTTTTGTTTTGCGAGTTGGTGCTATTGGTGATGTTATTCACACTTTACCTCTAATTCAACTTCTTAGAGAGAAGAAACCTAATTCTCAAATCATTTACATTACTTCTTCTGAATTAATTCCATTACTGAAATATGCAAAGGTAATTGATGAAATTATTCCGCTAAATCTCAAATCTGGAATTTGGAACTTAATAAAGCAATCTTTAGAATTAAAGAATCAATTTTCAGGAAAAGAAATTCAAGAAATCTCCACAAATTCAAGTTTGTCAACCCCCACCCCCCTGAGAGGGGGCTCTAAAGGAGGAATCAAAACACCCTTTTCAGAAGTGGTAGTTTTTTTTGGAGATGTGCTTCATTCTAAATCCTCTTCAACCTTAATTAACCTTCAACCCAGCTGGAAAACTGATTTGCTTGCTCTTGTAGCTGGATTTCAGAAAGTTTTCAAATACAAAAAAAAAGCAAACACTTCTACAAATATTTCTACCGAGATTAGTTCTATTCATGCTTGGCAAAATTTTGCTGAGAGCTTGCCAGGAAGTTTTTGGGACGCAAATTTTATAAAAGATTTTATTCCTGAAAAACATTTACCTTTAATTGAATTACCAGATGAGCTTATTCATCAAGTGAAGCAGAAATTGAATTTGAATTCTGACTCATTAAAGATAGCCATTATTACGGGTGTTGGCAAACATAGACCGCATAGAGCATGGCCCCTTGCAAAATGGATTGAGTTTTTGAACTTATTGAATCGCTCTTTAGTTGAATCAAACAAAGAAAAGAAAATACAATGCTTATTTCTTGGTGGACGCGATGAGCAAGAATTAAGCCAAGCCTTACTTTCTGAATGCGCAGATTTGAAAAATATTGAATTTCTTGATTTGACAGGTAAGTTGAGCTTATTAGAAACAGCTTCTATTTTAGGTCAATGCAAATTGGCTATTGGTGCTGATACTGGCCCAACTCATTTGGCATCAGCTCTTGGAGTAGAAACAATTGCCTTATTCGGTCCAACTTCCGAAATTAGACATGCCCCGCTTAAAGGCACTGTAATTTCAGCAATAAAAGACAAAGGATTTATTTGTCATTCAAAATGTAGTGAAAAAGTTTGCAAACTAGAAGAATCTTTGAATTGCATGAATCAAATTGCCACCAAAGAAGTTCTGGAGAAGGTCTTGAATTATATCCATCCCTCAATATAATCCTAAACTTGTTTCAGAATCTATTTACCAACTCAACCATAAATATTCTGAACTTTGGCTTTCACGCCATTTATAAAGTCATTTGCATCTAAATCTCTATCAGTAATTCTTTTTATTAACTGTATTGGTTTCTCTGCTCGGCCGTACTGGTGAACTTTCTCACCAAGCCAGAGCTTAATTGGTTCAAATTCGCCATTTGCAATTTTAGATTTTACAGTCGGAATTTCTTTTTGCATTTGAGTCCACATCATTGCCGAATAGAGCTTACCAAGCGTATAACTAGGAAAATAGCCAAATCCACCAAAAGACCAATGAACATCTTGCAAACAACCTTCCGCATCACCAGCTGGGACAATACCTAAAGATTCTTTCATCTTTGCATTCCAAATCTCTGGGATATCGGAAACTTTGATTCTTTGATTAATTAAGTCATCTTCAATTTCAAAGCGCAAAATAATATGCAAGTTATAGGTCAATTCATCCGCTTCAGTGCGAATAAAAGAAGGTTGAATTTTGTTTAATGCTTCGTAAAACCTTCTAGGAGTGACTTGTTGGGTTTGCTCGGGAAAAGCTTTTTGCAAATGTGGAAAAGCCCAATGCCAAAACTCTTCAGATCCAGCAATGATTTTCTCCCAAAAGAGTGACTGAGACTCATGAATACCAAAAGAAGCTCCATCAGCCACAAAAGTACGAGCATATTTTTTTGCAAATCCTTGCTCATAAAGCCCATGTCCAGCCTCATGAATGACTCCCATCAAGCAAGACCTAATATCATTAGGGTAAATTCGGGTTGTGAGCCGGACATCACGCACGCTAAATGAAGTACAAAAGGGATGAGTAGTCAAATCCAAACGCCCATTATTGAAATCAAAGCCCATCTGAGCAGCAATAAACTTGGCGAATTCCATTTGTTTGCTTTCTTCATAAGGCTGAAAGAGACAACTCTCATCAATTTCTTTATGGGAAGCCTTTACTTGAGAGAGAATTCCGATTGTTTCTTTGCGCAAATCATTGAAAACATTTCTAAGTTCGGAAGCTTTTACATCTGGCTCAAACAAGTCGAGAAGAGCATCATATCGATTTTCAGAATAACCATAACATTCAGCCGCTTCGATTTTGAGATCAATGATTTTTTGCAAATCTTCCGAAAAAAGCTTGAAATTATTCTCTTCACGAGCTTTGCGCCAACTGATTTGAGCTAAGGCCTGCGCTTTGGAGGTTCTACCAACTAAATCGCTTGATAATTTGGTGGCTTTTTCAAAGTCTTCGAGAAAAACTGCGAATAAAGGCTTTTCAGAGGGATCGCAATTAAGAATTTCATTTTCTATTCTCTTTACCAATTCATGGGCTTTTTCATTAGTTAAATATTCATGAGCTAAAGTATCAAGGGTTGCCAATTGATCGGCTCTGTCTTCAGCCCCACCAAGCGGCATATAAGTTTCACGATCCCAATCCATTAAAGCCGAAGCACTTCTCAAATCTTTGATCAAAGCCATTAAAATTTTTGTCTCAAAGAGAAGAATGCTTGAAGCGGTGATTTTAGTAGCAGAAGTATTCATAATGAAAGTAGTTTACCTAGAAATCGAATGAAAAGAGGTTGCTTTCAACAATTGCAATTTATTGTGGGGGAAATAGAAGTTATTTAAGGGTAAAACAGAATGAAAAGAAAAAAATCCTGAATATTCTTCAAAGCCTCTAAATCTTCTTCAGGATAATTCAATCCTATTTAGGGAACTTCCAAAAACTAAGCTTTTTCAACCCGCCCCCCCCCTGAAAAGCAATGGCATCAAGTTGAGGACTTAAGCTCCCAGCAAGGCTCAACACGGCGTCTTTTCATTTTCACCCTCCCCTCAGTTGAAAAGCTGAATAATCTGTTCGGCTCTAAATCGACCTTTTCAAAAAACAGAGGGAAAGGTTGCTATTTAAAACTTAACACCATGAGGCAACGCTGTAACTCTTCCTGTCAACAATTCAGCTTAACTTAATGCCATTGACGTGAAGATGAGGTATTGAATAGTGATGCAAAGAAAACACCAAAAGCATCAATAACTAAACCTCAAACTACAACCAAACCAGACGACACCCCGACAACTTTAATTGGAAATACTGTCAATAGTTCAGGAGTAAGCCAAAGCGTGAAGAAAGATATAGAAAATATCAAAAAAATTGATCCTAAAGGAAATTATTCTCCTACTAAGCAATAAAGCAGTTTTTAAAAAGCGATTGTTTGTTTTTCCTTTTCCAAATCGGTGCAAATTGAAATCATATTTTTTTATTAGCTGTTAGGGATGAGTGCTTGCTAAACTAATACGATCTATTTCAAAAAGTTTTGCAATCCCTATAAAAGATATAAGTAAAAGATAAATGAATTTGAGCACTCCACGTTTAGAAGAAGAATATTCAGCAGACCAAATACAAATTTTAGAAGGGCTTGAAGCTGTCCGTAAACGCCCTGGGATGTATATTGGTGGAGTCGATCAAAAAGCTCTACATCATTGCATCTTTGAAATCGTAGACAACTCTGTTGATGAGGCGCTAGCAGGCTATTGCGACAAAATATCAGTTACTCTCAATGCTGATAATTCAATCACTGTGACTGATAATGGACGTGGTATTCCAATCGGTATTGTCGAAAAAAGTGGCATCTCGGGCGTTGAGACTGTTTTCACTATGCTCCATGCTGGCGGTAAATTTGGCGGCGGTGGCTACAAAGTCTCTGGTGGTCTTCACGGGGTTGGTGCCAGTTGCGTAAATGCTGTTTCAGAAAAAATGTTGGTTACCGTTGAAAGAGACGGCGGAAAGCATCAAATCGAGTTTAGAGGGAATAATCCTGGTGGTTCAGTTGGCGCTTCAACAGGTCCTATCAAATATATTGGGCCGAGTGAACGTAATGGAACAACCGTACAGTTTTATCCAGATCCAGAGGTTTTTCATGAGTCTGATGAAAATGGAAATCAAAGAACTCCGATCGTAAATTTCGAAAAGATTTGTGTCCGTTTACGGGAAATGGCTTTTCTAAACGCTGGATTGGAAATTTCAGTTGCCGATGAAAGAAATAATGACAATGTTGTCCAAGATGTTTTTTATTTTGAAGGCGGAATTCAAACCTATGTTGAATATTTGAATCAAAGCAAAAATCCAGTCCATAAGCCACCAATCTTTGTAAAAAAAGAAGTTGATGAAATAATTGTCGAAGCTGCCTTTCAATATACCGATACATATAGCGAAGCCATTTTTGCTTTTGCTAATAATATAAATAATCCTGATGGTGGAACCCATTTGACGGGATTTAAAAATGCTTTAACTCGTTCAATTACTGATTATGCAAAAAAAGGAAATTTGCTAAAAAGCGATGAGTCGATTATTGGCGAAGATATTCGTGAAGGCATTACAGCAATTATTTCTGTTAAAGTCAAAAATCCTCAATTTGAGAGCCAAACAAAAGTTAAGCTTCTAAACAATGAAGTTCAAAGTGCGGTCTACAGTGCTGTTAGCGACACTTTAACGGAATGGTTGGATAAATATCCACGAGAAGCCAAGCTCATTGTCCAAAAAGCTATTCAAGCGAAAAATGCCCGTGAAGCTGCAAAAAAAGCCCGCAATTTAGTTCGAAGACAATCAGTACTTGAAAGCTCAAGCGGCCTACCAGGAAAATTGGCAGACTGTTCTGAAAGAGAACCTTCTAAATGTGAATTGTATATAGTTGAGGGAGATTCTGCAGGAGGCAGTGCTAAACAAGGACGTAATCGAGTCATTCAAGCTATTTTGCCACTCAGAGGAAAAATTCTGAACGTGGAAAGAGCCAGACTCGGAAAAATTTATGAAAACACAGAAATTCAAGCCATTATTCAAGGAGTTGGGATTTCAACACTTGGAGATGATTTGCTGAGGCCGAATGAAGAAGATAATCTCGATCTCAAAAAAGTTCGTTATCACAAAATCATTATTATGACAGATGCTGATGTGGACGGCTCACACATTAGAACCTTACTTTTGACTTTCTTTTTTAGATATGCAAAGCCACTCATCACCCAGGGTTATATTTATGTGGCGCAACCACCACTTTACAAGGTGGAGTTGAGAAATAGAGCCGAATATTGTTATAACGAATCTCAATTACAAGTGCTTTTAGCTGAAATGGGAAGTAAAGCTACTGTTCAACGATTCAAAGGTTTGGGAGAAATGATGCCCGAGCAATTATGGCAAACAACAATGAATCCAGATACTCGTACCCTCAAGAAAGTTGAAATTGAAGATGCCGCTCAAGCTGATCTAATTTTCGATATATTGATGGGCGATGAAGTTGAACCAAGGCGAAGATTCATAGAAGAAAATTCATTCTTAGCCACTTTGGATGTTTAGAAAAATTATTAACTCATCTTACGCAAGTCGCATAATTTTATTTAGTTTCCGAAACAATCCTGAAACCAGTTCAGCACAGAACGGAATGACAAAGGAAACTTAATCGTGTCATTCTATTCTCAAGTGGTTTCAGGATCCTTCTCAGGAACTATCCCAGAAAACAGAAAATATTTTTTGCGTAAGGTGAGTTGTTAAAAAATCCAAGAAATCAATTAAGACTTTTTAACTCCCTTCTAACTGAAAACTAAACTAATTAACAGAACGACTTTTACGAGCGAATTAAAATCTGTACTTAATTTTTTGAATTAGGAAGAAAATTTGATACTAAACTCAACATTAAATTTGTGAGCTTAAACATATTGCGCTTAAAACACAATGAATTTATATTCAAGCAAAAAATTGTTGAACTTCAATAAAGATTATTGAAATCGAAAGTAATAAATTGAATTGTTAGAACTACTGAACTTAAAAATCGGAGAGAGAGGGATTCGAACCCTCGATACCCATAAAGGATATAACACCTTAGCAGGGTGCCGCTTTCGACCACTCAGCCATCTCTCCAAACAAGCAAAATGCTTAAAACTGGACAAAACACTTACTGAGAATTAGTGTAATGAACGAGTTTGAATAGTATCATGTATTCAGCAACTGAGCGAGCTTTTTAGATTATTTTAGACGTGAATATTTTCATTAAGAATCATTTTGAGAGTCACTCAACTAAGCCTTTCCTAAGCTTTGAAGATTCAGAGTATTCCTTTGCAGCTGTCTATCAAAAAGCCTTTTCAATAGCCGAAAAATTAAAGCAAATTGGACTAGAATCTGGCGACCGAATTATTATCCGATTTTGGAATGAACCTGATTTTATTTTTGCGTATTTTGGAGTTTTGCTCAGCGGTGGAATTGCTGTTACCGTTAGTCCAATGCTCACACAGCCTGAGCTCACCAAAATACAAACTCATTCTGGTGCTCGATTAATTCTTAGTTTTGAAGATGCAACCATTTCTAACAAAGATACAGAACTTCATCAAATCAGCTTAGAGAAACTCTTAAACTCTTTATACTTCGACTCTTCAATCAACCTTTTAGAAAAGGGAAATACCAATAATGTATCAAAAGACTTGCCTCAAGATTTAGCAGTTCTGATTTATACATCTGGAACTACCGCTTCCCCGAAAGGTGTAATGCTGACTTATGCCAATATTAAAGCTCAATTGAATGCCGCAGGAAAAGTTTTAGAAATAAATCAATCTGATTCACTACTAGGAATTTTGTCTCTGAGCCATGTTTTTGGGCAAATGGATGTTTTATGGCTTGCTCTTTTTTATGGATTAAAGATTCATTTGATTTCAAAATTTGAAGCATCTCATGCAATAAAGACTCTGAGAGAAAAAGAAATTTCAATATTAATTGCTGTTCCGACTATGTATCAGCTTATGCTCAAATATTTGGATAATGACATCTACTCATCAAATCAATTCTCTAAATTGCGAGTTTGTCATAGTGGGGCTTCTTATATGTCTCCGCAATTATTTCAAAAAGTAGAAAAAAGTTTTGGAGCAGGTGTTCAAGAAGGATATGGACTAACCGAAACTTGTTCAATGGCTTTTAGCAACCCTATTAATGGAATCAGAAAACCAGGCTCAATTGGCAAACCTATTGAAGGAGTTGAAATGATATTGCTTGATGAAAATAATAATCAAATAAAAAAATCTTCTAGCGAAGAGAATAATGAGATCGGCGAAATTTGCATTCGAGGTCAAATTGTTACGGAAGGATATTTTGGTTCTCCTGAAGAAACTCAAAAAGCCTTTTTCACTGAAACTGAACACAAAGATCTTTGGTTGCGAACAGGAGATTTAGGTTTTTTAGATAAAGACGGTTATTTATTTTTGGTAGATCGAAAAAAAGATTTGATTGTTCATTCTGGCCACAAAGTCTATCCCAGAGAAGTAGAAGAAGTTCTTGAAAAACACCCATTGGTAGATCAAGTGGCTGTAATAGGTGTTCTGGCAGGTGAACTTCACGGCGAAAAAATCAAAGCTTTTGTAGTTTTAAAAAACAGAGATCCCAATAATAAAATCTTGTCAGATGAGCAAAAAGATCAATTAAAAATCGAATTAAAAAATTTCTGTAAAAAGGAATTAGCTAAATTTAAAGTACCTAATTTTTTCGAATTTATTGATGAAATACCAAAAACCCCATCAGGCAAGCTCAAACGCCTCGAATTAAGAAACAAGAAATAAAAGACCGTTTTCTTGAGACTTCTTTGGTATCGCTAAATCCAGTTTAAGCTTCTAAGACTTTTAAAGAGCAAAACCATAATCCTTCCATTTATTACTCACCAAGTCTTTAATATCATTTCTCATAATCATTTCATTTGGCCAGTCACGTTCAAAACCTTCGCCAGTCCATTTAACAGTTGCATCTATTCCCATCTTTCCACCCAAACCAGGAAGTGAGCTAGCATGATCGAGAATATCAACTGGCCCTTGTGTGAAAACCGTATCTCTGATTGGATCAGTATTCGCAAAGACTCTCCAAGCAACTTCACTAATGTCTTGAACATTTACATCTTGATCAACCACAATCACAAATTTAGTAAAAGCCATTTGTCCTGAGCCCCAGACAGCATTAATGATTTTCTTGGCATGTCCAGGATAACGCTTATGGATTTTAAGAATGACGCAATTATGAAAAACTCCCTCTAGCGGCAAATTCATGTCCATTACTTCAGGCATAATGACCTTAAGGAGCGGCAGGAAAATCCTCTCAGTCGCCTTTCCCAAATAGCAATCCTCTTGCGGTGGTCTACCTACAATAGTTGTCATATAAATTGGATTTTTGCGATGAGTAATTGCTGTAAGCCTAAATACGGGGAAATCACCCGCTAATGAATAGAAACCAGTATGATCACCAAAAGGCCCTTCCCAAGCTAATTCGTCGAGGTCAACATATCCTTCAAGTATGATTTCGGCTTCAGCTGGCACTTCTAAATCAATCGTTTTGCATTTGACTAATTCAACTGGTTTGCCTCTCAAAAAACCCGCAAAAATGGTTTCATCAATTTTAGAAGGAAGCGGAGCCGTTGCAGCATAAACCAAAGCTGGATCTGCCCCGATTGCCACAGCTACTGGTATTTTTCTTAGGCCTCCAAATCTGCCACCAGCTCTGGCACCTAGCTTGGTTCCATGTCTTTCAACTTCTTCACGGCTTTTTATGGCTAAATCTTTTCCTTCAGTATCATTTTGATTGGCTTCTTGCCCTTCTTCTTGACTGGCTTTGTGATTTGCTTTATGTCGAGCCTTCTGTCTTGCTTTCTGAAAGTGCTCCGCAGCGTCATGATGCCAATGAACATGAAAGCCAGTTGAATTATTAGAGTATTTTTGCAATCGATACATGCCAACATTTCTTGCGCCTGTGACTGGATCTTTTGTAAAAACAAGCGGAAGAGTTATAAAAGGACCTCCGTCAGCTGGCCAGCATTTTAGTATTGGCAGCTTATCAAGCATTGGCTCAGATGGATCGGTAATCACAACTTCTTGACAAGGAGCAGAGCTTGTAATCATGCGAGGTGGAAATGAAGCAACCTGAGCATATTTAGGAAGCATGGACAATTTGCCCCACAAGCCATCAGGTACTTTCAAATCGAGTAAATCACTTATTCTGTCTGCAATCTCATCTAATGATTTAACTCCAAAAGCAATATTGAGTCTTTCATAAGAACCAAGTGAGTTGATTAAAACTGGCATGTCATAACCTTTGACTTTCTCAAACAGAAGTGCTTTATTTTGCGCAGCAGCCCCTTTACTGATTCGATCAGTTATTTCGGTAATTTCAAGCTCAGAAGATACTTCGGTTTTTATGCGTAAAAGTTCACCAGCTTGATCGAGTGCTTGAATAAATTCGTTTAGGTTTTTGAATGGCATTTATTTTTTTTGTGGTTTTGAAGTTCCAGCCTCTATTTTGCGATCTATAACACTATTAGTTAAATCATTAGGACTTAAATACTTCTCGCTTTTTGATTGAATTTCCAACTTTTCTTTTAAAAATTTCATTTTATTTCCCCATTCAACCTCCAAAATATCGGACCACTTGCGAACATAAATCTTTATTCTTTCCTCTGGAGCATAAACCAGCCCTTTTTGTTTCTCAGCCCCTTGACTTTTAATTAAATCTTCTATTGTTTTATCGTAATTTGTACCAATTAAGTAAAACTCCCAATACTGGTTTGCACCATTACACAAAGGCTCTTTGGTTATTTTGTTGCAATATTTTTTTAGTTGTAAGTATTCTTTTTCTTCTGATAATTTTATGTAGGGTCTTTTCAACTCGACTATTATATTTTTTTGTATATCATTAGATTCTTCTGTTTTTGTTAAGAAGAGATCAACTTCACCCTTAGGCTCAGTGCTTAATGATGGATTTTCAATTTCAAGAATTTCTTTTGCATACTTTAGTAATGTATTCTTCAAAGATCCTTCAGTTGTACTAAATAACCTAAATTGCTCTCCAAATATCCAGAAATTTTCATCTAATATTCTTTGTATATTATTTTCCAGTGTTTGTTTTGTGTAGTCAGCAATAAGTTCTTTTAATGTTTTTAAAACTTCCAATCTATGATCGACTTCTTTAATTGTTCTTACTACATTTGATAGGGTTGTTCTTTCTAATATATTTTTTAAGTCTTTCTTTTCTTCTTCTGTTAATTGTCCTAGCTGTTCTAAGATAACTTGAATTAAGTGATTATCTTGCGAGGATAATAAACCCGCAAAAATTGAACATATGAATTTCTTCTCATTTTCTCCTTTTCCACTAAACAAAGAAGGACTTATGGTGTAAATTATTTTCAACAAATCATTGTAAGACTGTGAATCATAAATCCCAAATTCTGATAGATTGGGTAAAAGCTTTTTATCCTCTAAAAAATAAATCTCTATTTCTGCCTTGTCTGTTAAATAAGGTTTTCTTAGTTTTACAAGCCTTTCCTTAATTTCTTTTTTTGGCTCTTCTGGGAAATGAGTGAAAGTAAGATAATTAAATGAGAAAGAATTAACTTAATAAATGAATTA
>DUDU01000056.1 GCA_005110395.1 Candidatus Melainabacteria bacterium | reverse complement strand
TGTGTATTTTGTGGAGGAGAATTAAATCGAACATTTCGATTATTATTCAGGTTAACTCTATCTAATGGATTAGTTTGTCCATTATTTGAGTTTTGTTCTGAATTAGAAAAGCCTTTATTTGATGCTGTTTTCTTTGGCATAAAAAGACCAACTAATCCATTAATCAGACCAATAACAAGTATTAAAACTAAAACAAGTCCAATTAAAATCAAGGGAATCCACCACCATTGAAAGCTGGGTTCACCTTCTTTAGTCTTTTTACTTAATCCCCAAAAACTACTGGGCTTTTCTTCTTCAGCATTTTTTGTATTTCCTTTAATGATTATTTCAACATCATTACTGCTCATTTGAGGATCAGCTGCGGCTGCGATGCTAGCTTTCAATTGGTCGAGTGGCACAGGTAAAGGCCCTTGAACGACAACGGAAACTTTAATGCTTCTTAAGGCTCCAGGGGCTGACTCAACTACAGTTTGTTCATAACTCGGATAACTTTGAATTGTAAAATTGTGTTGTCTATAATTTCGTTTGCAGGCTTCATCCCCATCAGCACAAGTATATCGGGTTTGATCTCCACCCATTTGGGGTGCGGTTGAGTTTGTAATTCTAGGCTTTGGAGCTGGAAAATTATTATCCTGATTCATCCCATTTCGATTCATGGAATAAAGACCACTAGTTCCATCACTCGGAGAAGGCATAATGCTTGCATCTCTTTTGTCTTTACCAGGTTTTTTGCTAGTCGTAGTAGTTGGATCCTGAAATGCATTATCAGTAAATTGGCCTTGTTCCCCCGCATAGTTTTGACCTGAATAATTTTGATTAGAAGTCTGTCCATCTTGTGACTGAGCTGGAATATTCAGAGTGGAATCATTTGTCTGATAATTTTGTCTTCTCTCACCATTTGCAGGCATATCTTTCTTGAGCCTTGTATCAATCATTTCCTCCCCCTGGCTTTGATATCTTTCGGCTTGTTCGGTGGTTTTTTCTTCCTGATAGGTGGTTACATAACCATCACTTCCTCTATAAGGTGAATTTGCAGCGGCATCACCCAGAGCTTCTTCAGAATATTCTTGAGTTCCAATTGCACCCGGTGAAAAGTTAGTGGTGTTTTTTGTCATTTTTTGCGCCATTAAACGTACGCTGACAACCGCTTTAGAATTACCTGAACCAAAGACCCCATCTAAATAATCTTGAACTCTTCCGCCAATTGAATCACTGAGTATTTGAGTTTTTTGAACAATGCCACCACTGCCACCAGTCCCCATTCCAAAATCATCGCTGGTATCTGTTGCAGAAGAATAAAGTCGACCTTTGGTATCAATAATCGAAATTTGATTGACAGAAATCTCAGGAACATAGCCACTGACCAAGCTCAGAATGCTATCCACTTGAGTATGACTGAGTGAATGACCTGCTTCTGTTTCGAGCGTAACACTTGCGGAAGTCTTTTCTTTTGTATATCTAGATGCAAATACTTTCTCCGCGGGAATGGTGACATGTACTTTAGCCCAGCGAATACCGCTCATTCGGCTTACCATACGAGACAACTCACCTCCAATTGCTCGCATGTATTTCACACGCTTTTCATAATCAGATGCCGCCCAATCTGTTTTATCAAAAAGCTTAAAATCATCGGTATAAAGCAAGTCGCTCTTAGCCATTTCTAGAACGGCTAAATCATATTGTTTTTCATGAACCTGAATTTCTACACCACCAGTCTCAGTAGGTACGATTTCGGTGTCGATAGCAGAATTTCTAAGCTTAGCGGCTATTTCAAGTGCTCGAGATTGATCAATTCCTTTGAGTAGGGTCTTTAGCTCACCCATGCTCTTACCAGAATTGACAGCAAGAAGAATCCCCCCAATAATCAGAAGAAGTACAAAGGCAACAATGCCTATTTGAACTCCTCGATTTTGGAGCACTGGTGGAAGATTAGACGCTGCGTTTCCTGCTGCCATTGGTATTACTAATTCTAAATTTTGACTAAGTCACTCCAGAGATAACCCTATTAAGGGATATACCGAATTTCCTAATCCGAAAACATTGAATCAGTATTTTTACTTAGAGTCTTCTCTTTAGTGAAAGTAAATTAGTTTGTTTAGCTGAAGTCTTGTTATGTCTTTCTTTTCGCAGCAACTTATTTTAATTACCCTTCAGCGATTAGTCTGGGGAATGAGGAACGAAAAGAAGAGAGAAAGAATGAAGCTTCTCATCCTGTCCAATCGGACAACTTAGGTGAGTTTGCTAATCATCCAACCCCCAAGCCAGTGAATTTGGTTACTGATTGCATCTTGGATTGCTCAAACAATGGAATAATGCTTGATACTTTTCTCGGTTCAGATACTTCATTGATTGCAAACCAGAAAACTAAGAGAATATTTTACGGAGTGGGGCTTGAACCGCAGAATGTTGATTGTTCAATTAGGCGCTGGACTCAGTTTATGGAAAAGGAAGGCCTGGATTATACGGTTAAGTTAAATGGGGAGGCCTGGGAGAGCTAGAAAGACTTAATTCAAACTCGTTAAGACGGAATGGTGATACTATGGAGGTTAAATGTTTAACAGGATTCTATCAAAAGTGACAATTCCTAGCCTTGAAAAACAGGTTAGTCGTTATTTTCTTTCACCACAATCTCTTCTTGCTTACGGTTTAATGAAGGGAGATAAAGAAAGAACCTTTGTAGGTGTTACGATACCTAGACCCACTGGATTTAGAAATCTTGAGCAATGAAATAGAGACATTCAGGAAAAGACAGAACAAGGCGTTCCAATCGAGACTATTGCTGCTGCTGAAAGATTGAGCATTTCAGAATTTCTCGATATTGCAAACAAAAAAGGAGTTTCATTCATTGGTGAACTTCCTAGAGAGATAAAAGAAACAATTAAGCAAGGACTCCTTACCCCAAATTGCCTTGACGAACTTGCTCAATTTCTGAGAAAGAAAATGTCCCACATTGCTTCTTTGTCCCCTAAGCAAAAAACTTCCGCGCTTAAGGGGGTTTTCTTCAATATTTCTGAAGAGCTAAATGCTCAGTTTGCCCCTCTTTTAGTCAGTCCATTGGGCGGGGGAGCTGACGGCAATGCTTATTTAATCGAAATTCATGACAAAAACTACGCTTTCAAAATATTTGATATGAGCAATCCACAAAGAAAAAAGTATGCTACAAATAGTTTACTCATGGGTGCTCACTATTTAGCTAGTCAACCTTTCAAAGACAATAATTCTTTCCACTGCGGAAGTCTTAATGGAAACTGGTCGTTAGAAGAATATATTAAGGAAGACTGTGAGGCAGAAAGAAAAGGATCTTCATGGACACAGTATATTAAACGTTTTGGTATATCTCCAGGATACGATCATAGCGTAAACATAATTTGGTCGAGTGGACTAAATGTAAGAATAGACAGAGACATGCAATCATTTTCATTGGAGAATATTCCTTATATAGAAGGTGGTATTCATTCTTTTGAAGAATTTTTATATTATTTTAATCATCCAGATCCATTAGTGAGAAAGCAAAGTGTTTTAGTAATTGATCGTCTTTCAGAAGAAGCGTTTGTTGATGCAATGAAATTACTTTTAATAAGCCCAGATTCAAGAGAATTAACCATCAAATTGCTCAAGGAAGAAGAATTGCAGCTTACAAACGAACAAAAGCAGGAAATACTTAGTTCAATAAAAGAACCTCTCCTAATCAACGAATTAAATAATTTATGGAAGAATTAATTTCATTTCTCCAGCTCTTTCGTAAATGGCAATCTCTCAACATAACCCTTGTTCTTCACCCAAATCATCCACACTACTGCTCAATACTCTTCGCATCAAATTCAATTACAAGTCCATCTTCGGCCCTATAGCTTATTTCAATTGGATTGCAGCAAATTGTGCAGTCCTCAATATAACTTTGAGCTTCTACTGACAAATCTAAAATAATTGAATTTTTCTCCCAACAATGAGGACAATCAAATTCATATTCTTCCGCGATATCAACTCGATGATCTAAAGCATCTTCTGAGAATTCCTCAAGTGTTTCCATTGTTTCTACTTCTTCCATTTGATATTGCATCCTATACTGGGCTTTTGATTTGAATCGACTGGCTTACTTGCCAAAATATTATCTAAGGCATTTCTAATATCTTTCCCTGAAACGGGAATATCATTGCCTGGCCTTGAATTATCTAATTGACCACGATATATGCATTTCAAGTCTTTATCAAAAATGAAAAAATCAGGAGTACAAGCAGCACCATAAGCCTTTGCAACTGATTGTGATTCATCATAAAGATATGGAAAAATATAACCAAGCTTTTCGGCAATTTCTTTCATTCTGATTGGTGAATCATCTGGATAAGTATCAGCATCATTTGAGCTAATCCCAATAAACGAAATCCCTTTTCCTTTATATTCTTTGGGTAGCCTGACCAATTCATCATTCATATGAATCACATAAGGGCAGTGATTGCACATAAACATAATTACAGTTGCAATATCTGATTTTAATTCGCTCAGAGAAAGCTTTTTACTTGAAATTGTGTCGGTGAGAGTGAATTCAGGAGCTTTAGTCCCGAGTTCTAGATACATTGTTGAAGGAGTTAATGCCATTGCTTTGGTCTAAAATTTAATTGGGAAAGACTGATAATTTTTAACTTCAGTTTTGATGAAATCTAAATTAAAGTTTGCCACAAGTGTTTCCTATTTGAAGCTTATTTTGTCTCACTTAAAATTTGTTTATTCACCTAGTTAATAATCCAATTATGATTGTGAAAGATGATTATTTAGAGTTCAATCCAGAGAACTCATTCTATACAAAAGCTTTTTCTTTCAATATTTCTCTTTTTATTTCTTGAAAATATCTCATGAAAATTCAGCAAAATTACCAACAAAAAAGGCTCCGCCATAAAAGACATGGAAAGAAAAACAATAATAGAAATATTTCCTGGGCCTTTATTCTGTTTTTGAGTTTTGTGTTGGTCTTTGGCTGCCAGAAAAAAGTTCTTCAAACTTCTACAAAAAATGTTGTTCAGAAAATCATTCTCACAGAAGCAGATATTGACAAAGTGAAATATTCAGAAGTTTCAGATAATTTTCAGGCTACTGGCGAATTGAGGCCCAGCCAAGAATATTTAGTTAATAGTGAAGTAAAAGGAGTGGTGCTCAGAGCTTTGGTGGAAGAAGGTGATTATGTCAAAAAAGGACAATTATTATCCGTGCTTGACGATAAAGACTCTAAAGATCAATTAACTCAAGCGCAAAAAGCTCTTCAAAGCGCAGAGTCAAGAGAAAAACTAAATAAAATTACTTTGGATCGAAAGAAACAAGCCTATGCCGAAGATCTTAGCTCAAAGCAAGATTTGGATACAGCACAAACAAATTATGAAGTTGCGCAAAAAGATGCAGAAAGTGCAAAAGCTGGCCTCAATCTCTCTGAAACTGCTTTGCAAAAATCCAAAGTATTATCGCCAGTGGATGGAATGATAAGCAAAAAAAATGTGAAAGTCGGTTCATTGGCTCAAATGGGGGAATCATTATTTGAGATTGTGCAAATCAATCCACTCAAAATCGAGATGGCTATACCAGAAGAATATATGAGCCAAGTCAGTAGAGGGCAAAAAGTCGAAGTCTCAACTAGCTCTATGCCAGGCAAAATCTTCATCGCCTCGATAAACAAAATCAGTCCAGAAGCGGATAAAGCAACTCGAACGCTAAAGGTAATTGCCTCCCTACCTAATTCTGGAGGAATAATCAAGGCTAATCTTTCAGTTGACTGCAAAATTCAATTGTCTCAGAAACGCAAAATAATTCTCATACCCAAAGAAGCTCTAATAATTGATGAAGAACTAAATAAAACTTTCATTTATATTTTGGATCGGGAAAAATCAAGAATTATTCGTAAAGCCGTAAAAGCTGAACCGCTTGCAGGCGAAAATTCAATTTACGAAATTCAACCTGAAGATCTTAAGGAAAATGATGAATTCGTAAAAATTCCTATCAGCCGAGAAGATAAAGTAATTGAAGTTGTTCTTTAATAGACGTCTGATGGGGAGAAATCATCACAATAACTAAGATAATTGAATCTAATATCAAAAAGCTCTAATCTTTCTCGCTCATCTTGACGCAATTCAATTGCCCATTCTTTTAGTGCCTTGTTTGCTAAGAATACGATTTTCTGAGAAAAAACTTCCAGAGATCTTTCGTCAAGAATCCCTGAAACGAGTGAGTCTAGATTTTCTGAGAGTGGCAAAAACTGAGTCGTTGTACCGCTGCAGGATTAATGGTTCTGAATATGTTTCAATTGTTCAGTTAATGATTCAACATCTTGGTTCCAAAAAAATATCCTCACTCAGTCGAGCCACAGCTCCCATTAAAGCGAACCCCAAGGATTGATTACACAAGAACGATTATCTATTTCAATTGATTCTGATGTTTGAATATTTCCGTTTTCAGGTAGATATTGCATTTCCCTCTTGATCTCAGGAGTCATTTGTTTCTGTTCTTGAAGTTCTAATTTACGTTCATTTCTCTAGATAGTCTTGAATAACATGAGAATAGTGACAATGAATTGCTTTTTCTAGTATTTTTCTTTATAGTCGCAAATTTTCTTGGTTTCTCAAAAAAGTCGCCAGGAATTACTGAGTTTGCTCTTTGGGCTTTAATAGTTGTAAGAGTCATTGTTCTTTAATCTTGAGCTTGTACTCATATCAAGTTAATTCTTACTACATTCATTTTTGTATCTTCAATTAATATTTATTTTAGAATGCCTGAAGCTTTGAATGAGACGAACAAGTATGTATCCTTAGGAAATTGTAGAGGTATATCTTGAAATTGGCTTCGAGCTTGACTTAATGTTTCTTTTTTGAGTTTGCTTCCGAGGCTGCCATAATTACTATCTTTGCTATAAGCAATATTCAAACTATCTGTTCAATTCAAAATGCAAAATCTTTCCATAGAGCAAGGTACTCGTTTCGTTAATCATTTGTCTGGGCAAGCCAGTCCGTATTTGCTGCAGCATGTTCATAATCCAGTTAATTGGTATCCATGGGGAGAAGAAGCATTTGTAAAAGCTGCCAAAGAAAATAAACCGATTTTTCTCTCAATTGGCTATGCAACTTGTCATTGGTGTCATGTCATGGCTCACGAATCATTTGAGGATCAAGAAGTTGCTGATTTGATGAATGAAGCTTTTGTTTCTATTAAGGTTGACCGTGAGGAAAGACCGGATATTGATGGTGTGTATATGACGGTTGCACAAATGCTGACTGGGAGTGGAGGTTGGCCGCTCACAATTATTATGACTCCTGACAAAAAGCCTTTTTTTGGTGGCACTTATTATCCCAAGCACAGCCGCCAGGGACGAATTGGTATGGTGGATTTGATTCCACGTATTAAAGAAATTTGGACTAATCAAAAAGACAAAGCGCTTGAATCAGCTGATTCATTGGTTGAAGCAATTCAGCGTTCTACTCAAACTTCTGCTTCAGGCATTGAAGGAAAAGAATTAGATGCTGCTAGCTTAGATTTGGCTTTTATGCAGCTCAGAGATCGCTTTGACTTTGAGAAGGGAGGATTTGGCGATTCACCAAAATTTCCAACTCCGCATAATTTGATTTTTTTATTACGCTACTCTCAAAGGCTCTCGCACAATCAAAACGCCCAGAATAAATCGCTAGCATTCAAAATGGTTGAACGAACTTTGCGGTCAATGCGTTTAGGTGGGGTTTTTGACCATATTGGTTTTGGCTTTCACCGATATTCAACTGATGCTGATTGGTTACTTCCTCATTTTGAGAAAATGCTTTATGACCAAGCAATGATGGCGCTGGCTTGCATTGAGGCTTATGAAGTAACGTACAAAGATGAATATAAACAAATTGCCAAAGAAATCTTTGAATATGTCCTGAGAGATATGCAATCGCCTGAAGGAGGATTTTATTCAGCCGAAGATGCTGATAGTGAAGGCGAAGAAGGCAAATTTTATGTTTGGACAAAAAAAGAGATTTTTGATTTGCTTGAGAATGATTTAGCTAATCTTCTTTGCCAAGTTTATGAAGTTTATGAAAAAGGTAATTTCCTGGAAGAAGCCACTAGAGAAAAAACGGGAGCAAATATTTTGCATTTACCCAGGGCATTAGATGAAATTGCAATTGAACTAAAAATGCCTTTGCCTGAGTTCAAAGACAAATTAGAAACTGCTCGCCAAAAACTATTCGCTTTGCGCAAAGAGAGAATTCATCCACTCAAAGATGACAAAATTTTGATTGACTGGAATGGGCTAATGATTGCAGCTTTGGCAAAAGCCTATAGTGTATTCGGCGAAGAGCAATATTTGCAGGCTGCCGAGAAAGCTGTAGATTTTATTCAAGCCGAAATGACAAGCTCCGAAACAATAGACCCGGAGAGGCGTTTATTTCATTGCATTAGATTTACCGATAAAAGAATTCAAGACAAAGAAAAATTCATTCTAAAAGATGCTTTTTTGGACGATTATGCATTTCTGATTGCAGGCTTATTAGAGCTCTATCAGGCTAGTTTCAAGGTTGAATATTTGCAACGTGCAATTGATTTATGCGAATTAGCTTTGAAATATTACCAGGATCACGAACAAGGTGGTTTCTTTATTAGCTCATTCGATGGCGAGAAATTGCCTGCAAGACAAAAAGAAATTTATGATGGTGCAATCCCATCGGGAAATTCGGTAATGATGCTCAATTTGCTCAAGCTTAGTGCAATTACTGGACGAGTTGATTTAGCCGAAAAAGCCCAGCAAATCAGCAAAGTATTTTCTAGTCAGGTTTCACAAACTCCAATGGCTTATTGTTATTTTATGTGTGGAGTTGCTTTTGCTTTGGGTAGTAATTCTCAGTACGGTAATTTACATTTGGTTTTGGCTGGCAATGAGGTGGATCAGGAATTGCAGCAAATGTTGAGTTTGGTCAAAGAAATATATATGCCCAATAAAACCATTATTTTGAGGCCATCTGATGAGAGTTCTTTAACTAAGCTCATAAAAATTATTCCTTCAATTAAAGAACAAGCTGTAATTGATGGAAAAGCAACTGCTTATTTTTGCTTTGATGGAAAATGCGAATTGCCAATTGTTGGAATTGAAGCCTTCCAAGCTAAGTTAAAGAGTTTGTGTTTTCATACAATAGTTTATAAAGCCAATCCCTAAAGCATTTAGTTTGTATCTTTTATCAATACCCCCGGGTGTAATGTCAAAAAATCCAAAAGAGTCTAATTTTGAAATGGCTGCTTGAATTGCAATTTTGTCGATAGAGCCAAACATCGAGGCTATTTGATCCAAAGTGTAAACGTGACTTCTAGTCTGTTTCAGGTTCTTGTTAATCTCTTTTAATATCTTAACCTCAGTTAGTTGAAACCGATGTAAGCATTCAATCCAATATACTTCAAGGTCATGATTAGGTACTTTTTTTGGTGGATTCTCAATTATGTTCAAGAAAATATTTCGAAAATATTGTTTCTTCTCTTCATAGAATATCTCTTCTTGAACAGCATTAAGCGTTCTTTGCATTAAACTTGAAATAAATTTGCGTTGTTCTTGTTCTAAATGTTCAAGTTTATCTTTTAATTGATTTAAATTACATTTAGTAGATAAATCAATATCATTTATAAAACTTGTTAAGCGCTGATGTCTTTCGTCGGCTGTGTAATTACTATACATCTTTGACAAAACAGATCCAATAATAGGAATTGTTTCCAATGAAGTTAAGGCAATCGCTTCCATTGGATTGGAATCTGGCGATGAATTGTTTGGGTTAAATGGATGCATTAGTTTTAACTATTATCATGAATTCATTTTTTTACAATATCAATCATGTAATAGTAAATGTAAAGTTTCACCAGGTTATGGAGAGTAAAGACTGAAGAAATTGATCTGGTGTCTTGTGAAATAAATCAGTATGTTTATCATAC
>DUDU01000055.1 GCA_005110395.1 Candidatus Melainabacteria bacterium | reverse complement strand
TCATACCAGCTTGAAGAAAGAAATTAAGGTGAGAACACCGATGGATGCTTATCGATATTGGTATGATAAACATACTGATTTATTTCACAAGACACCAGATCAATTTCTTGAGTCTTTACTCTCCATAACCTGGTGAAACTTTACACTTAAAAACTTTAGAGGTGAACCAAAAGATGTGATACCTTCAGGAAAGAAACTGAATACAGTCGGTTAAAGAGTGTACTGAAAGAAGCTATCTAAAAAAAGATTCAGATTATAGTCACAATTCATGTTTACTATTTTTTTCAACTCACTATTTTGTATTTTAGGCATTTGTCTCTCCATATTTTTGTCAACTGCTATTTTCTGTGTTTTTGATTTTTACACATTTTAATTTACTGACTCCACTAAAATATCTACTTTAGTTTTTAAATTAGGAATTGGGAAAAACATTTTCTCTTGAACTAATTCAATTTCCTCAACCGTACAATCAGCTGTCTTTTCTCTCAAAAAGTTAATTACATCTTGAACTAATTTTTCTGGAGCAGATGCACCAGCTGTAATTCCAATTATATTTATATCTTCAAGCCATAGATCTTGAATTTGATCTTTGTTATCAATTAGATATGATTTTGCTCCTTCATTTTCAGCAACCTCACGTAATCTTTGAGAATTAGAACTATTTTGCGAACCAAGTACTAAAACTAATTCAGCTTTTTTTGCTAATTTTTTGACTGCTAATTGACGATTTGTCGTGGCATAACAAATATCCTCTTTGCTAGGACCAATTAAATTGGGAAAGCGCTTTTCAAGTATTTGAATCATTTCATGTGTTTCTGCCAAACTAAGCGTTGTTTGAGTTAAGTAAACCAATTTCTCTGTGTCATGTGGATTTACTTTCAAAGCATCTTCAATTCCATCAATTAGAATCATTGAATCAGGAGCTTCAGCCAACACACCAATTGCTTCTTCATGACCTTTATGTCCTATATACAAAATTATGTATCCTGACTTTGCAAAATGAATTGCTTCCATATGAACTTTACGTACAAGCGGACAGGTTGCATCAATTACATAAAGGCCTTGTTTCTTTGCCTGAATATGAAATTCTGGAGGAACTCCATGAGCACTAAAAATCAGAATAGAACCAGCTGGAATTTCTTCAATTGAATTTATTGATCTTGCGCCTTTATCAGAGAGTTCTTGAACAATTTGTTTATTATGAACAATTTCTTTGAGAATATAAATGGGTTCTTGAAAAAGCCGAAGTGCCTCTTCTACTATACCGATTGCATATTCAACTCCTGCACAAAAACCTCTAGGTTTAGCTAATAAAATTTGCATTGTTTGTAATCAATAAAAATAGATTCATTTAAACTAAATAAATTGTAAGGCTCAATGGTTGATCTGATTCCATTCAATAAAAAGAGTGAGGATTAAAGCTTGGAAAAGAAATAAAACGATTCACAAATTCAAAAGTGGGAAAATTCTTTTGGGAATTTCATCTGCATTTTAATTAAATGGAAAAACCATCTTTGAAAAGATATATCAGAATTATTTTTGCTAAAAAAAACTTTAGGAAGTTGTAAGCACTGTTAATCCTCAATTCCAAAAGATTTCAAAGAGAATTTTCAAGAAAGACGTTTTTATAAATTGAATTTTAGTGGAAACTTAGAAGATATCAAATAGCCTAAAGAGACGATTCAGAGCGGATGCTTCCATATTTAGTACAAGTTTTAGATTCTAAAAGCACGACTCCAAAGATGTCCATACCCTGTGCTGAATCAGAAACAGCCCTATTGGTTCAAAAAAATTTACAGTCATTATTTCCTGGATCAAAAATAGAAGTCAAAATTACAAGCCAAGTCAAAAAATCATCTAGAGACTATTCTCAAAGAATCGAAAAAAAGAATTTACAACATTCAACAATCACCCAAGAATTACCAAGTACTGTAACTAATTTAGATTTTCACAGACAAAACTTAAAGAGCGTCAATTCAGAAAAAATAGAAATCGAACATGAATTAGAAAAAGATTTATTTGAAGAAGAAATTCATATAATTGCCGCTTAACTGCTATTTTGACGAACCTATTGAGTTGAATTCTTCAAAATAGCACTTTCATTCAGTACCTAGAAAGTAGTTAGTGGTTCTCACAAGTTAGTACAAAAATTACATCTTAATTAATAATTGAACAAGTAAGTTTCATTTCAGAAAAAATTGGAATAAACTCAAAAATCTTCTGCATTTAGTCAAATTTATAGAATACTTTTATTGAACTTTTCAAATTTAAGGCTTATTTTGTACAAAAAACTATGGACTCAAGAATAGATAAAATTTTCAATCCTTCCTCAATTGCAATTATTGGCGCTAGTGAAAGACAAGAAACAGTTGGCTACGCCGTACTCAATAATTTGCTCACAATGGGATTTGAAGGTGAAGTTTATCCAATCAATCCAAAGCGCGACACAATTCTTGGGCATAAAGCCTTTCCAACGCTCAGTTCTGTTAATCAAAAAATTGACTTGGCAGTAATTGCAACGCCAGCTCAAACCGTGCCTGATTTGATTCGTGAATGCGGAAAACTAGGTATTCAATCAGCAATCATTATTACTTCAGGTTTTGCTGAGATTGGAGAGGATGGAGCAAAGCTGCAAGCAGAAATTGAACAGCTACGAATTGAATATAAAATGCGCATCATTGGACCAAATTGCCTAGGTGTTATAAATCCATGGATTGGTCTGAATGCAAGCTTTGCAGGAAAAATGCCATCACCAGGGAAAGTTGGTTTTATTTCTCAAAGTGGCGCATTATGCACTTCAATCTTGGATTGGGCAATTTCAAACAATGTTGGCTTTAGTAATTTTGTTTCAATTGGCTCGATGATGGATATTGAATTTGCTGATTTAATCGATTATTTCAATGATGATGAAAAGACCGAAAGTATTATTCTCTATGTGGAATCTATCAAGAAGCCTGAAGAATTCATAAAAGCTGCTCGTCGTTTTACTTCACGTCGTCCAATTTTTGCAATTAAATCGGGTCGTTTCGAAGAAGGTTCAAAAGCAGCAGCTTCTCACACTGGTGCTTTAGCAGGCTCGGATGATGTTTATGATGCAGCACTTGAAAAAGCTGGAATAATTCGAGTCAAAAGAGTAAAAGATTTAATCAATGTGGCTCAATCGTTATCGATGCAAGATATTCCTCAAGGCAATCGTTTATGCATACTTACAAATGCAGGTGGTCCTGGAGTAATAGCAACTGATGCAGTGATTGAAAGAGGCGGTAGGCTTGCAACTTTGACGGATAAAACAATGGAATCACTCAATCAAGCTTTGCCTTCTTTTTGGAGTCATGGAAATCCAGTTGATGTTTTAGGAGATGCTCGTGCAGAACGATATGAGAAAGCAATTGATATTTGTATTCAAGATGAAAATACCGATGCTTTGATGATTATTTTCACTCCGCAAGCAATGTCTGAGCCAGTACAAACGTCCAGAGCGGTTTCACGAATTGCAAAGAGATACAAAAAGCCAATATTCACATCTTGGATGGGAGCGGAATATGTTGAAGAAGGCGTAAAAATGTTGCTTAAATATGGCATTCCAAGTTATCAAACGCCAGAACAGGCTATTGACGCTTTTTCTTTTATGTATAAATATTTACAATTAAATGACAATCTCAAAAAAGGGGAAGCTGAAGGGGAAGTCACTGCAATTAAAGTTTCAGCTGAGACAATTAAAACTTACAAAGACTTAATTGAATCAATCAAAAAAGAAGGCAAAAGGGATTTTCTGAATGAAGTAGAAACAAAGTCTTTGATGGAAGAATATAAAATCCCAACCACTAAGACCAAACTTGCAACTACTGAAGCTGAAGCCGCTCAAATCGCTGAGTCAATTGGTTATCCAGTTGTTCTCAAAATACAATCACCACAAATTTTGCATAAGACTGATGCTGGCGGGGTAATGCTTAGTCTCAAAAATGCAGAACAAGTACAAGAAGCTTTTCGCAAAATTGTTCAAAATGCCAAAGAATACAATTCGGAAGCTTCAATTGAAGGAGTAACCGTTCAAAAAATGGTGCGCTTATCAGGTGGAGTTGAGTTATTAATTGGATTAAAGAAAGATCCAGTTTGGGGACCTGCAATTGTTTTTGGCTCTGGTGGAGTTAATGTGGAATTACTTCAAGATACAGCCATTTCACTTTTGCCTATAAACAAGTTCTTCGCTTCGCATTTGATCGAAAAGACAAAAGTATTCAAGCTACTTCAAGGTTATAGAGGGCAAGAAGGCGCAAATTTAGATTATTTAAGAGATATTCTAGTAAACTTTGCACAGCTCGTAATTGATTTCCCTGAAATTGCAGAAATTGATATAAATCCGCTTTTGATTAAGGGGAATGAAGCAATTGCTCTAGATGCCAGAATTATTGTTTGAGATTCCACATCCACAGAATACTATTTTGAGCCTACCGCATTAGAAGGCAAGCTATAATCCCATTGGTGGTGGTATCCTGAAACACCGACAACACAAGAAATAAATAACATACACAAATAATAAAAAAAATATTACGAATTTTTAACTTTAATTTATATGAAAAATATTGTATATATAATATCCTTCGGTGTAGTTTTCTATCTTCTATTTGTAGGTTTTAAGTTCTTAAAATCTTTTGCAAACGTACCTTATCATGATTCTCCACCTGCTCAT
>DUDU01000054.1 GCA_005110395.1 Candidatus Melainabacteria bacterium | reverse complement strand
GTAAAACCAATTGCATAAGGTTTTGTATTCAACTCCTAGTTTCCTTGCTATTTCCGCTTTATTAGCGTCTTTTACCTTGCATAATCTAACTGCTTCTTCTTTGAATTCTTTTTCGTATTTGGACATTAATTGAACTCCTTTTTACTATTGACTTGTTCTGCGTTCAATTTGTCCCCTTTTTCGGATCATGGTCATGTTTGATTTCCATACCGATTTAGAGCTGTTGAAGTTGTTGAATCGCTCGAAGGCGAAGCTTTCTTTTCATTGCCTTGTAAAATCAAACTTTTTAATTCAGAAAATTTGCCATGATCAAAATCGAATTGATCAGGAACGTTAATAATTAAGCCAACTTGGAGCTTCCCAGGAGCAATATTATTTTCTCTGTTGAGCTGATGAGCAATTATCGAATATGGTTTAGTCTCAGGACTTTTAGGCTTTATTGCGAATAGATCAGGAATGCCTGAAGATTGTTTGCCATTGACATCAATCGTCTGAGCTGATTTTTTTGTAAGCTCCGCTGCAATTTTGTAAAAAGTATCTCCCTTTCCTACTTTCCAACGAACATCGTGATGATTCTTGGTATCTAATACGAAACCCATAAGTGCCACCTTTTTGTATTCTCTGAAAATCTCGAAACTTTAAATTTTTAGTTTTATTCTCTTAGTTTCAATTTATCTAGTAAAAATTAGTGATGTATTAATGAGCAATTAAAGCTTGTTTGTATTGTTCTCTGAAAGGTTTAACAGTATGAGTTTAAGCGGCCGGAGAAAGTTGAAGACAAGTGTTTAAAACACCTTCAGCTAAATAATCAAAATCTTCAATCTGAAAATCAATTTCATTATTCTCTTTAAAAGTTGCTTTTAACTTGGTAATGCCACAATTGTGAACGGTTGGGTCTTCTCCCAGGCTCTGGGTAAGAGACAATGCAAAAGAATGAATAATTCCACCATGCGTCACTATGACTGTATTTCCAAGATTATTTCTTGCAATATTTTCAATAGCCTGCACTCCTCTTTTTTGAAGTGAATCAAAACTTTCGCACCATTCTGGCCTCCATCTTTTATTATTCATCCACTTGCCATAATTTTCCTGGTCTTCTAGCGCTAGTGTTGGTGAATGAATTCCTTCCCATTTGCCGAAAAAAGCTTCTCTGAGAGAGGGATCAATTTGAATAGGAATTCCAAGATTGTCTGAAATAAATTTTCCTGTTTGTTGAGTTCTTTTTAAATCGCTTGCAAAAATATGTTTAATTTGAAAGGCTTCTTTATTCTCTTCAAAATATAAACCTGTTAACCTAGCTTGTTCGTAGCCTAAATCCGTTAAATCAGTATCTAAATGTCCTTGAATTATTCGATCTCGGTTCGCAACCGACTGAGCATGTCTAATAAGCCAAATCGTTTTCTTTGTCTCAGTAGGAGAAATGTTTAATGGAATTGTAAGCTTATTGGATTCGTGTGAACTATTCATATTCATATGTATCGTTTTACGACTGATTTGAGTGTGACAGACTTTTCAAACTTTTTCAAATGAATGCATTTCAAATTGGATTACCTAACATAAAATTCAGTACTGATATTTATTATGAACAAAGATATATTAAATAAATTTTAAACAAGCCCTCCTCTTAACTCTATAAACCTTTGTGAGTTTGAAAGACTCCTTGATAATGCATAGATTATCTTAATAATTGAACATGAGTAAAGCGTATTGAGGAGATTGCCAATAAGTAAAAGAAGTGGTTAATATATTCGAATATTAAAAAAAATCTTTAGATTGTTTGAATTTACTGGGATATATTTTGTTTAAAATCAGTCTATGTTTGTAGACAATTTTTTTGAATAAATAGTTTCGCTGGAATAAGTTTAGAGTTTTTGTGTAAGAAACCCCGAGACTTTGGGCATTAACTATATAAAACAAAAGAAAATATACTGATGAATTTAGAAGTGACTATGGTTTGGGAAAGAAAAAGCATCAAAAATACTCACTTTAAAAGCCAGGCTTGTAGCTCAATTTGTTTTCTAATAATTTGTCAGCTACTTTCACTTTTTGTAATAAATAGTCCTTCTATAGCCGACCAAACAGATTTAGCTAATGATGGCGATGCAAAGATAGCTTTAAATTCTTATAACGATAAATTGAGTTCAGTCCGAGAAAATGCTGAAAGTATAAGAGAAAAAGTTTCAGCAGCTAGGAAAAGAGAAAGATTAGCCTTAGCTCAACTACAGAGAACGCAAAGAGAATTATATAGAGTTCAATCTACATATATAAGTAGTCAAAAACGATTATCCTCAATTAAAAGAGATTTAGAAGTTTCAACAACTGAAATTCAGAAAATCAATAATCAAGTAAAAGAACAATCAGTCTCTCTCAGAGAACACCTTAGGCATATTTACATTTACAAAGCTGATCTTTTATCTTCAATCACAGAATCTCTTCTTCGTTCAGAGGGCATTGTCAAATTTTTAAATGCAATTTATTTTCAAAGAAAAGTTGTACAAAATGAGCTAGGTTACATAAACAATATAAAGAAGAAGCAAGATAATCTCAGAGCGCTTCAAAGACATTGGCAAGAAAAAACTGAATCTCTTTCTTCAACTATGGAAGAGTCAGAAAAACTGAGAGAAGTAATTTCTCAGAAAAAAGATGAACAATATGGTTTAGTTGATAGGCTCAGAAAAGAGAGACTTGCTTATGAATCCGCGGAGCGTCAATTAGAGAGAGAGTCTAATGAATTGACCCAAAAGATTTTGTCATTAACTGATGGACAAGGTATAGGACTAGAAGAATTAATCAAAGGTTCATTCTATTTCCCAGTTAGAGCTGCCATTACTTCTCCGTTTGGATATAGAATGCATCCAATTTTCCGAGTTCGTTCTTTTCACAGTGGAGTTGACTTAGGCGCAAAGAATGGCACTCCAATCAAAGCAGCCAATGGTGGACTTGTTATTTATGCTGGTTGGTACAGCGGATATGGAAAGACGGTTATCGTTTCTCACAGCGGTGGCAAATCAACCTTATATGCGCATATGTCAAGAATTGATGCTAAAGCTGGCGATAAAGTTGCTCAGGGGCAAACAATTGGTTATGTTGGTTCATCGGGTTATTCAACAGGTCCTCACTTACACTTTGAATATCGCTTAGGTGGTAAACCACAAAATCCATTAGCTGTTTTAAGATAAGCTTCTTGTGCTCTTAGATGAAAGCTTGAAAGATTCCGAAATATCGCTTTAGATTGTTATCTAGATTTTTATGTTGTTTTTCTATAAATGTTTCTAAAATAAGTTCATGATCATTAACTAGTATTTTGGATCTTTGAGTCTGAATCAAAAGGTAAATGAAAATATAATTTGCTAACTTTGCAATTTTGATTTAGTCTATCGAATAGAAATTTGCAATACACTGAAATGGAATTTTGATTTGTCTTCATACATATACGGTAAATATCCTGTTCAAGAATTTTTAAAGCTGCACAGAAAATTGGCAAAAAAGCTTTGGTATGTTTCAGAGAATCATTTGCGTCTTCTTCCTGATTTGGATAGAGATTTGCCGAGAGAAGAAATCAGAGCGCCTGAATTGGCTCGAGAATTCGGTTTGCGCGAATATGAAAGCCATCAAGGTTTATTGCTTGAAACGGAAAAAGATTTGCGTTCATTGCTGTACATGCGGCTGGAAGATTTATTGATTGAAGCTAGCGAACAAAGTAAATCATTGATTTGGTTGCCTGAAATTCAAGATGGTCACAATTTAGGCGCAATCACTCGCTCATGTGTAGCTTTTGAAGGCATAGCGGGTATTGTTCTTCCCGAGAAAAATTCGGCTAGGCTCAATCCAGCTGTCGCAAAAGTAAGTGCAGGCACAGTCTTTGCGATGAAATATGCAGGATTTCATAATATTAAAGCTACCGCTCAGTTAATCCAATCAGCTGGATTTAAGCTCATTGCAATTGAAAAAAGACCAGCATCAATATTGCTTAATGAATTTGACTTTAAGCAAAATACTCCTGCCGTAATTATTTTGGGAAGTGAAGGAGAAGGAATACCGTCTCAGATTGCACTTTTTTGTGATTACTCAATTCAAATTCCACAAAGTGAAGCGGTGGACTCACTCAATTTGTCAGTCTCTGCTGGAATCTTTCTCTATGAAATGCGTAAAAGCCTAGGTTGATCTTTTCTTTGCATTATTTACTCAAAAGCTTTGTTTATATCTCTTGAAAGGTCCAATACTTGAAAGTTAGGAAATTTGCCCTTTTGGAGATAAAGCTCAATTAACTTGGAACAGATTTCCACCCCTTTGTTGAACTTGTTTAAGTCTTGAGAAACTTTAGATTTATGAATTGCATCTGAACAAAGGGAATATGCATCTCTGATTCCCTCTTTATAATCGCTATTTGGACAAAGAACACTTCCACGAGTGGATATTGTTTCTTTTACATATCGTATCTCTTTCTCATCACGAAGCAATAATTCCAGAACAATTCTCAAATCAATCCATGCATCAATGGTTGGGCTTACAGTAATTTGTTCTGTTAAGTAATCGAAAGAATCATTAATATGAAGCTTCACAAAAGTCAGTCGATCTATGATGGCTTTGAGATTTGGCTTTAGTTCATTATTAAAAGTCAAATAACTTTTACAAGCTTGTTCAAAACGCTGCCAATTAATAGTATTTAGAGCTTTAAGTTCTCTTTGAAAATTTGGTCTAATTTCTCCGCTCAAAGCTTCAAAGTCCTGACGATAATAAGATAAACCACCAAGTGGTACTTCAGGAGCAACATGCTCAAAAGTATTAAACTTTAGAATTTTGATATTCTCAATTATTCCAAATATCTTAATGAGATAGGGTAATTCCCTCATTGATATAACCCCAGACTGTTTTGAATCTGCATTCGTTTCTCCTAAGAATGTTGAGACATTGACAGAAGAAAAGAGCAAAGAAATCTGAGAAGCAGTGTGAATTCTTCCTTCTGGATGAGCAAACTGAAAGCAGATTCGATTGATGCGATTATCTTTCATAGTATCTAATGAACAGATACTCAGATCTAAATCGTCTACTTTGAAATTATGAATCTCATCAGGAGGAAATCGGTAATCACAGGCAAAAGGAATAATAGTAAGTAAACGATGTGTCTCCGAATCAAACCAAGACTTTAATTCCTGTATAACTTTATCGGGTGAATGTTGTGCTGATCGACTTATCATCCATGGCAATACAGAGTTAAAAGCTTGATTTAGCGGTATCCCGAATCCAGTCATTGAAAGATAAGTTTCTTTGTTCTGAATATTCAGATAATTTGATTCAAATATTCTCTTAAGCAGTTCTTCTAATTCTTGAATTTGTTCCTTTACAGATTGAAATTGATCGTTATTTATTTCATTTGCAATGTAGTATCCCTTACCAAAACCTGGCGAAGAATCTAAGACATTGTATGCATTATGATTAAATTTGTTTAGTCGATCTTTGAGTTCATCATAAGTACTCTCTAAGATTGATTCTACAGTCATTTGAACTCTTTTACTGTTTACACAATACTTATACGAATTACTATAAACCGTTTTGCTTTGATCTTACGAATGCTTCCAGTCAGTTTTTAATTGTCAAAGGGAAACCTATCAATTAAGTGTGAACTAGATTTGTAAATGTTCAAGCAGAGATCATCAAATGCTTGTCTAAAGACAATACTCGATTGAATTTTAAGAAATGTACACAAACACTTTGGCTTTTTCTACGACTTGGAAACTCTCTCATGATGGTTGAAAGCTTACTCTTGCCGGTTAAAATGTTTGGCTTTGTATGTTGCTAGGAGAGATACTGGGCGAAAGTTTTTCATATACTTGTGCAGAAACCAAGAGCGCAAAAGGATATACAGGTGTTTTTAGAATTAAACCTAATATGCTGGCAAAGCTTGTCAAAGAGGTTGATAATGAATTGTTCGCAAGGGAAAGAAAAACGCCGCTTATTGTAAATGGCAATATGATTAATCCTGATGCAAGGCTGTATAAAAGGGCTATACCAAAGACAATAAGTCCAAGCACAAATAAATTGCCAACTTTTCCTTCGGTTAATCTCCAGCTCTCTTTCAAGGCCTCAATTGGTCCCAAACCTTTATCTACAATCAAAAATCCAAATAGCTGAAAACGAAGTGCAAAATATACTCCAGGCACAATCAAAAGAATAAATCCAATTATCACAATAAATGAAAGTACAAATGAAGCAATTGCCAATCGCACAATGGTAGAAAAATCGGTGAATATCTCTGAAAGCCTGCTAGGAAGATTTCGCGTTAATTTCAAATGTATTTTATAAAGGCCTGGAGTTATTACAAATGACCAAATCAAAATCACGGGAAGATAGCAAAGAAAAAAGCTAAAAAATTTGGATAAGGCTTCTTTGCTATTCGGCCCTCTCATTTCATCTTGCAGAGAAGCAGATACCAATGTAACAGGGATGTTTATGATTACAATCCAGATAATAGCTAAGAGAATTACAAAACCTAAATTTTTCTTGAGAATATTAAAGGCTTCTTTGATTGCAGCTTCCTTGGAAAAGATTTTTTCACTCATGGTTATCTTGGTTTCACTATCTGGGTCAATTAATTGTAGTTATGCTATCACTAGCTCAAAGAATTGAAAAATAGCTTATTGCTAGAATATTTTCAGTTTATGCCTGAATACTATGAATTTTTGCACTAAAGCTTAAATTCTGTTCACAACCTTGTGACTGCTATCAATTCATTAATTCAAAAAATTCACAAAGCTATTTCTCTTGAGGAAGAAGCCCAATTCACTGATTTGATTGGGCTAAAAGAATCCTTTTCTAAATTCATGCAAAGCTCTTTGCGAATATTGCAAACTGGCCATCAACTCAGCATTGCAGGAGATTTGAGAAAACAATATGAGCTTTATCACTGTATGAATATGTTTGACCGCATGAATTTGCTCAAGCGTACAAAAAAGGTTTTTCATGATTTAGAAGAAGATTTAGAAATAGATACTCAATTAAATACAAAAGTTAATCTTGGAAACCCTCTTTCCAAAGCCAACTATGGTTCATCCCAGCTGAAGGATGGAACCAATGGAAAAAATAATCCACCTCCATCTACTTCAATTCATCCTTCGGCAGAAGAAGAAAAAATATATATTTTACAAAACCAAGCCAATAAGGAAAAAAATGAGCTCAGCAAAGTTCAAAATAACTCTTCAAGTAAAAAAACTGTATCCGTCAAAGTAAACACCATTGCAGGCAATGATCACTCAAAAGATAATTCGAATGCTACCCCTTATAAGGGGGCTGGGGGGTGTGAAACCGATATTAAATGGATACCTGGGGTAGGTGAACGATTAGCAATTGTTCTTAACAAATTGGGGGTTTTTACGGTTGCAGATATTCTTGCTCATTGGCCTAGACAACATCTCAATTTCAAAGAAAGACTGCCTATTAGAGACCTCAAAGTGGGAGTCGAAGCCACTATTGTTGGTCTTATTAGCAAGGTCAATGCTTTTCAAAGTCCAAGAAATCCAAATTTATCGATTCTGAATGCCAAGGTTACAGATTCCACTGGATCAATTTCGCTTAATCGCTTTGTAGCTGGCAAATCAAATAAATTTTTGTTGGAACAATATAAAAAACAATTCCCACTAGATTCTTTGGTAATGGTTTCTGGACGAGTTCAAGCTGATCGCAGCACTCGTTATCAATTGTCTAATTTTTCGCTTCAAGTTATTGATGAAGATGGAAATACTGCCAAAGAATCATTGGAAGTTGGTCGAATGGTGCCAGTTTATGCACTGACTGAGGGCCTTCATCAAAGCCGTTTACGCAAAATCATTTTTAATGCGCTAGAAAAATTTGAAGACAAAATCGAAGAAACTTTGCCAAGCGAATTGATTACTGAGTTTAAGCTCATATCATTGAAAGAAGCCACTCGGCAAATGCATTTTCCAACTGATGAAGAATCATTGGAACTTGCTAAACGAAGAATAATTTTTGAGGAGTTTTTCTCTTTGCAATTGCCTCTTGCTATCAAGTATCAGCAAAATCAACAAGAAAAAATCGGTGATACTGCCAGAGAAATCAAGCTTTCTGAAGAGGGTCCAATTAATTCTTTGCTGAAGCTTTTACCTTTTGAACTGACAGGTGCACAGAAGCGAGTATTTCACGAGATTATGCGTGATTTGGGTAAAGATAGTCCGATGAATAGATTAATTCAAGGAGATGTTGGGAGCGGAAAAACAATAGTAGCCCTTTTGACTATGCTGGTCGCGGTAGAGAGAGGTGAACAAGCTGCCATGATGGCTCCAACTGAGATTTTGGCTGAGCAACATTTTCGCAAATTTCAAGAATTTCTTAGCCAAATTGGCGTAAAGGTTGCGCTTCTGGTTGGTTCTCAGAGAGCGGCTGAAAGAAGAGAAATTCTGACGGGGCTTGCAAATGGACAAATTCAAATTGTAGTTGGTACCCATGCTCTGATTCAGGAAGGTGTTGAATTTGCAAATCTTGGTTTGGTTGTAGTTGATGAACAGCATAGATTCGGTGTTAGACAAAGAGATCAACTTAGGCGTAAAGGCGGAGAAAAATTAGCCGATTGTTTATTTATGACAGCGACACCAATTCCACGTACATTGGCTTTGGCTACTTATGGAAATTTGGATTTGTCAGAAATTGATGAATTGCCTCCAGGCCGTAAGCCCATCAAAACCAAAATTGTGGCAGGAGCTAATCGAAGTAAGGCGCATGAATTTGTCAAAAAACAATTGGTCACGGGAAGACAAGCCTATATTGTTTATCCGCTGATTGAGGAATCTGAGAGTTTGTCTGCAAAAGCTGTAACAGTCGAAGCCAGCAAGCTGCAAAAAAATTATGCTGAATATAAAGTTGGTGTTATTCATGGGAAGCTCACGGCTGATGAAAAAGATCAAGTTATGAGTGAATTCCGAAAAGGTGAAATTCATGTTTTGGTGGGAACTACGGTAATTGAAGTTGGTGTTGATGTACCGAATTCGACCATTATGATTATTGAAAATGCAGAAAGATTTGGACTTGCTCAATTGCATCAGTTGAGAGGTCGAGTTGGCCGTGGAAGTGAGCAATCATATTGTTTCTTGTTTGCTGATTCTAAGGCTGAGAATACGATTGAGCGACTGAAAATAATGGAAGAAACTGAGAATGGATTTATTATTGCCCAAAAAGATTTGGAAATTCGCGGACCAGGTGAATTAATGGGCACAAGACAAAGTGGGCTTTCAGACTTTGGTTTAGCCAGCATGGCAACAAATGGAGAATTACTTGAACAAGCCCGTGATGCTGCTAGAAAATTGGTAATGGAAGATCCTGAATTGAAGCATTTGCCAGAGCCACTCAAAAGGAAAATCAATTCGCTGAAACAAAAAGCTCAATTAATCGAAAGTGCTTAATTCCAGCACCTTTAATCAAACATGTCTATTTCGCTTTAAGGCAAATCATGGTTTTGTTGGTAGTTGCCCTTACTTGGAGTCCTATCAGTGATTGTATTTGTCACTTAAAAGGGGTTATCGCTGAATTAGAGGCGAATAATAAAGGTAGGAAAATTGAAGGATAAGTGATTAATGAATTGAATCTAATCTTCCATTAACTTTTGCCACAAAGATGAGCGATAACAATAGAAACTGCATAATCAGTCAGGACAATCTAAGGTGATAACCAGCACAGTCACCGTCAATTCAACCAATAAAGCTGCGGAAAATAAAACCGTAGAAAATCAAAAAACCATTTCTCAAATAGCAGGTGATTTATCCAATATAAATCATCAAGCTGAGTCAGTGAATAAGGGAGACGTTCCCAATCCTGAAAATAAATCTGAGAGCAAAACATCCAAAAATGACAAATTGAGAAATGCCTTGATTTCAGGTGCTTTGATAATTGGTTTACTGATTCCATTTCCACAAACAGTTGGAGGTGAAATTGAAATTGAAGGTTCGCCAGGTGTTCAGCAAGCAGTATTGAGAGCTTCAGTTAATGGCATTGTCGAAAAAGTTTTGGTACAAACCAATCAGCAAATCAAAGCTGGTCAGCAAATAGTAGCTCTAAGGAATTGGGATTTGGATGAAAAAAGGCTTGAAGCTGAAAATCATTTAGCAAAACTGAAAGGGTCAATTGCTTCTCAGCAAGCACAGTCTCAAGTTGCCAAAGCTGAATATCTCAGAGCGGTTCAAGAATATAAAAGGCAAAAAGCAGAATCTGATTATGTTGAAAAGAATGCCAAAGCGCTCAAAACAGATAATCTGCCACCTAGGATTGAAGCCACAAAAAAAGAAGTGGAACAATTAACACTGCAAGCCAAAAGCCTCAAACAAAAAGCCAAGCTGCATCAATACTTGTCGCAAAAAGGTGTTTATCCAAGCCAAGGTGCTTTACAATCCGCTTATGAAGCTGTTTCTGCTGCTAAGCAAGCTCAGTCTCTCAATGCACAATTAAAAGCAGAGGTTAGTGAGTTAGAAGAAAAATCAATTGAAAGTCAGCCAAAAGCAGAGCAAGTTTTTATTGCTAGCCAAGCCAATTTAGAAAGGCTTAAAGTTACTCAGCAAGAAATTAATTCAACCGCTCAAGAAGTTAAAGGTATAGAAAATTTAATTGCTTAATATAAAGAAGAACAAGAAAGATTGTCTCTTAAATCCCCGATTGATGGTGTGGTTCTGACACTCAAAACGGATTTGTTATTAGGTCAGCATTTTAATAAAGGGGACATTATTGCGGTGGTTGGTGATTTGAGTCAAGTTCGCATTAAGCTTCAATTGCCAGAAGAGAGCATTGCTTATGTTGAACCAAAACAAGAAGTTACGGTCAGGGTGAAGGGTGTACCAGATAGAGTATTTAATGGTGAGGTTCAATCAATTGCGCCGATTACCAGCGAAACCAATGAGCAAATCAACAAAAAGAGGATTTTTGACAATACTATTTTTATGAACAATCCAGAATTACTGCTTAAGCCCGGTATGACTGGTTATGCAATTATTCATACTCAAATGAAAAAAATCATTATTAGGGCTTGCATGGGACGAAGTCTATAGAGTATTTAGGCTTGATAGATATATTAGCCGCAATCCATTTGCTGATTTGATTTCTAGCTCCTCAAGAGTGAAGTCTGAAGATATATAGGTTAGTTTGTTTTATTCTCGAAGCAAGTTATGTAGGTTGATAAACAAATGGGAATCTCTTTTAATTCAAAGTTTTGTGATTTCGATTTTCTAGCTCTCACTCTTTGCCGTGAGACAGGAGCTTTAGTTCATTTCTTGGGTGCTTGGGTGCTTGCCACCCCACAGTTTTTAGTACCTCTCCCCCAACCCCCTCACCTTGACAGGCAAGGGGGCTTTTCATTCTTTCTCCCCCTGTTAAGGGGGCAGGGGGGTACTTCTCCGATTGAGAGGAGCTTGTCAGTTCTTTTGATTGTAAATCGTAGGGTGGTAAGGGCTTGGGGGTATTAAGCCGATGCAATCTGACAAACAAATTACAAGTCAAACTCAAAGTCAAATAATGAATTTCCCTCGGATTCGAGAAGATCTTGAGCTCATTGAATCTCCTGATGGGACTATGCAGGTTAGAGATCCCGTGAATTGTCAATTCTTTTATATGGGACAAAGAGAGACCAAAATTGTAAAAAGCCTTTCTCAAATACACAGTAAAGAAGAATTACTCCATTTAACTGAATATGATGAAGAACATATAGATCAATTTTTCAAATTACTTTATCGTTATAAGCTCTTGCAGCAATCAGCCGAGCAAATCAAGAATAATGGTAAAACGAATTCAGTAAAGCCGAGAAATGTTTTATCTTTTCTATTTCAAAGACTTAATTGTTGGAATCCTGATAATTTCCTGAGTGAGCTAACACCCAAGCTGCAATGGTTGTGGTCATTACCAGTCAAGACAATAGTTGGTCTTGTACTAATTAAAGGTTTATTAGTTTCTGTTGAGTATGCTGAAAATATTAGGCTTTATGGTTGGCCAGCCTTAGGAGGTTCATGGATTCTCAGCTTTCTAGTATTCTCAAGTATTTTAAGTATTGTTTTGCTGGGGCATGAAATCATGCATGGATTAATGCTTAAGCGTTTTGGTGGCAATGTTAAAGAAATGGGTTTTTGTTTAGTATATTTCAGCCCATCTTTTTATACAGATGTTAGCGATATATATAAGCTAAAAAGCAAATCGCAAAAAGTTTGGATTATGTTGATTGGGCCAATTTTTCAGGCCTTAGTTGGTTGTATCGCTATTACACTTTGGGCAGAATCAATTCCACATGAGATGTATTCTGATTTACTTTATTTAACGGTCATTGCATCATTCTTGACTTTAGGACTTAATCTTAATCCGCTACTCAAAATGGATGGATACAGAGCAATTGAATTTGGTTTTCAAGTACCCAATCTGCGTTCCAGAGCTTGGTCTTATGTCGCTTCACTATTTACTGGAAAGAATAATTCAGAGACATTAACTAATAAGGAAAGAATAATATTTTTGCTTTATGCCCCGTTGAGCGTTATATACTCGTGTTTCATCATTAGTCTTTTGATGAGCTTTTATGTGAATATGACTATTCTCAGTGTGCCTGCTTTATCTATGGTTGTAATTTCCTTATTTGTAATTGCTTCATTGAGTCATAAGGATTGAAATGTGGTTTTGGGTTAATAGAAACAGGTTAATAGAAAAAAATAGACCTGAAAGTCCTGAATGAGATTAACTGATTAGACATCTGAATGAGTTGGTGAAAATATTGAAATTTTTATACCAAACTGCGATCGAGATTTGGCACTTCTTCTCTTCTTGGCTCCTCCTTTCAAGAAGGCTAGGAGGTAATTAAGGTTAGGTTCTGATTGCAACTTGGTATCAGCATGCAACGAAAAGAAAAAGCAATTTTATTAGATCTCTCTTCTTTAGGAGACTTTTTGTATAAGGTTGTTCAGGCTAAAACTCAAGTTGTTTTAAAGAGAGTCATATTGAATTGAGTATTCATCGCTAATTCTGTTTCAGGTCCTAAAATACCATCGATTTTAATTGGCTTGACAGTGTTTTTTGTATTGTAATATTCCTGAAATGCTTTAATAGCCGCTTCGGTTTGTGGTCCAAATTGTCCATCTTCAGCAAGTTTGGCTATTTTTAAATCATTAGCTTTTGTATTCAAAGTTTGTTGAACTGTTTTCACATCATCACCAGAACTCCAACTTCCGATAAGTTTTCCTGAAACATTCTCCGTGCCTTTTGGCAATGTTTTTTCTATTGGTTTGCCAGTGTTGTCAGCGATGTATTTTTTGAGAGCATTTGCTGAAGGCTCATCCCAATTGCCAGTTATTAACCCACTATAATAAGGTTTGCCTTGTGAATCTTTATTGTTTCTCAAAGCAGCTTGCAATATAACAGCACTCTCGAAACCAGTAATAGTTCTATTGCCTACTGTGATTGGAGGAGGATTCATAGTAGAAGCAGTAGACGAAGAAGGTGTAGAACTTGATTGAACAGTATTATTTGTAGTAGTTGTATTGTTTGGTACTACTGATGTTTGATTTTGATTATTATTCGTTGGTGTCGGAATTGAAGTATTACCACTAAAATCAATATTCAAACTGTCTATAGTTGCAGTTTTGGTAGTATCACTAGGCTCCATCGTCGAAGCAGAAAAATCTATTTTAGTAATTTGTCCTTTAATATTACTTAGCTTATCTGGAGGGATTGGTATATTTAATTTAGTAGAGCCCTCAGCCTCGGGGGCTACAGTTAAGCCTTTAAGGGGAACTGTAATTGTTTTTACTTCACCACCAACCGTTATTGCAAGATTGAGACTAAGTCCGCTTCCCGCTAATTGTTCTGCATTGTAAAATGTATTAGCTTCACCAGTTGGAAACTTAGCCGATAAAACTAAATTCTCACCTGTTTTTGTAGCTGCAGCATCTGTAGGTGTATTTAAAACAATATTTCTCTCAGCTTTTGTGATTGTATTACCAGCTAAAGGTATTTCTGTTGTTGTTGAATCACTAGCTTTTGTTAAAACTACTTTGTATTCTGTTGGATTAAAATCCTCGGTTCCAGGATCGAAGTAGAAGCCATCCTTACCATCACCGACGAGAAGTGTAGTACTGCCACCTTCTTTATTTTCATAAGTTGCAATAACTGCACCCTGATTATTCTGAATTTCTATTTTTGAATACTCATCCTTATTAAAAGGATTAGGAAAAGGAGTCTTTATATCCTTGTAGCCATTGAAATTCTTACCAACTCCATCCATCGATCTTGTGTTGGGTCTCTCGTCAATTGCTGCATTTAATGGAGTCACAGTTGTATTTGGAGATTGCGTCCCCCCGACTGTTGTTACAGCTACCTTGAATTCTTGCGGCTGACTAACACCTGGAGTTGCAGCATTATCTGAAACGGTAAAATCAAATTTTGGTTGAGGTTCTGTTCCATTCCAAACAAAAGTAATTTTTTCTTGATCAATCTCTTTTTGTGTGAATGTTCCGCCTGTAGCTAATTTTGTATAGGTTGAGCTTTCGGTTTTTCCGACTTCACCACCAGTAATATCACTTACCAAGGTATAAGTCAGTTCTTCTGGTTTTGTTGTTGCATCATCTTTTGCAGTTAGCATACTTGAAGAAAGAGTAAGTATTTTACTAGCATCATCGTTATTTGTTAGAGGGGGTGTATTTGGAGTAACGGTGACTGCTGGAGGCATATTCGCAGCTGGTGATGGTTGATTCTCAGTTCCATTTATTGTGTCACCACCTTCTAGAATGCCATCTATTGATCTTTTGTTTGGATCCTCGATTGCATAGGTTCCACCCCCAAAACCACCTTTGTGCCAGTCATCATCTTCCGTTGCCTTAGGTGAATCTCCAAGAACTGCATCTCGAATAATATCCTCCATAACTCGTCTCATTTGCCAAGGAGTCTGTGAAACCTTTTCTTCTAAATTATTATCAAGTGT
>DUDU01000053.1 GCA_005110395.1 Candidatus Melainabacteria bacterium | reverse complement strand
CCTTGACCCATTGAGTATGCTTTTACTCCGTCAAACATATAAAGATTTTCTAGCTTAATCCATTCAAAGCCTAAACTTTCAACTTTAGCTAAAAGATCTCTGATATCAGCATGGGTTGGTGTCTTGCCATTACCCAAGAAGCGACATCTCCAGTGATCGGTACAGAAAGTTTCTTCCATTCCACCTGGATAAACCTTAGCTCCTCTATTACTGAGCATTTTTAGTGTGAAGTCAGGGCCAGCAATTTTTTCTAAAGCTTGTCCGATTTCATTAGTTGGCTTAATTGAATAAATGAATACATCAACGCCGTTTAATTCACGTTTGATGTTTGTTTCTTTACGGACATACTTGATTGCTTTCTGAGAAGGAGCACCAGTATAGTCAACTGCTTTTAGCTGATTAGGTTTTTGACCTAATCTTTTAACTACAGCTTCGGCAAATTCTTTGGTTCCAACTGATGCGCCACCTTTGGCAATATCATAAGTGAAAACACCATCTTCTAAAGTCTTCATCCATGCATTGTGAGCCAATGTCGCAACATCATTTTGTCCAATATGCTGAAGCATCAAAATAGAACCTAAGAAAAGTCCTGATGGATTAGCAAGATTTTGTCCAGCTCTGCGTGGTGCGCTTCCATGAATTGCTTCAAACATTGAACATTGTTCGCCAATATTTGATGATCCAGCCAAGCCAACGCTACCTGCAATTTGAGCGGCTACATCTGAAGCAATATCTCCATAAAGATTTGGCATAATGATTACATCAAAGATTTCAGGAGTATCAGCCATTTTTGCCATACCGATATCAATGATCCAATGCTCTTTTTCAAGATCAGGATATTCTTCACCAATTTCATCGAAGACCTTGTGGAAAAGCCCATCTGTCATTTTCATGATGTTGTCTTTGGTAAAACAAGTTACCTTTTTGCGCTTATTGCGGACTGCATATTCAAAACCATAACGCACAATTTTTTCGCAACCAGGCCTGCTGATGAGCTTAAGACACTGAATAACTTCTGGTGTTTGTTGATGCTCAATTCCAGCATAAAGATCTTCTTCGTTTTCACGTACAATTACCAAATCCATCTTTGGGTGCTTGGTTTGTACGAATGGATGATAGGAAATACAAGGTCTGACATTGGCATATAAACCAAGTGCTTTACGAGTAGTTACATTTAAACTTTTGTATCCACCACCTTGAGGGGTTGTAATTGGAGCTTTAAGAAAAACTTTTGTGCGTCTAAGTGATTCCCAGGACTTTTCTTCGATTCCTGCACTGTTTCCAGCTAAATAAACTTTTTCACCAATATCAATAAATTCAGGAGCGAGCTGAGCGCCAGCTTCCATGATAATGTGCATGGTTGCATCCATGATTTCTGGACCGATTCCATCGCCTTTTGCAACTGTAATTGGGACTTTTGTGGACATATATTTATCTATCTTTCGTAAAACTTATTGAAGCCTCCTATTTTAATATTTGATTGAATTCTTTAGTGTAAAAATTTCAATACTAAATATTTGTCAGGCCCATTGTATTTAACTCACCTTACGCAGAAATTATTATCCTGTTTGCTGAGGTAGTTCCTGAGACAAGCTCAGGATGACAAGATTAAGTTTTCTTAGTCATTCCGAACTTGTTTCGGAAACTAAATAAAATCATGCGACTTGCGAAAGATGAGTGAATTTAAGACTAAGCAAATCAATTTTTTCTTTTTCAAATTACTTTTTAAATTTATTTTTTTAATTCTTAGTCTGACAAAATTACAAAGTAAAACTCAGAATAAAAAACTTTGTATATTAATCTCAAATTAGAAGATTTGCCATTTAAATCCAGCATGGATCAGGCTGAACTCAATATTCCCCGTGCGATTGATTTGGAATTGAGATTTTTGATTGATTCAGATAATACCCTTTTGGTTTATGACTGGGAAAGTATTTATCAAATTGCTGATCAAACTATTAATGCTCAAAGTTTTGTATCAGTAGAAGCTTTTTTAGAAACTTTGTATTCGAGGATTATCCAAGAGAAAGGTATCAAAGAAGTTGAGATCAAGCTTTTTCGTGATAAATCAAATATTCCTGCTTACTATCACAAACGCTGTCCAAATCTTAAATCGATTACATTTGAATATCCTTAAAGTTTATTTAGTTGTAAATGTTCTTCTTAAAAGTATTATTTTCTAGGTATCGTCTTCTAGGTATTTATTAAAATCAGAGTCTTTTAGTTTGTCCAGCAATTCAGTATCTGCTGGCTTTGATAGACCAATTCCAAACCGGAAAATTATAAAAGTCCCAAGATAATTCATAAACCCAGCAATAAATGCTGATATGAAGAAAAACTTTATTCGAAAACCTGGAGTATTTCTCAATAGATTTTCAACAAATTCAAATTCTAACCATGAGTCTTCTGGTGGTTTACCGAGATTTAAATAAAAAAACAGTGTGAAAATATAACCAATAAGTAAGCCATTTACAATTGAACTGATTGAGGAAAATAAAATGAAATGGCTCTCCTGCAGCTTATTTGTTAGTGTGGACGATAGCTCTTTTTCTTTTGTATTTTGTGAAACTTTGGTTTGCTTTTCTTGCGGAAGAATTGAGAATGTATGATAGAAAAAAGCTCCTAGTGAGCCTGACAAAATAGCAAACAAGGGAGAAAGAGGAAGAAAGCCAATTAAGAAAGAGCTTGCAATTGAAATGAGTAATGATCTGAAAATTGCTGATAATTTTTTCAAAATGAGTATTAAACTTTTCGAATTAAGCTTTTTATGACTTTGATTTCTCTTTTCTCGTTTTGATAGGGCTCATTATCTAATTTCATTCTTTAATGATTGCACTATTGTCTTTGAGTTGGATTTTGAAACTTTGAGTAGGTAAAAGACCAATATTATCTCCTTTTGAAACCGCTGCAAAAGCTGAGCCTCCTATTAGAGTTGCTGCTACTGGGATGCCAAGTGTTGCAATTGCAGCTATTTGTCCTCCATTTGAGCCGAGCAATTTTTTTGTTGGTTCTAAAGCTTTGGTTCTGAAACTCGTTTGTGGGTCTAATATTCCTTCTTCATTTATTCTTCCTCTTTCAAAGAATAAAGTTGCATTTAGCGGTATTGATTCTCCCGTTAAAGTTGTAAGTGATTCGAGATCGAGCGACAGTTTACCAGCCTTGCTCAGTCTGCCCGGTGATTGTACATTGACTACTCTGCCTGTTACCCAACTGCCCTTTGGAATCAATAAGCTTTTTCCGCTTTCATCATAAACAGTCTTTGAAACTCTAGAAACAAATGTATCTCCATTTCGGCTAGATGAGGCTTCCACTCCTTTTTCTACAATTAGCTCAAGAATGGTGCCTTCTAATAATGAGCTTGAATTTGATTGGAATCGTACTACATCTTCTGCTTGGGATGGCAGAATTAAGCAAAACAAAAGACATACCTTTAAAAAATCTAAAAGTGCGAAGTTAAATAATTTCATCTTCAATTAAAACACCAGCTCCTTGGCTTGTTAGATTTTCTAGTTTATCAGCAATTATAGAGGCTCTTTCTTTGAGGTTTTTACTTAATTCGCTTACTTTTTCTTTTGTAAGTGATTTAAATTCCTTGAGAGATTTTTTAGCTTTGTGTTTGAGATTCTCAGCCTTATCAAGAGTCGAATCATATTGCTCATGTAATTCTTTGCGGGCTTCTTCTCCATTGAGAGGGGTTGCTAAGGCTGCAAGTGTCGCTCCAATAGCGGCTCCCAAGACTAAACCTCCCAAGAAATTTCCTGATTCATCATTTTTACTCATTCAGTAATCCTTTCATTATTGAAAATAATTTTTAGTTTGACTTGAAAATATGCTGATCTGTGAATTTAATTACTTAAAGCATAATATTTCGCAACATATTTGGAAATGCTATTCATGCCTGAATTTGAAATTTAATTCAAAGATTTAACATAAATTATTATCTAACTTTATATTTACCTAGATTTTGAATTCCTATCAAGATAAGACCCTAAACCTGCTTTAATTCCTTGAATAAGAGCTCCTGCAGATTGACTAACTTTATTAGTTAGGGTTTCACCTTGTTTAACTAAATTATTAGTCTTACCCAAAACCTCGGAAATATCTGCCAAATTAGGAATTATTTTTTCTTTTACTAATTTGGCAATCTCATCAACTGTAACCAAAGTTCGCACACCTTGATTGATAAGGGGGATGAGTGAAACTACCAAAATTAATAAGCTGACTCCTAGCAACGAGAGAGAGACAACTGCAATAATATTAATTACATCAATATTCATTCTTATTTAAATTTTCAAGTTATAAAAAATTGCTGAAAGCTTTTAAGTGTTTTCGCTACTTTAATTAATATCTTTATTTTCTTTAAGTTTTTCGTCTATGACTTTTTTTGTTTCGACTACAGCTTCCTTGACTTTAGTGTATTGGGTTTCGGCAATTGCACTTAACAAGTCTTGTGATTTTGCATAAAAAGCCTTAATGTCTGTTAGTACGCTTTGGAATTCTTTAGGTAATTCTTCAGCTGATTCCTTTAAATCTCCTCTAAGTTCTTTACCGCTTTTTGGTGTAGAAAGAAGTGTAAAAATTGCTCCTGAAACTAATCCAATTAAAAGTCCCTTTAATAATGAATCTTTTGAGTTTCTGTCTGACATGATTAATTCCTTCTATTTTGAACTGGGTGATTTTTTGGTTATAACTTTAATTTACCTCATTTAGCTTCAAAGTTATTGTTTCGTTTTTGTTCTTTCGTATTTGTGGCTGTTTATTCTTCTAGCTTTTTGAACAAAACTGATAAATCGTCTTCATAGATTTTTTTCCAGTTTTTCTTAAAATCTTCAGAGTGTTGATTTTTGAAATTTGATTTTTTTGCCAATATTAATTCAATTTTGTATTTAGCTATGAGCTTTTCGTAACCTGATTCTGTAAATAGTATTTGTTTATATTCATGCAAAATTGTCTGTTGTGGGAAGTTATTTATTTGCTTGGTATTGATTGTTCTTACATTCAAAAAATGCTTTTGCTCTGAAGATTCTTTCTCAGAATTGAGCTTGCAGAAATTAATATCATTTACAGATTCGCTTGCTATTTGTTTTTCCCAAGGTAATCGAATTCCCCAGCTTGGCATTCTTCCATCAATAAATACTTTTATTTTTTCTTTTTTGATTTTTTCCTTTTTGATTTTCTTGTCTGCGTATTTGTTGTCTGTGTGATTGGTGTTTGAATACTTTTGAGCAGAATACTTACTTTCTGAATACTTGCTCCCCGAATACCATGGTATGAAATTGCCCCAAGTATATTCGGTTGCAAAAATGTTTTTATTTCTTAATTCTGCCTTTGAAAGAATAAAGTCAATTGCTTTCTGAGGGTAATGCTGCAACGTTTTTTCGCTATTGGCTTTATTGCCTGCTACCCAACCAGAAGCTTGTGAAGCCATAAAGGAAAAAGAAATCCCATAAATGAAAATCAGAAATGTAAGCAAAAACTTGAATGCAAGTGAGCTTAATTTATATCTGAGCTTTTTGAAAAATGCTTCCCAGAGAGTGCAATAGATCGGCCCGTTCACAATCAGAAAAAGTGGAATATGCCTGACGCTCTTTATTGCCATGATTAAGAAAATCAAGCTGAGAACAACATTTAGACTTTTAAAAGAAATATCTTTACGGTTCGACTTATTCAGGTGATTATTGATTTTATTGGAGCTAATATTGATTTGATTTAGCAAAAGCGCAATAAAGCTAATCAAATATAAGATCAACAAATAAGTATTTTCTTTGTTGAAATTCAGAGCTCGCCATTCATCAATCCAAAAGTGGGAGTCTTGGTCTATAAAAACTCTTAATGCTTCTTCATAAACTCTTACTCCATATGGATTGACTAGGGTTAGGCAAGTACACAAAATGAGAAGTGCAAATTTGTATTTTATAGATTTATCAGGAATTCTTTTTTTTATTAGACTGTTAATGAAGTCTATAAATAAAATAAAAAGCCCAATAATTACCGAGCCATGAAGATTTGCCCAAAGCAAAAACAAGAGCGGTAATTTTAGCCAAACAAATTTATCTTTTTCCCAATTCCATTTAAAGACAAAAGCCCCTAATAAGAGGCTTAATCCAAGATTAGATATGGTTTGAGCTCTAATGCCAATATATGGTAGCGCTGCTAAAAGAGTAATTAATAAGCTCAACCAAAGCGCAATTTGACCTTCATCTAATCTTCTTTGATTTATTGAATTAGCCAAAATGTAATAGAAGCTAAAAAAAGTAATTAATCCAAAAGCAATTGACAACCAATAAAAATCTCTAAGACCAAAGGCATAAAGTAAAAAAACTCCGCAGTTGTAGAGCCATTCATGATCGACCCATTGATAGCCACCACGTGTGTAACTGTATAAATCCCCACTCTGTATAATGAATTGAAGGCCGTGTTTAAAAATGTCTTTCCCAACTTGTAAATGCCACCAGAGATCTGGATCCGTTGGTTGGAAACGAAAAAAGAAAAGTCCAATCAAGGCCATTAGAATTGGCGCACAAATCAAAAAAGTAATTGGCCTAGTTAAAAAAGTTTTAAAATTAATCCAAAATAAGTCTAATTTGTCTATTTTCATTCTAATTTATCTGTATTTCATAAAGGCTGAAGAGTTATTTTGTTAAGTGACGATTCAGTTAGATAAATTTATTTCTCATGCCATTTAATATATTACTTTCCACAATTTCTCTTAGTTTTTAAATTGAGTTTTTAATATGAAATTTTTCAAGTCTCTAAACTATTCAAAGCATTTTCAATATTTTCAGCTTAAATACATATTTGGTTTATTCCTCATCATGGGTTTATTACTCAGCTCATTAGCTATTATTCATAGCCAAGATTCAAAAGCTGAAGTTATAAAAAGTGAATGGGAAGCAGAAGAAGATACATCAGCTCCAGTCTCAGCAACTTTTTTGGAGCAAATGGAAGTTAAAGCGAAACAGTTAGCGGACAAACAAAAATATGATGAAGCTGAAATGGCAAGACTGAAAGAGGAGATTAGAGTAAAAAGAAAAGCTTTGGTCGCTTGCATGAAACAGAAAGATGTGACCCTTTTTTCAGTTGATGATTGCGCTGCTTGTAAAGATCAAAGAGCTTATTTTGGCGAAGATTTTAGTGAATTGAAATATGTTGATTGTAAGAAAAATGCTTTTACCTGCCCATTTAGAGGAGTAAAAGTTTATCCAACTTGGTATTTTGGTTCAAAAATTGGACTCAAAAAAGAGGGAGTGAAGGATTTACCAACTTTAGCCAGATTAAGCGGGTGTGAATGGTAATGGATTATGTTTTGCCACTAACAGAGCTAATAGAGCAATTTCGTAGATTTCCAGGTGTGGGAGCAAAATCAGCTCAAAGAATGGCTTTTCAACTCTTGAGTTGGGATAAATCAGATATTCATAAATTCTCTGACATTGTTTTGAGAGCAGGTAAAGATATTCATTATTGTCCAGATTGTTTCAACTTTAGTACTGGTGGCAGTTTGTGCGCAATTTGTACCAATGAAAAAAGAGATAAAAAAACTATTTGTGTTGTTTCTTCAGCCAGAGATTTGGCTGCTCTGGAGCGTACTTTAGAATACAAAGGTTTGTTCCATGTCTTGCATGGGCTCATTTCGCCGATGGATGGAATTGGACCAGATAATCTGAAAATTTCACAATTGGTTCAAAGATTAGCAAAATATTCAGATGTTCAGGAAATTATTTTGGCGCTTAGTCCATCGACCGAAGGGGAAGCTACTACTTTGTATTTGACTAGATTGCTTAAACCTTTTGTGTCAAAAATAACTAGGCTGGCTTTTGGGCTTTCGGTTGGATCTGATATTGAACAAACTGATGAATTAACATTAGCGAGAGCTTTGGAAGGTCGCAAAGATTGTTGATTTCTAAATATTCATATTGTCGTTCAACCTCCAAATACTAAAGTTTGTTTAAATGTTTACTATAAGCTCACAAACAAGCTATTAAAAAGAGTAATCTAATACCTTCTTCGTTTTTGCAAGATTCAGAAGGATTCATTTAGATTTATGGGTTTAACCTCAGTCAGAGAAATATCTACTATTAGTAGACTCACGCAATTTATTCCTTTGAAGAGAAAAGAGGAATCATCCGTATCACCTTTTACTCTAGAATTGGAAGGCTTAGTTGCTGGTATTCAATTAGAAACTACTCAAGCTCCTGGCTTAACTCCTTCTATAAAACTTACTGATCATGCTTTTATTGATGACATAAGGATTCAATTGGAAAAGCAATTGCAATTACCTGATTGGACTAATTTAGTTAAAGGAAGAGTAGTAGAGGGAAGTTTAGATATTTGTCCATCAACACCATGATGTTGATCCGATTTAGGAGACAAACTTTTTAGAGATATAGTGATACTCTTC
>DUDU01000052.1 GCA_005110395.1 Candidatus Melainabacteria bacterium | reverse complement strand
ACCCATATGACAAGCCAGAAATCTGGCAAGATTATTAATATTACAAGCACTGTAGGCGTTCATGGAAATGCAGGTCAAGCAAATTATGCAGCGGCCAAATCAGCTTTAATCAGTTATACAAAGATCAAAGCTAGGGAACTAATGCCCTTTATAAGAGTCAATGCTATTGCACCAGGTTTAGTCAAAACTGATATGACATCTAAATTTGATTTAGGTAAATTGTCAGAAACCAAGCTTGGAAGAGCGGCTGATCCCAAAGACATTGCTGAATGTACATTGTGGTTAGCAGGTTCTGGGGGAGATTATGTAACGGGGCAAATTATAGAAATTGATGGAGGCTTATTTTTGTGGTCTGATGTTGAAGCTTTAGCTCATTAATAGAGCAAACTAAAGCTAGCACAAACAAATGGAAGATTAATAAAGATCACAATTGAAGAGATTCTTATTAATCTGAATCGGAAGGAGAACGGAAACATGAGATCAATCACTAAATTTGATTCGGGAGATTATTGATTCCCTTCAGATTTTGTTTCAAATTTTTTCTCAGCAATACACTAAAATTGATAATACTTAAAGAAATTGCCTAACAATTCACCACAAAATTTGTATATTGATCCTAATCAAGAAGAAGATTTAAGGAATTTGTCTAGCCGCACTGAGGAGTTGTTGGCAAGGTTAGATGAGTTGTCTAGCAATTTAAATTCTAATTTGCATAATAGACCCAGACCTCAATTTGACTCACGTGTTGATGCTCAAATTAATTCACAGCTTAATTCGCAAAGCTATACCAAACCAAACTATGATGCACAGTCTTTCATGGATAGATCAATAAATCCAAATAATTTTCAATCTAATTATCAAAACCCAGAAGCGAATTTACCAGCTCCAATCGATAATAGCCCAATAAAAAACAACCAAAATAATGGGCTTTCTTTTCAACCAATTGAAATACCTTCAAATCAGATCGTAAAACCAACTTATCAGTATTCCATTCCAATTAATACTCACTATGTTGAAAAAAGTGAGAAGAGTATTCAAACTTCTACCAATGGAGGTTTTCTGAGCAAGGAAACGTCTGTTTTTACTGAGAAACGTCATTTTGGATTATCGGATCAAGTAGCAAGTCCTGAACTCAATAATCAAGTCTTTAATAATCAAAGTCAGCCTAATAATATTTTGAATAGCAGTTTGGCTGAATATTTGTCACAAAAACCAGTTAGAAATGCTGCTCAATTGTCTGAGTCACAAAACATAAAGCAGCCCATTAATCAGCAAAATATTTCACATAATAAGCAACCTGAACCTATTAAAACTTTTCCAAAACATGATTTGAGTTTTATGGATAGTCATAAATCTCCACTTGGAACTCTGGAAAATAGAAATAAGCAAGCTTATAATCCATATGTTCAGGCCTCCTATTCTCAAGAAGAAGAAAATTATCAGACTAACTATCAAACTGAGCAAAAAGCTTTATTAACTGCTCAATCAAATACCCAGTCAAATATTCAACAGAATAATCATCCAAACAGGCAATCACAATTAAATTGGAGTAATAATTTAAATAATTCTGATGATTTAATAAATCCCTATCAAGATCAAGATATTCACTATCAACAACAGGCTCAGGGACATAGACTTGCTTCTGCTCCATATAGACGAGCAAACCAGGATTATGAGCAATATGGTTTAAACGATCAACATCTAGATGGACACAATCTCAATATTCACAACAATATTCATAATGCGAGACAATCAAATCAATATCAGCAAGTTGTAATGGATTATCCACCAGCAAGGCCTAGATATGATGAGCGAAAGAATCACAAAAATCATTACACAGAAACAAATTCAGAAATTTCTTTGCAGCCATCATCAGCTTTTTCTTTTGAGCCAGGCCAGACTAGAAGAGCTTCTGCTAAAAGAGGTTTGAATACAGCTTCTAATAATCAGAATACTAATCAAAATTTCTTTGGATTTGGCAAACCCGAAAGAGCATATGCAGATAATAGAGAGAATTTATTTGAGCCACCCAATCAATCTATGGGTCAAGCTCCTAATTCTAACCGTGAATTTCGCAATAGTATGGTGAAGTACGCAAATCAAAATCATTCTCATCTAAATAAAGATAAAGAAGTTTTTAGATGGTTTGCGGTTGCCGCTCCTATATTTGCCTTAGCTATTCCATTTGCAACAATCAATTTCTTTTCATTATCTTGGATTGCTTCTTTGGCTATTTGTAGCATTGCGCTTTTCTTTGGTTTGTTTATAAGTATTATTGCTTGGCGCTTAGTTGAAATTTCAGAATTAGTTCGCTGGGAGCATGGGCAAATAATGGTGATTCAATCCATACTCAATGAACGTACTCAATAAAAATGATAGTGAAAAAATTAAAATGATTGAAATTTCATTGTCAGATTCGAATGAGTGCCTTTCTGTATACTCAAATTGAGGAACTCAAAAATAAATATTTATGTGTCATGAATATTTTTAGTTAAATAAATGAGGTTAGAGAAATAAATAAAGTAAGAATAGATCATCAAATAATTTTAGATTTAATACCTGGAAATTCAAGAGTATTAGATCTTGGCTGCGCTGATGGTACTCTATTGAAGTTATTAGAAACAAAGCAAGTATTAGGTCAAGGTATTGAAATCGAAAGCACAAGAGTTGGAGAAGCTGTTGCAAAAGGTATTAGTGTTATTCAATACGATATCGATGATGGATTAGCTGAGTATAAAGACTATTCATTTGATTATGTTATTCTCAACAAAACTCTTCAAGCTACTTATAATCCATTGCTAGTCATGAAAGAAGCCGTGAGAGTTGGCAAAAAAGTAATAGTAAGCTTTCCCAATTTTGGACATTATATTATTCGTGGTCAGTTATTCTTTTTAGGTACTATGCCAAAAAGTAAAGACCTACCCTATGAGTGGTATGACACACCTAATATTCACTTGGTTACAATTTCTGATTTTGAAAAATTTTGTAGAGATCATCAATTTAAAGTAATTCAAAAATTCTTTTATGATGATGAGAAAAAGCTTTTACCATTTATACCTAATATTTTGAGTCCTTATGCTCTATTTATTTTGGAAAGCATAAAATAATTTTTTTGATTATTAGCATTAAAACTTGATTGAGAGGAGTGGGATTCAATTCAGAATACTTGTAAAATATTTACACTTAGAAGTTTGAATACAATCCAATAACCAAAGGATTGAGTTAGTACTTCATAAGAGTATAGAAGACTAGTAGAACTATCCAACGATTCATACTTAGACAAGTTACAAAAGAAAAAGCCTTACCAGAAGAGAATAAGTTATATCTCTTAGGCAAGGCAAAATTTACTTAAAATTTTATTTAGCGATTATTTATTTTATAAAATTATTTAACTGAGATCTGTGCTGACTTTGTGAACCTTAAAGTCATTTTTTCCCCGGAATTAATGTTTACATCTTTTCCTTTATCAAAGCCAGAAGCAACAACTCCTGAAGCAGCTCCAATACCTGCACCAATAGCAGCTCCCTTTCCTAGCCTTCCACCAGAGACAGCTCCACCAACCAAGCCTCCAAGTGCTCCTACGCCAGCACCTACAGCAGTATTCGCAGCTACTTTTCCAACTCTTTTACCAGTTGTAGTTCCTTTGATAATTGTTCCATCTGCATCAGAATTAACAACATAAGCATCGCCTGAAATCACACCAGATTTTCCATCAGGATAGGTAAGTTGAACGGCTTTAAGCTGAATTTCTCCTGGTTTATTAAACCCTCTGCGCGCTGGACTAACTCGTGAAACGGTAAACTCAACTCTTGTACCAGCAGGAATACTATTTAAACCTTGACTTAAAGTTATATATCCCCTATCACCAACTCTGGCAGATGATGAATTGATACCGCGATCTACAGTCCCAGAGGAAGATGCACCTGATTGAATAGAAACTACTTCACCAGAAACAATATTGCCAATTGGCTCAGTTTGCAAATCGTTATTAGCTCTTGCAACTGGAGCAAAACTTAGAAACATTGTTGTAAAAGAAAGAGTTAAAAGAGCTATTTGAAAATTTGGGTTTTTATTTTTTTTCATGGAAGTCATTAATCCTTTTGTATAAGCATTCGTATCTTCCACTCAATTTATCAAGTAATTGATTTCTTTATAAGGTATTGTCGTGAATATATATTAAGTTTTGCGTTAGCGTACTGTTAATTACAAATTTAAAAGGAATCAAAAAGAATCAAACGAAGTCATGTTTTCAATCAATTGTATAAGAACCTAATAGATGAACTAAGCCACTGCTGCTGCTGATTTCACTTCTGTTTTTCTGGCTATTGCAATTGAGGCCACAAAAGCAATAAGTAAAAGAATAGAAATTAATTCAAAAGGTAAAAGTTGCTCAGATAACATCCTATTCCCAATTTCAACAATTGAAGGATTTGAAGTCGCTCCAAGATAATCTTTTTGAATTTGAGCATAACCTACAAAATCTTTTACTCTCAGTCTAAATGGTGGGTAATAAGCCAAACCAATAAAAGAAATGGCCATAGTCAAGAAAAGGGAAAATGGAATAAGAAAAGTTGCTAAAGGTCTAAAGAAAGATTGGAATTGGCTTTCAATTATTTCTTTAGGTTCTTCTGCATTGTCCATAGAACCCGTCAAAAGCATAATCGCAAAAATCACAACCAAAGTAATACCAACTGCATATATTAAAATTTGCGAAGCGGCTACCAATTCAGCTCCAAGCACAAAATACAAAAGCGCAATAGCTCCAAAACATCCGATTAAGGTAAAACCTGCTCTAACCAAATTTTTCTGCACTACAACTGCCAATGCTGTTATAAGAACAATAGAACTAATTACAAAAAATATTGGATCATTCTGAATTTGCTGAATGAATAATTGACCTATTTTGGTAATTAAATTGGGGTTGCTGGACATAAATAGTAATGATTAGGGTAGCAGTCGGAGTAAATAATCAAATGGAAACTTTAACCAACAGAGAACTAATTGAACAAAAGTCTAACATGATATTGCACATGAAAGCTATGTCGGGGAAATATGTACTAGGCGTTCAGGTCATGAGTTTGGATATGCTTTGGAATGAAGCTGATTCTTATAAATTGATTTGCAAAGTAGAAAAGTTTTGAAAAAACTAGCAAGAATTATTTTTTGCTAAATTAATACTCTTTGGCTTTATATGCTGGTTCGGTAAAATTGCCGCTCCAAGAAGTTGGCGATTTTGAAGCATAAATATTGATGCGGGTTTGATTAACCACAAAAACTGTCTGTGAAGCACGATACCCCGCCTATTGCAAATGTGCTGTTATAGGCGGGGCTTCTTCTTCCGTCTATGCTTGAATGAGGGGTTGAAATTGTCAACTTAATGGTGAATTTACTTTGTTTAAAATTGGAAGTCGTCCGTGATTATTTGTGAATTGATTTAGCCAAGTCCTTTCAAGTTTCGGTAAATTTGCAGGGTCGAATGTTGCGTAGTAAAACCAAATTGCTTTGCCGTCTGCTGTTGGATTTGTTTTTTCGGGATTGTCTAAATGTTGTTTGAAGCGATTGTGAAGGTCAACTGCTAAACCTATGTAAAGAATGTCGTTGTCAAATGTTGTAAGAACATAACAGCCATTTGTTTTGGGAACGTTTTTATATTCAATTAATTTGAATTGCACTTTGTCCAAGGGTTTGGGAGTCAATTCGTCTATTTTCATATTTCAATTTCTTTTACAAAGTTTGATTTGTGAAGTGCTTTTACCATTTCTGTATTTATAACATTCAAAGCTCCGGAATTTAGGAAACTTGCTTTTCCACCTTTCACCCAAAATTCTGTGTGTCCAGCACCTGCATAGTCGCCTTCCATATTTTCAAAAGCCTGATTTAATAATGGTTCCATTGTTGCCACTTTAAAGTCGCCAATGTTTATCATTTTATTGAAAAACGGAACACAAAATTTACAGAATAATTCAACACCATTGTATTTGAATAATACTGTTGGTTCGTCAGTTCCAATAATATTTGTAATCGCTTTCCAATAATTCAAGAAAATTTTGTGCTGCTTGTCAGCAGGATAAATTGTCAAAGGATTATTTGCAACTAAAACATATTTTTTGATTGACTTTACAAAACTTTTTTGGTTAACAGTAGTGTCTTTGTTTTCATCATTTGCCATTTCAATTCTGTTATACCAAGGACTTTCTTTATCGTTGTTCAAGAAATCAACATATTGCAATGCTTTTTCATCTTCGCCTTTCTGAACTGAATTTGAAATCCATTTTGGTAAGTTGGGAATGTCTTCAACTTCCAGTGCGTTTGTAAGCCTTGCATAAATTCTTTGTTCAACTCCTTTTTCTACGCTTTTCTGTGTCGTGTTGACTATTAGGAAATGACACATTTGTGCAATTTTTGAAAGGTTGATTGCAATGTTTACCGGAACTTCAAAATCTAAAACTCTTGGATCTTTTTCTGCCGCCATTTTCAAACCTTCAACACGGTGCTGTCCGTCAACAACGCTAAAAGGTCCAATTGCATCAATGTCTATTTCAATAGTGTTGTTTGCAGGATTAAATCCAATGTTTTTGTGTGTCGCCATAAAAATACTGGTCGGCAAAAAGGCATCTTTTGTTTCTTGTCCTGCAACAATATAATCAGCAAGTTTTTTCGCTCTTGCTTTATTTAAAAGTCGCTGATAACCTTTGTCACCTTGGTCGTCTGGGTCAAGTGTTTCAACGCTATAAAAGTTTGGAATCAGTAAGTCTGAAACTTTTAAAGAAGTGGCATAAAGTGTAAGTCCACCTTGTTTGACTAATGATGCTGGTCTTAATATTACTTTGCTCATATTTTATTTATTTGTTTGTTTATGTTGTGTGTGTCGTCATAGCCTTGCTGTTAACTAGTTTTTATACTAACATATCTTAAATTAGCTATTGAAATCATTCGCACAACAAGCTATTCCAGTATTCAAAGCGTGACATGAAATCAAATATTGAACTTTTGAAGGATATATTATTTGTAAGAAATTATTGATTTAAAGCTAGATCACCGTAAAGAACCAACTGCAGACTTGATATGACCAGGAGCTTCATTTCCGACAATAACCATTTTGTGTCTGTTGCTACCACTTTTTGAATTCCCCTCAATGGCACCTAATGGAATGCCTTCAATTGCTGCAATAAATTTCAATAGAGTTGGTCTTCTATTTACCAGACCAGCTTCTTCAAAATTTAGTAATAATTTCAAGAAAGAATAAAGGCCTAAATCGGCAGCTGATAATAAATTACCTGTGAGAAAAGCGGCACCCTGAGCATTTGAGCAATCAAGTCTATCTGAAACTAAAGGCAATAAATCTTCTTCAAAACGTTTTTTTGCAAAAGAGCAAGCTAAATCTTTGTTTGGAAAATTAGAAAGGAGATAATTGATATTTTCTTGAACATATAATTTCAATTTTAAATTATCAATTAATCCATCTTCGCGGGCTGTCCATTTCATTACCGATTTATCCAAATTAACTTTGTTGAGAAATTGCAAACAGAAAAAAGGGATTTTAAAAGACTCATCAATCCAATCCTCTAAAAGACTTATTTCAAAACTCAGGGCTGGATTTTTTTCATGAAATAAAGAATTCTCTAAAAAAGTAGCATCGAGTGTTTTAAGAATTTCGGTTGAATCATTCACCCAAACTTGTTCTGAGCTTTGTTGATGTTGAATTTTGAGTTGAGGAAATTTATTGAAGCCATGCCTTGATTCAAGTTTGCAAAAATTACCAATAGCTTGAGGGTTCCAATTGCTAACCCAATATTCGATATCTCGACAAACTAATAATTTATATTCAAAAGCAAGTTTGGCTTTCAATGAGTAAGGACATAAATCTAAAACATTCAAAACATAATTATTTTTTGGATATTTTAAATTTACTTTAATTGTAGTCAAGTCATAGCTTGGATCTAAACTTGAATCGATTTCATCAATGACTGGGCTCATAATATTCCTCCATCTTCAATAGAATTTATTACTCTATTGTTTTGGTCAACTTGTATTTTCAATTGCTTAAAATCTTTTATCTCTTCATCATTGAGTTGGCAATAGTTCAAAATTATGATTAAATCACCGGGTTTGCAAAGATGAGCCGCAGCTCCATTAACTTGAATTGTTCCGCTTCCCGCTTCGCCAGGAATAGTATAAGTGACAAATCTATTCCCATTATTAATATCCAGAACATGAACTTGCTCATAAGGCAATATTCTAGAAGCTTTTAGCAAATCAATATCAATTGTTATACTGCCTTCATAATCCAAATCGGTTGAAGTAATCGTTGCTCTATGTATTTTTGAATGAAAAAAAGTTCTAAGCATAGTCGAGATATATCTTAAGTGTCATATCTTATCTCATGTCCTAATCTCTAAGTGAAATTCTAAGTGAAATAAGCGTTATCAAAAAAACGTTTTTTTTACAAATTAGCACAAACCCAATCTCCTATTACTTCTCCTTTACAAACAGTGTTTATAAATATTGTTCATACACAGCGTTTACACAAGGATTGTGATAATTAAGCTATTATCATTTTTACATTTGCTTCACAATCATACTTGAATACATGACAGACAGAAATTCTTCCAAAAGCAATTTACCCATCAGCTCAAGCAATTCATGTTTATGCAATCAAGCCCAAAATAAAGAAGGCCACATTAAAACGAGCGGTTTTTCTAAATTATTGAAGTCATATCTTTTAATTGTAATTTTAGGAATTAGCAATATTTTGCCTTTTGCAGCAGCTTTAGCTGAACCGAAAAATCAAGATGATATTTTAATCGGCAAAACTTTTATGGACAATCAAGTCGATAAAATGCTTAAAAAATTCTCAAAAAAAGAAAATCCAGTTGAATCTTTATATGAAGGAAAAAAAACAACCAAAGAAACAAATCAAACAAACAATAAGCAAGCAAAACAAAAACTAGCTCTTCCCATAAGAACTAATAGCAGTCAAAGCGCATCATCCTCGCAGAAAAACTCTAAGAGCAATGAATCGCAAATCAAAAATTCCAAACAAAAAAATTCCATAACAATAGAAGATGCTTATGCTCCCGTTGAGAATGAGAAGAAAGCAACATTTAGCAAACAAACTTCCCAAAGCTCAAAGAAAGCCTCTAATAAGAAGAATAATAATGTAATTGCTGAAAAAGAAATAAAAGCGACAGAAGAAAATGTCAATAGTTCTAATACAACTTCTAATCTAAATTCGGATCAAACATTTCAAAAACAAGATCCGCCTGATAGTGAATACGCTCAAGATGAAGTTAAGCCTCAAAACAACTCTCAGGCCGTATCAGATACCAACTCTTCAGCCAAAGCATCAAAAGGAGAATATTTTAATGACAATGAAGAAATAGTTAGTAAACAATCGCCTGAAGAGAAAGCCGAAACTATTAATGAACAAAATTCTTCTAATGCTAATGAAAATACAAAAGCAAAGCTATCCACGGAAGATCAGAAAGACGAAGATGAACTTAATCAAATAACTAAGGGAAATAAGAAGAATAAAAAGGAAATAATTGACACTATAAACTTTATTCAGCCCTCATTAGAGCTAAGCCAAGAAGATATGGTAAAAGTTGATTTGGCTCTCAGCCGAGCTGAACAGGAACAGCTAACAATTTTGTGGAGAGCAACTTTAGAAAGAAATAAAACCATTCATTTCATTGTTGAGAAGCTAACGCCTGATGATCAAAATAAAAAGAAAAATCAGGTTTTAAGTCAAATTCTGAATACCGCAATTTTCTTGCCATTTTATGCTCTGCAAGCAGTTGCTCCAGCTGATACATCTGGTATGGCTAGTTATTTGGGTGCAGGACTTGCCAGCGATTTGATCAATGGAAAAGCCAAGAAAAATGGCGATCGTATGCAACTCAGTCAAACTGAAATGGTCATAATGTTTATGATGATTGATCAAGTTGCAGAACGTCTGAGAAATCAATTTCATTTATACAAACAAGAAAAAGTGGATGAAGTCCTTGCGCAAAATGAAATGGAAGATGCTCAAAGAGAAGCAGTTGCAGCCTTAGAAATTCAAAGTCCGGCTAGTCAGTTTTTATCGCAAGTCAGAGTAAGACAAATAGAAAGAGAATTAAGAAGAATAAGACTGAGAATGCGTTCCAATAGGCTTATTTTGATTGATTTATGCGGAACTGAGGCCGTTGGACAAGTTGATGAATTAATGAGTAAAGAAATTCAAGCATTAACTACATTGTAAATTGCATTTTAGTATCTAAATTTTTGTATGCAGAGAAAGATTTTTGATGAGTAATCAACTTCATTTTTCCTTAGCTGTTTGCTATTGGTGAAATACTTGTTTTGAAAAGCTTAAGAGAGGAGTCATTTTTGATCCATCTCTCTAGAAGCTTTCTTCTCTGACTCCAATGATAAAATTATTAAAACTTTCGTTTGTTTAATGCAGTTGAGGGGTTGTAAGAAATTATGAGTGATGTTTTTAATCAAAAAATCAATGAATCCAAACTAAGAGATTGTCAAATCGAGGCATATGCTGCTCTAAAATCTCACTTTTCTTCAAGTTCTGCTAATAAACATGTTCTAATTCAATTACCTACCGGAACTGGTAAGTCTGCTTTAATCTCTATTATTCCTTTTCAATTAGCAAAGAAAAAGGTTTTGATAATAACTCCTAATTTAACTTTGTCAGAGCAGCTTAAAGATGACTTAGACATCATCAATAATCCAAACAAAAATGTTTATGAAAAGTTTGAAATTTTTCCTGCTGCTACCTTAGCTGAATTAGAACTTCATGTATTGAAATTAGATAGTAATGGTAATTATTCAGATATTGATAATTACCAAATTATTGTCTCTAATTATCATCAATTCGGTGATATAGAGAAATGGTTTAAAGATCGCAAGGATATTTTCGATTTAATAATAATAGATGAAGCACATCATCAAAATGCAAAAACTTACCAAGAAATCATTGCTTTTTTCAGTGATTGCAAAATTATCAGTTTGACTGCAACACCCTTTCGGTCTGACAATAGTAAGGTTGAAGGTGAGAAAATCTATAGTTTTTCATTTAAAAGAGCTATTCAATCAAAATACATAAGAAATATCAAAGCTCAAAGTATTTCACCAGATCAGATTGAACTCAGTTTTTTAGATCAAAATAATACTAAGTATTCGTTGAACGAGATCATGAAGATGAAGGAGAACGCATGGTTCAGAAAAGGAATAGCGTTTTCTCAAGATTGTTGTGATTCTATCGCTTCACTAGCAAAATCCAAACTTATTTCATTAAGAACGAATTTTCCTAATGAATTTCACCAAATCATTGCAGTCGCAATGTCTATCCGCCATGCAAGAGAGTTTGTGAAATTGGCTTTTGAAAAATTGAACTTAAGAGTTGGTATTGTGAGTTCTGAAGACAAAAGTACTAATACTGAAGTGCTTAAAAAGTTAAAAAAAGAGAAAATCGATGTAATTATTCATGTTGGAATGATTGGAGAAGGATTTGATCATAATAGACTTGGAGTAGCTGCCATATTCAGGCCATTTGCGAGCTTGAACCCCTATATCCAGTTTATAGGAAGGGTCATTAGAAACAATGGAAGTACAAAATATTCTTATGTTGTTTCGCACTTAGGTTTAAATCAAATCAAAAGATTCGAAGAATTTAAACTTTTTGATAGTGATGACGAAGAATTTTTACAAGAATTATTAAAAGTTTCTGGAACAAATACACAAACTATTGGTAGCGAAGATTCTTTTATAAATGAAAGTAATGAAAATGAAGAGAAGGAAACGAAAAGTCAAATAGCAAGAATTAACGAAACAGGTGATAAAACTGTAAATGTTGAGTCTCAATTTTTTAATGATGACAAAGTAACATCTGTCAAGGAAGCTATAGATAGCTTAAGCGAAGAAGAGAAGAAAAAATTGTTTTTGCAACTTGGCTATAAGTTAGACGTTACCATTACCACAAAAACTAAGAGTAGAAGAATAGATCCTCAAGCTAAAAGAATTTCAAATAAAAATAATCTGAATGAATTAGCGAAGAGTATTACTACTGATATCTTAAAAAATATAGGCCTATCAGGCAAACAGTATTACAATAGAGATTTTAATTATCGAAGTACAAACTTTGCTTGGATTCAAGCTCAAATCAGCAGAGATATAAACAAGAAGTTAAATATCCAAAGCGGGCAAAGAAATAAATTAACAAATGAACAACTAGAAGAGTTTCAAAAGTCTGAAGCTCTTTCCTCAATCAAGTCAGAAAGAACGATTTATTTTCAAGAGAAATTGAGAAGTAAAGGAAAGTAAATTGAAAAATCTCTTTATATACACATATTCATCTTTGTTTCTTTGTCATTAATTTGCTTGTATAGTTTCTTTTGATTTATGGATATAAGTTCTCAGTCTTCATAAACAAACTAGTGACAGATCCATTAAGCAAATATTGATAACTAACTTATACTCCAAAATGCTAAATACAAATTCTTACTTGAGAAAAAGCTTAAATAAATAGTTTTGATCAGTAGTTTTCTTTCTAACACAAAGCTTTTCCGATGCAAACAAGTTATTTAGATAATTGTTCTTCTTTTAGTTTAATGAATGCTGAATCGGTATCAAGTAATTCTCTAAGGTATGAATAATGCTTTTTTGTAAATTCTAATTGAATGACATTAGCTTCTTCATCGATATATAGCGGGGCAATAGCTGGAATAATAAAGTTTTTGTTTTCATCCAATCTATCAACTACCCAACCACCAGGATTACATAGACGGTAAGTAGACTGCCCATCAGGAGAAACAAACAAATCATTCTCGGGTTCATGCGTATGCCCAAAAATGAAAGTACTATTATTAAGTTCTGCAGGACTACTAATCAAATATTTGTTTATATATTCAGAGACAGTTGAATTCAAACTTCCCGTCAAGCGTTTATGCCTGGCTGAGCTAGCCTGCTGCTTTCGACCATAGGAAGTACTATGTTTGAAAATTAGTCTTTTTAGAAAATGTGGTCCAATTTTTTCAATAAAATAATCAGTCATAGTATCAATCGGGTTTTTGAACTTAGACTTTGGTTGAGTATTCCACTTATGAATTTTTTTGAAGAGCAGTTTAATTAATTGGTCAATCTGCTTGTTGTTATTACTCTTAAACATTAGATAGAGACGGTCAATCAGCTTTTGCTTACCAATATTATAGGCTTGCCCAAGGTTATACCAACCGAATTCTAAAAATGGGGAATTTAAAGCTTCTAAATCTTCAATACTTTCAGTTTGAATAGTTTGTGATAAAAAGTTGGAAGCAACAATATAAAGTTTTTGCAAAAAATGCCCATGGTGAAAATAAAAGTTTTTATTATTTATACTAATTTTGTAATTTGGATAAGTAACTTTAAAAGTATTATTTTCGTCAAGTAGTCCATCCAAACAGGTATTTTGTAATGTAGATTCAGCTGATAAAGTTCTTGGATAAATAACTTGAGGATTATCCAATTTATTGAGTAAAAAAGTTTGCTCATTAATTTGTTGCCAAATGTGATGATCGTGATTACCTGGAATATAAACAAATTCTTCAAATAATTGTGATTCAATTAGCTTTCTAAAAAACCACTTACCATTTTGCATAGCTAGTCCATATGGCGCAAATGATAAATCGAATATATCTCCAAGTAATATAAGCTGTTGAATCTTTTTTCCTTGAGTAATTTCTTTAATATCATTAATTAATCTGTCTAAAATTTCATTCGCAAAAGTACGCTCAAAAGTATTCTCTGCATGAAAGTCATAATCAATTGCAGTTAATAGACTTGTTGAAGCGCCAAGATGAATATCTGAAATAATAAAAGCACTTTTAACCATAGTAAATATTTAAACTGCTGCAATAACTATTAACTAACTCATTATTTTATATGTTTATTTTCTTGTCCATAAGATTTCAACTTTTGCAAGATAAAATCAAGCAATTTCTATCCAGCTTTTATTCTCTAGATCCTGACAATTTTTGCCTGCATTTATACACCAATAATAGATTCAATCTCAGAAACTTCTTTGGGTATATCTTTGGTTAATACTTCAATTCCATTATTAGTAATCAAAACATCATCTTCGATTCTCACACCAATACCTCTAAAATCTTTGGGTATCGATGAATCTTCAGGATCAAAGTAAAGCCCTGGCTCAACCGTTGTTACCATACCAGGTCGAAGAATTCTTGATAATCCATCAGTATGAGGTTCAATATAGCTACCCAAATCATGTACGTCTAAGCCTAACCAATGGCCTGTTCTGTGCATGTAAAATTTGCGAAAAGCTTTTTTTTCTATTACTTCTTCAAGTGTACCTGATAATAATTTCAATTCAATAAGTCCTTGCGACAGTATCTTTACTGCTAAATCATGAATTGAATCAAAACTAATATTTTCTTCTTTAGTTGCCAATGCGCATCTTTCAATGCAGGCTTTTTGCGATTTTAGAACTAATTCATAAATATCTTTTTGCGCGGAATTGTATTTGCTTTCAACTGGAAATGTACGAGTGATATCGGAAGCATAATAATCTCTCTCACAGCCTGCATCAATTAATAACAGCTTTCCTTTTTCTAGCTTTTGATTATTATTCACATAATGCAAAATAGTGGCATTATTACCGCCAGCCACAATTGATGGATAAGCCCAATCAGCATTATGCTCACGAAAATATCCTTGTATTTTGCCTTCAATTAGATATTCTGCAACTCCTGCTTTAGCTTCTTTCATAGCTAACAGATGAGCTTGAGCACTAATTTGAGCGGCTTCTCGCATAAGTGAGATTTCATAATCATCTTTAAACAATCTCAGCTCCGCTACTAGATTTTGCGTATTGGTATAACGCTGAATTCTTTTGTTTCTGGCAATTTCTGCAATTTTATTTCTCAGAAAGCTATGAGAGTTTGGAGTGGTAGTATCAAAGTAAAAATGACTAATGCCAAGTAAGTATTTTTCTAAATAATCTTCTAATGATTTAAATTCATATACTTCATCAATTCCTGTTATGTGCTTAGCTCCATCAAGTCCTGCTCTATAACCAGTCCAAATTTCTTTTTCTTTTTCTCTTACTCTACAGAAAAAAACTTTTTTGGTTTCAGTTTTTGTTTTAATAATTAATAATGCTGATTCGGGTTCATTAAAACTAGTAAAATACCAAAAACTACTATCTTGTCTGAAATTATATTCAACATCAGAATTGCGATGTAAAGCAGGCGCAGCCAAAAACAAAGCTGCTGAACCCGTTTCCATTAGTTCTATGAATTTTCTTTGTCTAATTTCAAGAAGATTGTGAAGTATTTGCAATGTCATTGTGGCTAATTATTTTCTAAAATATTTGTCTATGAATCATAATCTAAGTACATTTATAGAATATTAAATCAGAAACAGAACATTTTACTATTTATAGTTTCCAACAATATTTTTGAGCTTTTATAAACTTTTGAATGAAACTAGAAATTTTCAATCAAGTAAAATGAATTTTTGAATTTCTGAAATTGAATTTAATTTAACTCTACGTTAAAACAGACAGCTAGGAATCATGAGTGACAATTTACTTAGTAAAACTTATTTCTTAGACACAATAGTTAGACTTAGGAAACAAGAAGAAATTATTTTATATGGTCAGGTATTGAATATTTCCTTAGTAGAAGAAGAAAAGGTAATTGATTTTTTAGAGACAGAGTATTATCAAGAATGCTTAGAATATCCTTTTGAATCTCCTCAATTTAGCACTCAAGCCGCGTTGTGGGGAGCAAAGATCCTGTATTTTTCTTCTCAACTAATACTGTATAGAGAATTTAGGACACAAGATATGAACGCATTTTTAGTAGCATATGAAAATGAAATTTCTCCTTCGGAATTATTATCAGCAGATTTATGTCTAAGATTTATACCCCAAATACTGCATCATATTAAACTTATTGATCCCACTGATACGCTCATTGATATCTTAGAAAAACATTTATCTTTCTGGCATTACTCAAAAATCGGATATACCTCTAAGCTAGACGAAATAAATTTAGGCATAATTTATTCAAATAAATGTTTGGAACAATTATATGTTGATAGAATAATTTCAAGGAAAGATCATCGATTAGCACAACTTCCCATGCTTAAAGAAAAAGTAATAGCAAGTATGGGTAATTTTGCTTCTCATTTTTGGAAAGAGCTGTAACCATAAAGTCAAATGAATCAAGTAGATAAATTAATTGGGGTTCTAAATTACTTAAAGAGTGTTTTTATTGGAAAAGATGAAATTGTTGATTTATTAGGTGTAAGCCTTGTTGCGAAAGAAAATCTTTTTTTACTTGGCCCACCAGGTACTGCTAAAAGTGCAATTATTCGCCTTTTCTCCAAATGCATAAAAAATGGCAAAAATTTCGAATATCTTTTAACTAGATTTACCGAACCTAATGAAATATTTGGTCCTTTTGACATCAGGAAACTTAAAGATGGCGAACTTATAACCAATACTGAAGGTATGATGCCCGAAGCATCTTTGGTTTTTCTTGATGAAATATTTAATGCCAACAGCGCAATTTTAAATAGTTTATTGATGGCACTAAATGAAAGAGTATTTAGAAGGGGAAAAGAAACAAAAAAATTACCAACTCTTATATTTGTAGGAGCAAGCAATCAATTGCCTGAGGATGAATCATTAAATGCTTTACTTGATAGATTTCTCATTCGGGTGAAATGTGATTATGTAAATCCTGATTTGTTGAATGATGTTTTGACGGCAGGGTGGAATTTAGAAAATAGATCCGAGTCAGAGCATCCTTTTATAACATCTGAGGAAGTAAAAGAATTGCAATTGATGTCTCGTAGTATTGATTTATCCCTAATAAGGACTCAATATATAGATATTATTAGAAGTTTAAGAAATACTGGCATAAAACTTTCTGATCGTAGAGCCGTAAAATTACAAAATTTGATCGCAGCTAGCGCATTTATAAGCAAGAAAAAAGAAGCGTCTATTTCTGATCTATGGGTGCTTAGATATATTTGGGATACTGAAGAACAGCTCGAAATTCTGGCAGGTCTTATTAATAATGTAATAGAGAAAGATAATTCTGAGTCTCATCACCCTCAAGCTTTCTCTAACAAAGCTCCAAATGCAGAGGAATTAATGAGTGAATTAAACGGACTTTCTAATAAATGGTCTGAAGAATCTATTTCTTGTGAAGAGCAAAATATAATTAAAGATAAATTGCGGTTTTTGCAATCTCGTTGTGATTGGATTAAAAATCATGAACAAAAACAATATCTACAAAATGAAGTTGATAAATTATGGAAACAAATTCTTCAAACGATTTAACTTATATTCTGCAAATTCATTATAAAGATCAAAATTATTTAGGACAAATGAGGCATTGGAATAATCTCAAGATATCTTTTGCTGATGAATTTTATTGGGTGAAAGACTTTAGTTTGTCTCAAATTAATTCTATTGAAGTACAAAGTATTCCTTTCAAAATGATTTATACACTATGTGACAATAAATTATTTTTGTTGGATTCTCTTTTACCCACTAGAAAAATGCCTTCTGTTCTTTGGAGTCCAATTGAAAAAGTTTTGAAAATTGAATTGCCAAAGCGTAATCACAATTATTTTGGTATTACGCAAAAAGTACCAATCAATATTATTCCATCAATAAATGAGAGAGAAGTATTTGCATTAGAAACTACCCTTTATTTATTAGAACAGTATTTAGACAAAGCATCAAACATTCGTAGTAAAGATTTGAAATGGGTTATTCTAGAGCCAGATAAAGCCTTAATTATTGGAACTCCAATTTTGCCTATTCAAGGGAACACTTTTTGGAAGAAAGATAATTTTTTAATACCTTCTGGTTACGATTTGGATTTGCATATACTATTTGATGAGATTAGAAAAATTCTGAAAGATGAATCTGAAGACTGGATAGTATGGTCAAGAAATTCTAGCATTTTCCACATATCACGTGAGCTACTCAAGCCTCTTTCAATTAGTTCATTAAGACTTAGTCGAAATTTTACTCAAAAACATTAATTATAAAAAACAGAGAAATGGAATTTTACGATTATTTTCAAACAAATGTAAATTACTTTTGGTCATGGGAAGAAGGCACTGAACTATTGTCAATTGATGGTGGACATACTATTGCATACAGAAAACATATCTCAGCGATATTAGATTATCTTTCTGAATATGGAATACCACCATTTGGATCATTGTTATTAGTAATTATTGCTACAAATAATACTTTTGGTAATTCTCTTATGCTTGTTGAAAAGATTGTTTGACCATGATCCGAAAAAGGGGACAAATTGAACGCAGAACAAGTCAATAGTAAAAAGGAGTTCAATTAATGTCCAAATACGAAAAAGAATTCAAAGAAGAAGCAGTTAGATTATGCAAGGTAAAAGACGCTAATAAAGCGGAAATAGCAAGGAAACTAGGAGTTGAATACAAAACCTTATGCAATTGGTTTTACGCTTCAGAAAACGATTTACCAGCTGAAGAAAAAGCTGAAATGAAGCGGCTGAAAAAGGAAAATGCTCGCTT
>DUDU01000051.1 GCA_005110395.1 Candidatus Melainabacteria bacterium | reverse complement strand
TCATAGGAAGGTCTTCCTCTTCCTGAGCGAACTATTTCTTTTTTGAGTACTTCTCTTATCTTTTGCCATGGAATCACCATTTTCATTTCACTCAGAAATTTGTTTGGCGGTCTTTTTTCTTCTATGATTGCATCAATTAATGTTGAATTCATTAGATTCTCTCTTCCAGTACTTCTCTCCAATGATCTCACCTCATTTCCTACTTGTCGATCTGTCTTAATCTAATACCTTAATTTTCCGTGGCTCCTAAGGGTAACTGAAATTTATCTATTGAATTTAGCACAAACAATTAAATCTTCTTAGCAAGATAAGCTAGATAGAAAAACAAATTTCTTTCTCCCTCTCTTATTTTGGATAGGTTTTGCAACCGTCATCCTGAACTTGTTTCAGGATCAAAATAAAGGGCTTTGAGGTAAGGTTCTTCGCTTTACTTTTTTGTACATTAAAGTATTGCCGCGACCAATAAGAGAGAGAAAAGAAACAGGTCGGTAGAATTAACCTCGGAAATATACCAGCACAAATCGGATTCTATATAAGTTTATAGTAATCAAATTATTCTTTCTCTTGTCCTAAAAAAAAGGAATTTTAAAACATCAAAATTCCTCAAATATAAAGCTCACAATTAAACCTTCCAGAAAAACAATGCAAAAAACCTACCCTGTATTTTTCAATCCGCTAGATAATGAATTAACTAGGCTTAGTAACTTTGTAAGAATTTTTTCTTTGTCAGTATTACTTTCATCGGGTATTTCTCTCCATTGTTTTAGATATTTGATGTGTAATCGATGCAATATTTTCAACTTGTCGTCTCGCCACTTTAAATTGTCGAATTGACCTTGTCTACGATGAATAGATTGTTCTTCAAAAAGTTCTTCTATTAAATTTATACTGTTTTCATAATCAGTTACTATTTTGGTCATAAATACGGCTCTTTCAGTTTTATTTTCATCTAAATCTGCATACCAATTCATCACTTCTTTGTTAGAAAGAATTAGTTTAGTTTCAGTTTGTATTATTAAAAACTTAAGGAAAGCCCAGTCACTTATACTTTTCTTTAAATTTTCAAAAGCATCTGGTTTTTCTGCTTTCAACAATTTCAAAGCTTCTCCAAGTCCATACCAACCAGTTATCGACAAACGAGAAAGATTCCAGCTAAATACCCAAGGAATTGCTCTTAGATCATTGAGTGTTCTTTTGCCTGTTCTTCTGGCTGGCCTAGAGCCGATTTTACTTCTTTCCAGAACATCTATGCAGGTTGCCTTGCTATAAAAATCAATAAACCCAGGTGTTTGAATTAATTCTCGGTAATGCTCAAAAGATTTTTGAGATAAAAATTCCATTATTTCAACTGGATATTTATTTTTCTCTAAACCATGCTTTCCTAAAATTGTTTGCTTAGCAACTCCCGAAGCAATAGCATTTAAGTTGTAAGTAGCCGTATGAGGGTTTCCGAATTGTTGAGCAACTGTTTCTCCTTGAACTGTTAATTTCATTGTTCCATTTACTGTGTTTATAGGCATACTCTCTAAAAAGCGATGATATTTGCCTCCTCCTCGGCTGATTGTTCCTCCTGTTCCATGAAAAAAGTAAATTTGGGTATTGTTTTTTCTTCCAATCTCCGAAAGTTCTTGCTCCGCTTTATACAAATTCCACTTACTGGCAATTGTTCCACCGTCTTTATTGCTATCGCTATAACCAAGCATAACTTCTTGCTTACACTCAATTCGTACGGACCTTTGCTGGGATACTGGATGTTGTAAAAACTCGTCTAAGATTATGGGCCCATTGTGTAAGTCTTCAATCGTTTCTAACAAAGGAACTACTCTGATATTTGTGTTTAGTAATTGGGTTTCTTTCATCAAAAAGTAAACAACAAGCAAATCGCTTAAATTGCGGGTCATACTGATGATAAAAGAGCCTATCCCTTCCGAACCATATTGATTTATATGATTACGAACTACTCGGTAACAATCCAAAAGATTATCTGCTTCGGCTCCACAAGAAACCGTTATGTCGGTAATAGGTGAATGATTCTCTATAAGTTTGTTCAACAAAGCAACTCGTTTTTCTTCGTCCCACTGGTCAAAGTCAAAATCTTTTTCACCATTCATTTTTAAAATCTGAGAAATAGCTTTGTCGTGAAAGGAACTATTCTGACGTATATCCAATTTTGCTAAATGGAAGCCAAAACAATTTACAGATCTTTCAACTGGGAAAAGTAAATCTTCGGCTATACCTTTCATTCCATTTTCAATAAGAATATTTCTTAAAAATTCAAGGTCATTTAGTAGATCTTTACTTGATTTATAGTACGAATTTGAATCTGCAAAATTATTGGAAAATGTATTATCCAACTTGGTAACTAATAAGCTAACGTATTGTCTCCATGGTTCATAAGGATTTCTTTTTACCGCATTTTCTCCTTGAAGGCCTAATTCTTTTGCCTTGCTCTCAATCACCTCAGACAAAGAAGATGGAACAGGATTAGTAATGGCAGAAATTGAAAGCTTAACTAGCAAATTAAATAACTGATTTTTAATGAGTAGAAGAGCGTTTTTTCGGTGCAATTCTAAAGTTTCTTGTGTAATGCTTGGAGTTACGAAAGGATGTCCATCTCTGTCTCCACCTACCCAACTACCAAAGCTAATTTTAGGAAAAATATCTGGGTTCTTAATTTTGGTTGGATTTAAACCCATTTCAGTCCATGAGCCTTTGAGTTGCTGATCGCATTTTTCTAGTACTAACGGAAAAATTTTACTTAGATAATATATGGTATTAGCTCTTTCGTCTTGAATACCTGGTTTTAACAAAGAACTGTTTTTTTGTGAATAAGAGGGTGCGTGGTTCAAATCATTTGTCAAACTATTGTTTCTCTGCAAATTTTGATTCAATGAATTTCAACACATAACTTAAGGTACAGCCACACACCAGTCCCCACAACATATCAATTTTCACTGTAAGAATGATTGTCAAAATAAATACAGCCAAACTTATTTTGCCCTCTTTCCAAAACATTACCCATATGGCTGGTTTGCAAAGGCTGAAGCTACAGGCAATCAAAACAGCCGCCAAAACAGTCAAAGGAATATGAGTCAAAACTGGTTGAAGAGCCAGCCAACCAATTAGCAAAATTATGGCGTTCCAGAAATTTGCCCACTGCGTCCGTGAACCCGCCAAAATACCAACTGTACTCCTTATCGCTTCTGGAATAACCGTAATTCCACCTAGCATTCCTGAAGCAATATTACAGGCACCAATTCCCAGTAAAGATCTCTTTTGATCGGATTTGCGCTCATAGGGATCAATGTTATCGACAGCCTGAAGTATTGCCATTGAATCGATGCAGTTGATAAGTAAAATGCTTATAAAAGCTTTCAGCAATTTACCCCAATTTTCTCCAGAAGACAAGATTAGGTGCAGATCGAGAAAAACAATGCTTTGTAAAGGATCAGAAGGCAATTGCAAAAGATATTTCGAAGCCAAGGGAAGACTCAGACTTACAAGACTACTTATGAATAAAGCATAAGAAAAAGGCGGCAGTATTTTTAATCCGGTAAAGCGTTTGCTTAAAAAATGAAATACCACAATTAATAAAAGGGTTGAAAGCCCAAGAGACATTACTAATGGGTTTAATTTAGGAAGCTGACTGGGCAGTTCATATATTATTCCGCTTACCGAGTAGGACTGAAAGGTTGTCCCAAGGAGTAAGGGAATTTGTTTGATAAGTATGATGATTCCGATTGCAGCTAACATTCCTGAAATAACCGCTGGGGGAAATAATTTGGTTAAAGCAGAAACATTGAGACGACTAAGACCCAGCTGAACTATACCCGCAAGAACAATTAAAGGTAAAACCAATTGATAGCCGAGCTGCATATTACCGTTACCCAAAGAATATATTGCTTCGTACAAAACAGGAGCCATTCCAGCCGCTGGACCACTTATGATCACGTAAGTTCCGCCAATAAGCGGTAAAACCAAACCAGCCACAATTGCCGTTATAAAACCTGCAACTGGAGGTGCTCCCGAAGCAACCGCAACCGCCAAAGACAAAGGCATTGAAACAAGAGCCACAATTGCTCCTGCAGTAAGATCTTGATTCCAATGAATCAACCCCTTTATACCGTTACGAGGTTTTTCTTGTTCAGAACGTTGGATTGCCTCAACGGATGTCTTATCCAAAGTATCTTCCATGTGTTTCTGTCTTAATTAGCTACAGACTTTATTATTCTAATATTGATGAATTAAAGCAAGGATACTTTTTTATGTCTACCAGGCTACCCGATTTAATAGATTAGAAAAACCTTACCCCGTATTTTTCAATCCATTTTGATAATGAATTAACTAACGTGAGTTCAATGGAAAAATCTTTTGTTTTCTGGACAATTGACTAACCCCATTCTCAGGACAAATGAAACTCCGTATCATGCTTGCTTAATTACCCCCTCTGCCCTTCGGACATCTCCCTCTGACAGGGGGAGAGCAAAACAAGCACAAGCTTCTTGCTCCCCTCTCTGATTTCGGAGAGGGCCTGGGGGAGAGGGCATTTAAACTTTGCGTAAGGTGAGTTAATTATTCTCTTTCTTAATATTTCCAAGACGTATTTTTTCTTTATTTAAGTTTTAGTAAATGCAGATTGTAGTGAGCTTCTAAAACTAAGCTTTTCACCCCCGGCTTTCGCCGACCCCTGAAAAAGGGTTCTCAAAGACAAACTAAAAGTCCCGTCTCAGGGGGGAAGAGGCTTAATGGATTCCCCTGGTAGAAATCTCAGTCTTTCAGTTGATTTTTAGCTTAAATGATTTCCCTAATTAGATTGCAAAGCTATAAAGCTGTTTCAATGAGGTTTATTAAATCTATAAACTCAAATCTAAAAATCACACTCAAAATATTTTGTACTTTCTTGCAGAATAAGAAAACCTGTAAGAGAGATTATGCAATTTAGCCTAGTCAATGAATAAAATAATCAACAATTTGTCATCAGGTGATAGTAATTTGATGAATTCATTTAATCAGTCACCATCAACTTTGGCACAAAGCATAGAGAATGAAGGATTAAAACCAGGTTCACAAAACGATGAAGTGAATTTCAATAATTCATCACAACCCCCTGCTAAAGCAAAAAAAAATAATTCTTTCTATACAAACTCTCAAATTGGCTCAAGACTAAATGTCGTAGCTTGAAAAGTTCTTTTGAACAAGATTTAGTGGATTAAAAAGACGAGCAGGATTTCTATTTTTTTCCTCCTTATACCAATGCTTCATCTGGAAAATGAGTGAAAGAGTAATAAAAACAAAACTCAATAAAACTCAAAAGCAATTCAAAATTTTGCAAATTATTTACACAAAACCAATCAATTGTTGAAACAAGCTCTGAACTCCCCCTTATAAGGCCGGATAAGCAACTCGACACCAGGCAATTCTTCTGTTTTGGTTCCTCCTGTAAAAGGGTTGGGAGGTACGAAAATCCTTGATTTGGATTGCAACTTAGAATGAATCAATAACTTAAAAACTTAAACCGAATTGCGGCTGGCATTGACATTTGCAGCTAAGGACTTAATGATGATTTTGTTATAGGCTTCTATTTCTTCTTTATTTGATTTTGAAGAATTATTTTTCATATCTCTGACTTTATTCATTGCATAGTGCTGAATAGTTAGAAGAGGTAAAACAATTTTTTCTCTTAATCGAATTGATTCTCTATTCACTGGTGACGAATCAAGCAATGCGTTTTGTCCACTTATTTCTTTTAATAATTCTTCACTCAATTTTGCCTCATCATGAATTTTCAACCAGAATACACCGAATTTCGGATCATCTTTCAGGTAATAAGTAAGTGGGAAATGCGATTTTGATAGGCTCTGCATGGCATTTTCAACTAATGTTTTGAAAAACAAACAATTGTGATACATGGTTTTGAGAGCTTGAAGCTTTCCACCAGCTATTAATCCTTTTAAACCACTGCCAAATCCATAAAAGCCTGAGATGTTTTGCTTCATTTGTGTCCAAGCTCCCACAAAAGGAATTGCTCTCAAATCTTCAAATCTCAAAGTGTTTCCAGCTTTCCTCTTTGAAGGGCGGCTGCCAATATTGAGCAATTCATAAAAAACCAATGGAGTTACTTCTTGTAAATATGGCAAAAACAATTCATGATTTCTCAGCTCCAAATAAGCCTTATGAGAAATATCTGATAACTCCTCCATTAACTCAAATTCGCTCGCATTTAAGCTTGATTTTCTATCATGCTGATTTTGTTTTTTTCCTAATTGTTCTTCTTTCGATAAGTTCAAAAGTGCAGCATTCGATTGAATTGATTCTAGGCCAGCCGTGAATAATTGCTCAATACTATATAAAGCTGATTGTTCAGTTCCAAAATTGGAAGAAATAGTTTGCCCTTGAATAGTTAAATGAATTTCCTTTTGTTCTATATCCGAACCCATAGAACGGTAAAATTTGTGAGTATTTCCACCCCCTCTAGCTGGTGGGCCTCCGCGTCCATCAAAGAAAACAGCTTTTATTCCATATTGCCGAGATAATTCAGTTAAATTTCTTTTTGCTTTCAAAATAAACCAATTTGCAGTTATATACCCTCCATCTTTGGTTCCATCCGAAAAACCTAACATTATAGTTTGAGTATTATCTCTCCTCTTCAGATGTGCTTGGTAGATGGGATTAGTGTAGAGTAATTCCATTACATTCTGGGCTCTAGCTAAATCATCAATAGTTTCGAATAGTGGAACTATATCTAATTTCAATTCTTCAAGAGACCAAATCTTTTTTTCTTCATTAGGCTTTTTTGCTTCATCAGAAGTGAGATTTGCAATTTTAGCTAATGCCATTATTTCTAATACATTTACATCAGACTGAGTATTGCTAATAATATATCGATGCAATCCCCGCTCTCCATTAGCTTTTTGAATATCACCAATTAGTTTAAAAGACTCAATTGTGTCGCTGTTCTTATCGTCATTACTCTTATCTAAAGTGGTTTTTGAATCTTTGGTTTCAGGGTAAATATTTTGTAGAAAGGAATAAATAAATTCTCTTTTTTGAGACAGGTCTAAGTCTTTATATTCAAACTCTGATCCCAAATTAGAATATTTAATATTTGAAAATTGATTATGAATTGAGCTAAATAAACTTTTGAATATTTCATTCAACACATCAGCATGAATACGGCTGTCTTGACGCAGATCAAGTGTGGCAAAATGAAATCCAAATATATTTATTTTATTAATTAAATTTTCAACTTGATCTATAAAAAGACTTTGATGAAAATCGATTAATTCTCGCCTGAGAGATTGTAAATCATCAAGAAATTCTTGTGCATTTTTATACTCTTCTAAGAGATTTTCCGAATAAGTGTCTAATTTATTTTCAGGATGAACAGCAAACAATTCTTCTTTGATTTTAATAGCAGTATTATCAAGCCCGAGAGACAATAAAAGCCTCTGCTCTATATTTTCTAATTTGGGTATTATGCCATCGAAAGTAAGTCTCCGTTTAAGATTATTAATGTCTCCTAAGTATTTTTTGAGTATACTTTGTTTGAGTATAGAAGCAACCTGGCGAGTAATGCTTGAGGTGACGAATGGGTTACCATCTCTGTCTCCACCAGGCCAAAACCCAAGCTCTAATTGTGAATAATCAGGAAATTTATTTTCATACAAATTGTTTTTATTCTCTGTTTTTAGTTTTACTTCATTGTCTACACCAATTAATATGCTGGAATTTGTATCAAGTGCATTGAGAGATTTAATCAGACGTATTTGAATATTAGGTAAAACTTCATAAAAAACATTTTCTAAGTACCACATTAAGCTTTTAGCTTCTTCTAAAGGGGTTGGTTTTTGCTTGTTGTGAAAGCTGGTTTTACCCATTTGCAAAAGTAAATTATTGATTCTATTTAGCTCATTTGATTCGATTGAATCTGCTAATTCTGTAATAATGCCTAAAATTAGATTTGAATAAAACTGGGTTGGATGAGCGGTTAGAACTATGCGAGTTTTGTAATTAATGATTTCATTTTTTAAAGCTTCAGCTTTCTGAGCATCTTGTTTAATAGTTTCAATATACTCAAGCCAATTATCTAAACTGCCTACACCACGAATGTCTCGAATTTGAGTAAAAGCTGCATCTTCCAGAGCGTCAAAAAGTACTACTTGCCTTTCTACAAATTGCACAACTTGAAAAAGTATTTTAATTTTTTGATGGGTTAATTCTTTGTCAGTGAGTTTGGGATTAACAATTTCATCTAAAAAAGCCTCTATTATTTCAGTAGGGGTTTTGCCAGCTTGCAGTTCTTCTTGGCAGGCTTGAGATAGAAGTGATAAGTAAGCTCCAGTATTTTCAATTCCTTCAAAAGGCAAAGCCAAAAATAAGCCATTGTATATTTGATACTTCATGGCTATGAGCTCATTAAAAGATTGCAAATGTTTATTTAATCCCATTGTTTTAAAAACTTAGATCACTGTTCTAGATCAATTTTCCCTGTCAAGCTAATACTTAAGCAAATTACAAGATAAATGGGCTAATCACAAAATTAAAATTATTAGCCAAATTACTAATTTGAAAAAACTGATTCAGCTAAATAACTTAGATAATTAATACTGTATTCGATATGTTTTTCATACCCTGTAAAAATCTAGCTTCTCCAATAGACCAATCAATGTTTTTGAGAAAAGAATCAATATAGGCTTCTTTATTAGTTCCATGGTCAATCATATAGGCGTGCTCATAGACATCCATTACAATTACAGGCCAAATAAAAGCTAAAGCCGAACCTTCATTATGAGCGTCCATTCCATAAATGTTTAGACGTCCATCAAATAAATTTAAGCCCAAAATCGCCCAACCTCTAGCGGCTTTGCCTGCTTCTTTGAAATTAGTCAATAGACCTTCATAAGCGCCATATTGCCTTTCAATAGCTTTCATTAACTCTGATTGATAATTTAGCTGTGGTGGATTTGAGGACATATTGCCGAAATAGAGCTCATGAAGAATAGTTCCTCCATAAGCAAAACCTTTATTGACTAAAGTGTCATGAGAAATACCTTGTGCTTTTTCTTGGTCCGTAACTTTATTTAGTGAAATCACGTATTTTTTGTAAAGCCCTAAATGCTCACTGATTTGTCTTGAGCTCATACCATTTGGTGGTTCACTCACTAAGGGAGAAAAATCTTTGGTTTTAATTGGGCCAGTTGTCCACCAAGTCTTATTAGAGTTCTTCTCGTCTGTCTTTGTCGTGGCAGTTGTTTCTGCTTTTGCATTTGAGTTACTGAAGCTATTGGTGAGAATTTGGCCTGCAAATAAAGCCGAACTCATTTTCAAAAGATCTCTTCTGGATAGCAAAGTTGAAGTGTCTGACTTTATCAAATCAACTTTTTCAGAATCCTTATTTAGTGAGTTTAAATTTTGGGAGTTCGAATAATTAGATGAATTAGCTTGATTTGAATGATTAGTTTCCATAAATGATATGCCTCATTAAAAGACCGTTGAATTGAATAGGCCATATGAACTTTTGATTTCTACTAAATTTCATTGTAATTAAAAAGCTTGATTCTGCCTATCTGTAATTCATAGAGTTAATTTACGATAGCATTTAAATTTTGACAAAAAAAGAACCCAGAGCTTGAAATATTCAAAATCTCTGAGTTCAAGTTGATAAAAAATTTTCTTAAACTATCTATATTTATTTCTTTTCAGTTGGAAGAATCATTACTGCTGATTTTGAATCTTTTTTTGGGATGATTTGTGATTTTGAATCTTGTTTATTCGTTTCAGGCTTTATTTCAGGCTTGGCTGATTCAGATTCAGTCGATTCTTTATTCTTTCCATCTTCATTAGGGTGAAGTGAAGTATAAATGTAATTGGATAAAGCTCTAACTTCATCTTCTGTCCCAATTAGTGGAGGCATGAATTTGTGATAGGGATTTTCCTCATTTGGTTTTTGCATAATAGAAATAGTCTGATAAATAGACTCAGCGTCTTTTCTATCCCCAAGTCTTTTATCAAGCGATCTGTATCCATGCTTCATTGTATGGCAGCTCATGCACTGGCCAACAAACATTTTCTCACCAACTGATGAGTCAGCAGGCTTAAATCTCATTTCGGCTACAAAACTACGTTTAAGAGGCTTTTTGGTAGTAGCTTCCAATAAAACTCCATTTGAGAACATATAATCTCTAATCACAAATGGCTTGCGAAGCATTTCTCGGGTATCTTCATAGGCAAAGATAAAAATCGCCATGCTTGAAAGCAATATGAGTGACTTGCGGGAAGTAAATTCTCTTGGATTCAAATAAGCACTGACAAAGAATGCCAAGCCAGTGGTGACGGTTACAAGTAAGCCGAGTAAGGATATTCTTGAGACAACAGCCATTGTGCCTTTAGAGGCTGCACCAACTCCACCCGCAACTCCAGATAGTAAATTCTCAATCACTTGTGGAGGTAAAACCGTAAAGTACCAAATGAGTGCACCTGCTAATAAAATGTAGGCTGGAATCATCCAAGTACTTACGTAAGCCAAAAGCTCTTTGCGGAATTTACTATTTTCATCCATCTTGGAAATGACAAAAGTGGCATAAATACCAGCTAATGCAATACAAACCAAAGTCCTAATAATTAATGCAGGCCAAAAAGCTGGATTAAAAAAACCTTCAAAGAGACTATGACTTTTTGTCCATCCACCAGGAGTGAGCATAAAAGTCAAAATACCATTAATTGTAAATAAGCTTAACCATGAAGTTATGGCATAAATCCAACCAATTGTTTGGTGAACATGGGGCTTCATTTTGTCCCAGCCATAATAATAAAAAATCAAAGATATGATTTCTACTAAAAAAACAGCCCATTCTGTGGCCCAAACAAATGTAAATAGTCGAATTAATGAAGCACTAGCTTGTGGGCTCACAAGTCCAATTGCAAACCAAATACCAATTCCTGTGATTGCTCCAAAAGTATTTGTGAGAATTAAAAAGAATTTGGAGAATTTCTTGAGAAAGTCAATAACATCTTCACGATTGTTTTTACGAGCCCAAGCCTCCGTGAAAGGCATAAATATGCCCCCACCAACGGCAAAGTGAGAAACTAACACGTGGAAAGTCGCAATGAGTCCTATAACCCAACCAGCGCCAATTCCTTTACTTAATATCCAAGCGGGATAGTCCATGATTTCGAAGAAATATATTTAATTAAGAGATTTGTAATAGTTTAATTATATTTTTGTTCAATTTATTCGGTTAAATAAGTTTTTAAAATTTCTTTTTTGTTTATATTTTTAGGGTAATCCTTTTTTTAGTAAACAAAAAGCCCATCTGAAAATATCCAGATGAGCCTTTGTATTTCGAGAGAAATTATTGAAAATCTTATTTGATGTCGATTTTGCCGCCAACTTCTTCAATTTTCTTTTTGATTTCTTCAGCTTGATCTTTAGGAACGCCTTCTTTAATTGCTTTAGGAGCTCCATCAACCAATTCTTTTGCTTCCTTTAATCCAAGTCCTGTTATGTCTTTTACAACTTTAACAACTTGAAGTTTATTTGGGCCAGCTTCAGTTAATACTGCATCAAAAGCAGTCTTTTCTTCAACAGCAGCACCGCCACCAGCAGGAGCTGCAGCCATCATCATTGGAGCAGCTGCGCTTACGCCGAATTTGTCTTCAATCGCTTTTTTGAGCTCTGCAGCTTCCAAAAGTGTTAAAGCCGATAAGTCTTCAAGTAAAGTTTGAACTTTGCTCATTTTATTTAATTTCTCCTAATTGATTTGAAATATTTTAGAGTCGATCTTTGTAACAAAATTATTTTTAATTATTCATTTTGTTGCTTATTTTTGCTGCTTATTTTTGTTTTTCCGCAACTTTAACTGCCAATTCGCCGATACCACCAATAATTTGATTGATACCTTGAACAATGGAAGTTGGAGTTGAAACGAGGTAACCTGCAATTTGTGCAAGTATAATTTCCTTCGGTGGAAGCTCTCCAATAGCCTCAAGTGATTTTGCATTAAGCGGATTTTTGTCTCCAGCTAATACTCCACCTTTGAGAACTAATTTCGTTTTAAGCTTTCTTTGGAATTCAATAAAAGTCTTAATTGTCTGAGAAGCATCATCTTGCCCGAGAACCAATAAACTTGGGCCTACGAGAAATTGTTGTACTTCTTTGAATTCACTTTCCGATAGGGCTCTCTCAGCAAGTGTGTTCTTGACAACTACACATTTGCCTTTACCTCTGAGAGCTTTTCTCAAATTAGTCAGATCAGCTACTGTCAATTTGTTGAAATCGGCTACAAAAGCAACTGATGCATTTGCAGCTTTTTCCTTAAGCTGGGCTACTGTTTCTTCTTTTTGGCTTCTGGTAACCAGTTGAGAAGCTCCTTTCTGTTTTTATGGGGAGGAGCTTGACTGCAGAGTTCAAATAACCTCAACTAGAAATTAAGTTTTAACTATTTATTTGATTAATTCAAAAGATAAAATCTTAAAATTCAAACAATTAAAAAATTAAAGCACTAGTTTTCTTAGGTCAAGCTAGCAATAAGTTTGACCGTATTAACTTAAAAAGTCAAGTTGAAAACTAAACATTGAATTTAAACTCAATGACATCGCCATCTTGTACCAAATATTCTTTACCTTCCAGTCTGACTCGTCCACCATCTCGAGCAGCTGCTTTTGAGCCGAATTTCACCAAATCATCAAAAGAAACAACTTCCGCTTTAATAAAGCCCCTCTCAAAATCTGAGTGAATTGCTCCCGCTGCTTGAGGTGCTTTGCATATAACTGGAACTGGCCAAGCTCTGGCTTCCATTTCGCCTGCGGTAAAATAATACATAAGTCCTAGTGTTTCAAATGCGGCTCTGATTAAGCTTTTCACGCCTGATTCTTGAACTCCAAGTCCATCTAAATATTCTTTTGCTTCTTCAGGTGAAAAATTACAAAGTTCAGCTTCTATTTGGGCAGAAATTGGAATTACAGACACAGAGGGGTCATAGGCTTTGATGAATTCTAAAAACTTATTGTAATTTGCATTAGATTTTGGATTAGCTAATTCTTCCTCTTTGAGATTAGCCGCAATAATAATTGGTTTCAGACAAAGCAAATTGAGATGTCCAATAAGTATTTTTTCCTCTTGGCTGATCTGAATGCGTTCAGTTTTCTCAATTGCTTCACTGATTCTGCCCAAAAGCTCTTGTTCGGCAATGGCTTCTTTGTCTCCTGAACGAGCTTGCTTTCCAAGTTTTTCAATTCTTTTTTGTACAACATTTAAATCTGCCAAGCTGAGCTCAAGTTGAATTGTTTCAAAATCTCTAATTGGATTAATGCTTCCATCGACATGATGTACATTTTCATCTTCAAAACAGCGAATGACCTGAACAATTGAGTCAACTTCACGAATATGATTCAAGAATTTATTGCCAAGACCAGCCCCTTCCGAGGCGCCCTTGACTAGACCAGCAATATCCACAAATTGGAAAACAGCTGGCAAGATTTTTTGAGATCCATAAATTTCTGATAGCTTAAATAGTCTTTCGTCTGGAACTTCAACAATGCCGACATTTGGTTCAATTGTGCAAAACGGAAAATTTCCAGCTTCTGCTTGATGATTCTCGACTAAAGCGTTAAATAAGGTTGATTTACCAACATTTGGAAGGCCAACAATTCCAGCTTGAAGCATATTAGATATCTTTTTAAATTAACAGGGAATAAGAGAATAACTATAGATGATATTCCTAGTTGAGATTTAATCGTTTCTATATTTATTCAGTTCCACTTCTTTAATTTAGTTATTCACAAAAGCAGCTTTGTTCAGACCCACAACCTCCTATGAGTTCTCCAGTAAATAATTCTCAAATAATTACGCAGGCTGATCTTCAGGCAAATACTGTATTGGAACAAGCAACTACACTGCAAACTAATTCTGCGCTCATTCAAAATGAACAAAAAAACTCTATTTCCAATTCGCTAATTCCTTTTGATATTCCAATCATTGCGCTTTTTAGTTATTTAAATGATTGCCAGGTAAAAATTCCGGTTTCAATTAGAGAAAAAGATGGCTTGTACTATATGAAAAATCCTGTCAAGCCTAATCCTGAGTGGAAGCTCAACTTAATAATTCGTGGAATTGATTTTCCTGAAGGGCAAATTATTCGCTTAATGAGAAATCCATTTGGTGAAGTTGATGTCTGGGAAAGTAGCTTGATGCGTAAAGCAGCTCATTCTGAATTTGCCGAAATCTATCAAATTTCAGAGCCACGCTATTCACCGATTATACCTACCCGTAAAGCTCCTCGTGTTTTTTGTCTTTCACCAGTTAAATGCATTATTGGAAACATACCAACTGCTATTCCAGCCACTTGTGTTGATATATCCGAAACTGGTATGGGACTAAGATTTGATCATGGGCCTGGATGCAAAATCGGTGATTCTTGTTTGGTGAATTTCTTTCCTCCACTTGAGAATTTACCTGGTCTAGTTGGTAAAGTACTGCGTCAATCAACAAATGCGATCGATAAATCAACCTCAGTTGGTATTTTTCTTGATCCATCACAAAAAGAAATTATTGTAAAAATTATTGATTTCATGGTTCAAAAGCAAGCATCTCAAAATTCAGATTCTTTTTTGCATATTCCAACTAATGACAATCAAGCGGGTGGATCCAATCAGAATAGAGGCTTTTTATCGGATTTGACTAAATCATTTCCTACTGATCTTTTCAATTTATTTAATAGTGGTAATAAAGCTTGATTTAAGAATTATTCTCTAAAAGAAATTACGGGTATTTGTTTTTTTAATTTGTTTTTGAATTCAGCAACTTTATTATTTATTTCATCGCTGCTTAAGCTGATGCCATCAGAGGGCCTAAAGACTAAACGATATGAATAAGAGATTTGGGTTGAATTAGCTAATGTCTCTTTTTTCTCGAAAATATTAATCAGTTTAAATTCTTCCAAATTGCTGAATTTAGACTCTGAAACTACTTTCTCAATGGCTTTGTGTGAAATATCCAAATTGTTTTGTGCCAAAAAGTCTGATTGAAGAAAATCAATGGTGAAGTCTCGATTCAGAGAGGGATTATCATTAATTGCTTTGATTTTGACTTTAGAGGGTTTATTGATGGGACTTAAAAGTAATTCAACAAAATAAGTTTGTTCAGACATTTCCCATTCTTTAGCTGTCAGAGGGTGAATTTGTCCAATTATTCCTAAGTGTCTACCATTAAGCTCTATTGATGAACTGATTTGAGGGTGAATGAAATTATTATTTTGTATTTGTGATTCTAATTCTTTTTTGATAGGACTAAAATTTACTTTACCTTTGCTAGAACAAAGAAGCTCAACAATACCTTTCAATTCAGTAAAATCACCTTTGAAGTTTTTATCTCCTTGATAATCTAATGATTTACCTTTTGCAGAGGCAATAAAACAAATCTTTTCAGTTTCTTTGGAATAAGTTTCTTTTTTTTCTTGTTCCTCATTCAAGATGCTTGGTTTATCAAGTGATTCATAGATTTTACCAATTTCAAAAAATTTAATGAAATTACCTTGTCTTTTAAAATTCAAAGAAATTGCTTTGAGTAAGCCAGGTATGAGCGAAGTTCTGAGCGCTGAATGATCGCGTGATAAGGGATTTTTCATTTTAATCACACGACTGGAACTTGTTTTATCTTGAATAGGCGAATGGCTATATTTGTTTAAATTCAAATCATCAGGTACTAAGCTACTAGATATGCATTCTGTGTAACCTTGCTGAATCAATGAATTTTTGAGATTACCTTTAAAGTCTTGCTCTTTGAGAAATTTTTGAACTCCTGGTAATGGCTTTGGTTCAATTGTATTTAAGCCCATGAAACGAGCTAATTCCTCAATCAAATCAATTGGTCTTAGAATATCTCTCTGCCTGAATGAAGGAATAAGCACTTCTATTTCTGATTCATTCAATGAATTAACCGTAAATCCAAGCTTTTTCAAAATGTTTTTAGCTTTATTCGGCTCAATATCTTGTCCAATTATTCTTTTGAATTCACTTAATCTGAGAGTGATTATGCTTTCTTTAGATTTACATTGCTCTTTTGAATAAGAATAAGCTTCAATTTCTCCACCCGCCAATTCTTTAACTAATTCAGCCGCACGCATCAAAGCAATTTTTGCTAACTTGGGATCAGTGCCTCTCTCAAAGCGCCGACTAGATTCTGTTGCAATTCCACTTCTTCGACTTGATAATCTCACAGCCTGTGAAGTGAAACAACCAGCTTCAAAAAGTATTTCAGTAGTATCAACTTTAATTGAGCTTGCTTCGAGCCCCATGACACCAGCAATTGAAATAATTTTCTGACTATCATAAATTCCAAGATTGTGGCTATCAATTCGATACTCTTTGCTATCTAAAGCTAATTCTTTACTTTCATAACCTGGTGATTTAACTGATATTCCTATGCTTAAATCTAATTTCTTGGCATCATAAGCATGCATTGGTTGGCCTATTTCGAGCATCACATAATTTGTAATATCAACTACATTATTGATTGAAGAAATCCCAGCTAATTTAAGTTTTTCAGAGAGCCATTCAGGGCTTGGAGCAATTTTGACATTTTTGATTTTGAGAAAACCAATTTCAGCGCAATAGTTTGAATTTTCAATTATGCTGCGGAAAGAGTTTGTGCTTTTAGCAAGTTGATCAAAAGCAGATTCAAAGTTTTTTTTATAATAATCAAGCTTTAGTTCTGAATCAAAAGTTGCAGCGGCTTCACGAGCAATTCCCTGAAGGCAAAGCGCATCTCCTCTATTAGAGCGTGACTCAATATTTAGAACAGCTTTTGCTTTGAGATTTAACTTTTCAATCAAATCAATTCCAATTGGAGTATCAGCTGGCAAAATCCAAATACCATCAGATGTACTTTCAATGCCTAGCTCTGAAGCAGAACAAAGCATGCCTTGAGATTCAATATCTCTTATTTTTCCTAGCTTGATTGGGAGAGCTTCCCCATTTGTGCGATTAATTACAATTGAACCTGGAAGTGCAACTGGCACAATTTGTCCAACTTCAATATTTCGAGCTCCACAAACAATTTGTTTTATTTCTGTTTGTTCACCTTCAACTTCGGAATTTCCCCCTTTCAAGGGGGCTAGGGGGTATAAAATTTTGGTGATTTGTAGCTTATCAGCTTTTGGATGTTTTTCAATTTCGAGGATTTTCCCGCTAACTAAAGGCCCCTGCAGCTTAGCCCCAACCCATTCAATATCTTCAACTTCAAAAGCTTTTAGGCTTAATTCAGCAGCTGCCTGTTCAGGAGATATATTTCCTAAATCAACAAATTCACTTAACCAATTAAATGGGACTTTCATCTTTTGCTTGTGTTCTTGTTTGGGCTCTTAATCTAAAGTTCTTGTTTTACAATCTTTAAAACACTTTCCATGATTTTGCCACATTGAGTCTAGATGTTCTCAATAAGGCATACATTTGTTTTACATTTGATCCATTTATAAAAAAGTGTTTCTTAATGGGATCTTTTATTAATTACTTTGCTTGGAACTTTTGTGTTTTTTTGACTTAATGAGTCAAGTTTAGCTGTATCAAATTTGAAAGAAATTTCAGGAGATTCAACTTCTTTGAGACCGCTCCAATTGACATTCTCTTTAGCTTTCAACTTTACTGCTCCAACTGCTTTGAAATCATTGAGTTCACCACTTTCATTGGCTGTAAAAATGAATTTGTCGGCTCTCATTGTGAATTCATCGGATTCTAAAATGCTGATTTGAGCTTCCATTCCAGTGAAACCACCATTAGCATTTGTGAAAATCATTAATTTATCAGCTTGAATTCTATATTTTTCTTCACCTTTTCCAGTTGTCAAATCAACCTTGGTGAGAATAATTCGATCAGGTCTTGTTTCTGAATCTTCAGCATAAATTTCATATTGTTCATCTTTTAATTGAAATGGTCCTGCATAACTTTGTAATGAATTAAATCCAGCAGTGATGGTAAAGATGAAAGCAAAAACAAGTATCTTTTTCATAGTAAGTTTTTGTTGGAAAATTTGATTGAATATTGCAACTTGAAATTGCACACATATTGATCAGAATTGTATCTTAGTTCACCCTTTGAGTGATTTCTAGTTTATTTTAAACTTATTCTGAAATGCTCAAGCTGGAAATTATTAGATTGATGATTTCATTAATGCTTTTTTGTTCGACCTCAACAATAATGTCTGCAATATCGTGGTAAGTCTCAGATCTTGCATTTAAAATTTCCTTGATTTTTTTTATTTTTTCGGTTTCATTTTCTGCTTCTATCAGGGGACGAGATGTATCATTTTTTATTCTTTCAACAATTGTTTCGGCTTTTGCTTTGAGCCATACAATCTTTCCTAGAGATTTGAGAAGTGAATGGTTCTCTTTTCTCAACACAATTCCTCCACCACTGGAAATAACTGATTTTACAAAAGTTTGATTTGAATTTTGTTCTGCGAGTTTGTTTAGTAGATCTGTTTCTAAATCCCGAAAATAATCTATTCCTTTTAATTCAACTATTTCTTTTATTGTTTT
>DUDU01000050.1 GCA_005110395.1 Candidatus Melainabacteria bacterium | reverse complement strand
CATTCAGAGCCAAATGCCAACAGTGCCTTCTTAGGTTTTTCCCTTCCAGTCAACTTTCTCGACTTTATAGAAGTGCCCATAACTAAAATTTTTCCTTTACCAGAATTAAGAGTTATAGTTTATTTCTGTTTTGACTCTGATTACAAATTTATGTTCATTCGAAAATCTGCCGCTACTCTCACAGCTCTAGCCTTATTATCTAGTTTCTTCTTATCGGCATTTTCAATTAATGAAGTTGTTCAAGCAAAAAAAACTTCTCATCTTGACTCTACTCAATCGACATCCGCTTTAGATAGATCATCTACTTTGGCTTCATTACCAGTTTTCTCGACTGATGAATTAGAAAGTTTCAGAGCAACACATCTTTACCCACAACCTAATGATGAGAATTGGGATAAATTATTAGGACTTTTAAAAACCTATGATGCTGAGCAACCTACAAGATCTTTTTCTTTAGGACGTAAATTGCGAGTTGCAAATCTCAATATTACTCGAGGTTATGATCTCGAAAAATACAAACTTCTTTTCAAGCCCGATCCCGCTTTTGAGAGATTAGTAAGTGAATTTCCTGAAGTCAAAAATTCTGAGACGATTGAAGATGCTCTGGCAGGAATTGCTAAATCATCAGAAAAGTTGGATTTGCATTTAGGCAAAAGAACTAATCTTTTTTATGACATGATTGGTGAAATGATTGATGCTAAGGATTCGCATTTTACCAAGGTACTTTGCACTGGCTTTTTGAAAAGACCTTTAGAGAGCTGGGATCATCATAATAATTTAATCAAAAAAGCTAAAAGAGAAACTTATGGTGAAGTCTTTGAACTCGCGCAAGAACTTTATCATTTAGCCAAGGCCGATATTATCTCTCTTCAAGAAGTTGATTGGGGTATGCCAAGAAGTAATTATGCTCATGTATCCAAAGAGATCGCAAATGCGATTGGTTATGGATATGCTTATGCCAATGAGTTTATTGAATTTCAAGATGACGGTATTCCTTATTCTAAATTAGCCAGTATCGATCAGGCTTCTTTTAAAGGCTTTCATGGAAATGCAATTCTCTCCAAATGGCCTTTAGAGAATATCAGAATCTTGAGATATGGAGAATCTTTTACAGAGAGTCCTTCTATGAACGTTATGAATTCTCGTCGTTGTTATGATTGGTGGAGAGATGAGCTACCGAAATTAGGTGCATTTGAAAGTGGAATTTATAAAACTAGCGAAGCTGTATTTGCTGAAACACCAGTATCTCCTTCTCTGAGAGTTGGTTCGAGAATGGCTTTAATTGCAGATATTGATACTCCTGCTGGCAAAGTGACAGTAGCATCGACTCACTTGGAAAACAGAGGAAATCCAAAATGCCGCCGGGGAGAGTTGACTGATTTATTGAATCATCTCAAAAAAGTCACAGGACAACCAGTTGTAATTGCTGGAGATATGAACACTACTCATGAAGAAGCTCGCAGACCATATTTCCGTCATGCAGTTTATTATTACATCAAGAAAAGACTTCATCCTCCTATGCTTGCGGCTGGTATTGCTTCAAGTGTTGGATTGTTTTTTGCAGATGCGCCTATTCCTTTAAATCCAATTCCCACTCTTGTTCAAATTGCAAGTGATTCTTATGAGTGGCGCAATCCATCAACACTTTTTTCCGCGGAACGTAAACTATTTCGCCAAGTGATTGATAAATTTCGTTTTGATGATGGTGGCGTAATTGATACAAGAGGTATTCCTGAATTCAATAGGCAGCTAAGCGATCGTTATATGTCAGACTCTAGTGAATCAACTAAAATTGGTTATAAGCCAACATATTGTTTTGCTAGGAATTATAAGCATGTATTTTGCATGAAGCTTGATTGGATCTTTGTAAAAGGTAATTTAACGCGCTTCAATAAAGATGCTAAAGACAATGCAAACAATGATTGGGCACCAACTAATCCAAGAACCGTGTTTGATTCTATACTTGCGGCAGATTTATCTAATCATGCGGCTGTTACAACTGATTTGATTTTGCCAGGTGAAAATTATGGAAAATGTGAATAGATTCTATTAGTGATTTTAGTAATCTATTTTTTGTTTGATTTGCTTGAAGACTTATCTGGAAATAGGCAATTTTTCTCTGGTTTTTTTTACTTCTTCAATATTAATTTGATTAGTAATAAAGCCTTCAGATTCTTGATTTAAGTTTGCAAGTATTTCACCCCACGGATCAACTATCATACTTTGGCCCCAGCATTTTGAGTTAGTAGATTGATTGGGAGCTATTAGGAAAACTTGATTTTCAATTGCTCTGGCTCTGCATAGTATTTCCCAATGATCTTTTCCAGTAATATATGTGAAAGCTGAAGGAAGTACAATTAAATCGCAATTTTGTTTCCGGTAGTAAGAAAATATTTCGGGGAATCTTAAATCAAAACAAATAGCCAGACCAATTCTTCCAAAGGGAGTATCAAAATAAACCTTCTCTAAGCCTGCGGAGCGATAAAGTGGTTCACATAATTCAGGATTCTTCTCCCCTCCCCTTAATTGAAACAAATTAATTTTTCTATATTTGGCAATTAATTCTCCATTTGGGTTTAAGGCAAAAGAAGTATTAAATGGCTTATTACTTATTACTTCGTTAAATGCTTCTGGAATGCTTGGTTCAGATGATGCTTCCAAGTCGGTAGTGTCTTTCGATCCTTGTGCCGCTGAGCTTAAAAAAGATTCTGGATTTTCCAATATAGAACCTGCAATTAGCCATATATTGTGATTTTTAGCTATTTCTGCAGCCCAGGCAAAAGTTTCTCCATCAGGAATACTTTCGGCGGCTAGATAATTTTCTTCTTGATTTGTGGAACGAAAATTAAAAACTTCTGGTAAACAAATAAGATGTGGAATTTTTAGAGAGTCAGGATCATTTTCAATTAATTTACTCAGAGCTTGTTCGATTAAATTCTGAGCTTTTTGCAGATTTGCTTTTTTGTCATTATCAGAGCAAAGCTGTATGAGAGAAACATTAACTTTATTCATTTTTCAAACCTTTGATTGAATGAAAGCCTAGGCTGGATTAAGGAATCTTTTCTTTAAACAATAAACCTTATTGAGTTACTGAATTTTACTATTTTATTTTTGTATTCTTTGAGTCACTCCATGAATTTGCATAATTAAAATGATCAACTTATACTCGTTTGATTCTAGTTTTTGAATTTACCTTTTGGCTTTATCTTTTAATTCTTGGATCGACTTTCCTTAGAAGCCAGTCAGCAAAGCTATTTCCAAGCATTAGCATAATGGTTCCAAGCAATAAATTAAACATAATCAAATTAACATCCATTCTTCGGGCTGCTTCAAGCGTAAGAGCGCCAATTCCAGGATACGCCAAAATCATTTCTGTTAGAGCTGCTCCCGACACTAATGCAGCAAATTCAAATCCAAGCAAAGTAATAAGAGGATTAATTGCATTTTGCATTGCATGATTCCACAAAACTTGATTTCTGGGAATTCCTCTTGCAAGCGCTGCTTTGATGTAATCTTCATTTAAAACATCAAGTAAATTTCCACGCATTTGACGAATCAGTCCGCCAATACTCACAAAAGTCAAAATCAAAACAGGTAAAACTAAATGTGAAGCAATATCAAGGAATTTTTGTGCAAAGTTTAATTCATCAAAATTTACACTGGTAAGTCCTCCAACGCTTCCTAGTCCTAGTTTAACGGCCATTGCCAAAATGAAAATAGTGAGCAGGAAAGAAGGTGTTGTAATGCTCACAGAGGACAAAGTCAAAACTATTTGATCGGTGATTTTGTTTTTGTGAATAGCGGCATATAGTCCGAGCGGAATACTGATAAGCCAAGTGAAAATTAAGACGATGAGGTTTAGCAATAAAGTATTAGCCAAAGGTTTTTTGATAACGGTGAGAACGGCCTCTCCTTGCTGAGTAAGTCCCAAATCACCACGCACTAAAATTCCGTCCAGCCAAAGTGTGTACTGCTTCCATAAAGGCTGATCCAAGCCTAATCGCATTTTTTCTCTCTCTAATGCTTCTGGTTTGACTGATGGGTTGAGACGAAGATCTGCCAATGGATCACCTGATTTTAAAATAATTGGCTTCTTGAGTTTGATCAGCCATATACTGTTTGGTTGATTTAGTATGTTCCCTTTCTCTGAAAGAGTATTTTTCGCTTTTTCGATTATTGCTTTGGATTTTAGTGTTTGTGGCTTTTGAAGAGAATTGATTTTTGTTATTTTGGGTTGATTTTGTAATGGTTTTACAGAAATACTTTTTTGTTCAATTTGCTTGACGGTAATTTGTTTCTTAGTAATTTGATTATTTGGGTTTAGCTTATCGATTATGGGGCTCCATCCAATCAGTAAAGCGAGTAATCCGAAAAAACTTAAAAGGATTTTGCGTTTGCTGAGATATGACCTAATTGAGTAGATGAGAATTGATAAATAATAGAGAATTGGAAACAGCAAAAATTTCCAAAGCCAAGAAAAAGAAGAAATGTTTTGATTAACTTCGATTGAGCCTAAAGAGGGGAAACTTTTATTGATGGGCTGAAATAAAATAAAAAACGCAATTCCAAAAATACCAAGCCAAAACAAATTGTTTCTGAAAGGCTTGATGAAAAGTGCAATGACTGAAATTATGAAAAGCAAAATAATTTTCAGAAGTGGAATTTCTTGAATTATGAAATCAAATCGAATTACCAAGAAAGTAAGCAGAGAAACTCCATAAAGGACAATCAAACTATCCAAAGGGCGATTTATTCTTTGAAGCACATTTTCAAATTTAATAAATAAATTGTTTAGGGACTTGTTTATTAAAACTGGTAATTGAAGTGTCTGGGATTTCATATTTGATTTGTTTTCATTGACATGCTGGGAGCTGGGTTTAGGCTAAATGAATAAGTAATTGGCTAAATTAATCGTGAAAACCTTGAAATCAAAGTTTGAAGCCTAACAAATGGGGGTTGAAATGAATTTTATGAATAATTAATTCTGCTTCTCAACATATCGATATAATACAGTTCATGATTGATCAAGAGAATAGCTGAAATAAAAATCCTCCTAAATCAAAATTTGTGTGCGGTTTATCAAAGCTAAGAGCGCTTTAGTTAATTTCTACATGGTCTCTGAATAGGTGAAAAGAATTCTTTAATAAAAATATTGAAATGACAGATAAAAATATTACAAAGACAAAAAAATTGTTGATTCCATTTTTTACGGCTGGCTTTCCTGCTTTGGACTCAACCACTGGAATAATTGAATCTTTTGATGAAGCTGGAGTTGATTATATTGAAATTGGACTTGCTCATTCAGACGCTTTAGCAGATGGCCCCGTGATTCAAAAGGCTTCTCATCAGGCTTTGCTGAATGGAATAAATACTTCTAAACTTTTTGAGCAAATTTCTAAGATAAAAGTCAAAAACTCTAAATTGATTTTATTTAGCTATTACAATCCTCTTTTGGCTTATGGACTCGAAAAGCTGGTGCGTGATTGGAAAGCTGCTGGCGGTTCAGCCATTTTGGTCCCAGATTTGCCTTATGAAGAGTCGGAAGAGCTTTTAAGTCTTTGTTCATCAGTTGGCTTGAAATTGATTTTTCTGATTGCACCAACAAGCACTGAAGAACGCATAAAGAAAATTGCTGAAATTAGCGAAGAATTTATTTATTTGGTTTCAGTGACAGGTGTTACAGGTGCGAGAGATAAAGTCTCAGAGAACCTAGGAACCATTATTCAAAAAATCAAATCATTTAATCCTGAAATTAAAGTGGTTATTGGTTTTGGAATTAGTGGAGCTGAACAGGCATTAGCCGCAACTAGCCAAGGTGCTGATGGAGTAGTAATTGGCAGTGCCATTGTGAAACTTTTAGAACAAAAAGGTGGTGTTCAAGAAGCTACTGATTTATTGCTGGAAATTAAAAAGAGTTTGTTGTAAAGGTTTGCCATAAATCAGTTTTTTGAAATTTCTGTTTTAGTCAGGTAATTGAATAATAATTTCGCGGTCTTTGTCTTTAACCAAATTCAATTCTTCATTAGCCATTTTTATTTGAGATGATTCTGGATCTTTTTTGAGAGCTTGAACTTTAGTCAGCATTTGATTGTTTTGAATTGTAATGCTAGATCGGGATTTTTCAAGGTCATTTAGTTGAATAAAACTTTTAGCAATATTCCAAGTATTGTTGACTACTCCTCTCCAAGCTTGTATAGCAAGACATGCAAGAAAGGCTACCATGGCAAAACGACTAATAATTTTCTTTGAAGCTTTCAAATGCGAGTTTTAAAAAATAAACAAATCAAAATCTAAATTCCCTCAGAAAAATAGAAAATAAAATTCAGAGTAGATAAAGAGAAGTCTCAATTCTGTCTAAAGTTCCTATTTGTTTTCAAGAATTCACAAGTGTCCCATTAAGTCGTAAATACATTTTCACTTCTAGATTAATCGAATTAATCTTTTAAAGAATTTCTAATAGCTTATTGAGATGCTCTTCCGGTTTGACTTTTGTAAATATCGCTTTGATTGTGCCCTTTTCATCAATTACAAAAGTGGTTCTTTCAGTACCCATGTATTTCTTTCCATACATACTTTTTTCCACCCATACTCCAAAAGACTCTACCAACTCTTTGGTTTCATCACTCAAAAGGGGAAAGGGAAGATCAAATTTCTCAATAAATTTATTGTGTTTTGCAACTGAATCAATACTTACACCAAAAATTACGGCTTTAGATTTTATTTCTTTCCAGTTATCACGCAGTCCACAAGCTTGCTTAGTGCATCCAGGAGTATCATCTTTTGGATAAAAATAAAGTATAAGAGTTTTACCTTTGAAATCGTCTAAATTAACTTCTTTACCGGCTGAGCCGTATTCTCCACCAACCGCAATTGATTTAAAATTTGGTGCTTGTGAACCTAATTCAGGTTTATTACTAGTCATTGATTGAGTTTTATTATGAAAACTATGAATTTATTTGAATATTATCAGCTCAAAAAAAATTCAACTAAAATAATTTTTGATTGCTTTTAGACTATGCTCTTTTTTCAATAATTAATCGATTGGTTGAGTCTTTGGAAGCTCTGTAATTTCTTTGATAAATAGAACCTGAATCTTTGAATGAAATTTCACAACCTCGCTGAAGACTTTCTAACTTTAATTCAATTAACTTATCTCCATTATTGTAAATATAGGCATTTGCATTTTCTCTTTCAATACATGAGTTATCAATATGCTCAATCAATGAGTATGGTACATAAATATTGAAATCATTTTCTTCGTTTGTTCTACTAGTTCTCTTGATGAAGTAATTACCGCTTTCATCCACTTTAAAGCTTTTCCATTCAATTGAATTGATATTGTTTTGTATGCTTGATTTGTTTGAGCTAATGCCGATTAAGGCTAATGAAGATAAATCGGTAATATTTGGAATGACCAATACAGAAAAGAAGAATACGAACAAAATAATTTGTATAGATCTTTTTTTGAGCAGATTTTTTGTAGATAAATTTAAAAAATCCAGATTTATTTTCCCAAATATGATTAAATTGTAAATACGCTTGCTGTAATTATAGAAAAAGTTTTTGGCTTCGCGACTTTTTCCTTTATTGAAATTCTGTCTGCTTAATTTGTTTCTTGACGTGAAGTATTCAGTTTCAATTTCATCTTCTAAGGCAATATTTTGATAAGCCTCTTGCGCAGAAGTTCTTGATTGATCTTGAGTTTCGAGAAATAAACCTTTCATGCGGGGCTGATATTAGGACAAGAATGAATTTGGAAATATTAAGAATTGCAGGGAAATTACAGTGAAATTCCTTAAAAAATAATGATTGCCCTTTCATCTTTCCCTTCATTGAATTACTCATATCAAGCTTGGGATTATTTAATTTAAGATATTTCAATAAATGGTGAGGCTTTACACAAAATTCATTCAAGAACTTCTTTAAAAAATCGAGTTTATTTAAATTGCGTGATGTTTCGTGATTATTTGAGGTTGGCATTTTATGAATCAAGAATTTAATATCAGTAATTCAGCAGCAAATATTCAAAAAGTAGTACCAGTCAAGCGAAATGGTTATATTCTTGAATTGCAATTGCCTGCACCAAATCTGGATAGCAACTTGTTTGTGCAACAATCCTCTCAAAGCTCCAATTCATTAAATTCAAATACTCAACAAACAAATTCTATTTCTACACCGCAGAAAGCTGAGAGAATTATTCCGCCTTTATCACCTTCTGCAAATATTCCTTCATCTAATCAAGCAAGCCTTCAGAATAGGCAAGTCATTATTAATAATCAAGCAAGTCAATTTGCTAATCAACAAACAAATAATTCAAATCAGGTTATAGAAGACCAAGAGCTTCCAGAGAAAGTGGAAGCCCAAAAATTCAACAATAGTAAACTCGAACAATTCAAAAATTTATTTAGAAGATAGTTTTCAACTCATTCTAAGTTTGAGAAGCACCTTTAAAATCATCTAAGAAAGTATTTTCATTCTTTTGGGAAATACTTTGTTCCGTGGTGAGGGATAGGAGTTTTAGATTTGTTTTTTAGAGCAATTACTGGTAAGAAATACTCATAAAAGTTACTGATCTAACTTCTAAGCTCTGCGATGACAGCATTTAAAGTGGAATATTCCATATATGTTGCAAAAACAAAATACTGGTTCAATTGGCTGTCCAAGTTGTGGTTCTTGGGTATCGGTACAAGCAAAAAATTGTCCTGATTGTGGATATTGGAATCCTGGCTTTTGGGGATATTATCGCTATGTGAGGATTTTAGATGCAGACTTTTTTGCAAAAATAGTTATTTATACCTGCGTTACTCTTTATGCGATTTCACTTTTGTTAGATCCCACTAAAATCTCTCTGGACGGTATCTTTCATTTGCTGGGGCCTAGTGTGCGTTCTTTAGTTATATTAGGCGGCAGTGGATATGATCCAATAGTTGACTATAAGTCTTGGTGGACTGTTTTTACCGCTCCATATCTTCATTGTGGACTTATTCATCTTTTCTTTAACATGACGTGGATTAAGGATTCGTCGCACTTAATCGTGAAGTTTTATAGTTTTAGTAAATTAGTGATTATTTATACTTTTTCTGGGATTTCTGGATTGATTCTTACAACATTAGCCGCAAAGTTTTTACCAAGTGTATTTGCAGGAGCCCATTTGTCAGCTGGTGCGTCAGGTGCGATTTTTGGATTGTTTGGTGCTTTGGTTTCTTATGGACAACAATCAGGTAGCTCAGCAGTAAGAGATTCAGCATGGCAATATGCACTTGTGGGCTTTATATGTGGCTTTTTAAGCCCAAGTGTAGATAATTGGGGGCATGTTGGAGGTTTCATTGGTGGATATACTCTCACTCACATTAAATGGCTAAACTACAAATATAAAGACAATAATTATTTGTTTTTCTTAGCAATGTTTTGTTTCTTAGCAGTAATAGCCAGCTTCATCGCATCATTTATAAAAGGAATATTTGTAATGAAAATTTTTGAGATTTGGGATTAATCAAAAAAATCATTTAGATTCATGAACTTAATCGATTTGAAACTTTGAGACCAATTTCTTGTGATTATCAAAAACTTGCTGAGCGGTTGGTTTGAAGTTCTCGATGAATTGATTATTTTCATCAAGCAAATTAGAAGTTATTTCGATGTGATAGGGGCTGACAATTGAGCAGGCATGTGAAAGAGAAATAATTTTGTTAATAGTTTTCCAAAGTTCAATTATTGGCAATCTTCCGCCTCTTCCAGCAGAGCATCCAAAGCACATAAAAACTTTATTTGACCAAATGTCAGTATTCCCACTGAGATAATCAATTAGATTTTTTGCATTAGGAGAAAGCCCCCAATTATATTCAGGTGAAATAATAATTACTTGATTAGCCTGGCTAAATGTCTCAGTTAACTTGGATAAATTCGCTTGAGTCTCTGCATCAGCCGTTCCAAAAATATTGAGATGAAATTCTCTCAAATCAATGATTTCCGCTTCTGGAAGATATGAATTGATGGCCTTAGCGCATCTAATGGATAAATTGTCTTGTTTCTCAGAGCAGGAAAGAATAATGGTTTTCATTGTGTTCTTGAAATGTTTTTAAATACAAAACTGAAGAAAAAATTTAATTTTGCTTAAAGAATAACGGAAATAATAATTTGTAGAAATTTGAATAAATATCGGGATGAGAGGATTCGAACCTCCGACCTCTGCGTTCCGAACACAGCGCTCTACCAAGCTGAGCCACATCCCGAAAACTTTGTATTCATTTACAAAACGAAGTAAGTCTAACACTCAGAATGAATGGCAGAAAAGTTCAAACAGTTTTAAAACAGAATGAAATTTCAATATGCTTGCGTTGATGAATTTGACTTATTAAGTTTAATCAGAAGTATTTGTAAATTTAGATGGATCTATATACCTAGATAAAGAGCGAGCTATTTCATTGCTACTCATTTTGAAAATGTCGGAATTATACTCTTGTGTCTTTTGCTTTGAATTAAAGTTATTGATTTGCGCAACAGTTTGTTTGAGAATATCTATGGCTTCTTTTGATATTTCCGCTTTATTCTCTTGCTCAAGATTTTTTTTACTAGTAGATTTCATCTTTTGAGGACTTTTATAGATGTTTAAGAGTAACTCAGCCTTATCATGTATATGACCCAGTTATTTCCCCAAAATAACAAATAAATTGTGAAAGTGAGAAAATCTTCATTAAGAAATCTATGTATCAATTTACGATTTTAATTTAAAGTGTTTTCTCAAAACCGATGAATATTGAGAATATGTTTTAGAAATATCACCTTTTGCCATTCTAATGAGAAAAACTAAGCAATTAATTAACCCCTTGAATGACCAATTAGTTCAGCAATCAGGAATTTTACAGAATAATCTAATTGGCATAAATCTTTCCTCAAGAACTCTGCACTTATCAAAAAGGTATTTCATTGTTTTCTTGGCGATTTTCATTATTGCTTTTGGCTACTCAATTGAAGCTAATGCCAATAATACTTTTAATTATTCTGACTATCAGACAATTCCTTATGAGGAAGAGCAAGAGCCGACACATAAGCAAACCCTTGAAAATTACACTAATGACTTTTGCAAAAATAGAGGTAAGACTAGAGCGCGAATTCAAAGTGGAAAAATTGTTGACTGTTTAACGTCTGAGGTACTTTGGAAAGTAGAATATGCTGACAATTGGCCTTTGGCGCTGGTGAAATCAATGGCTTATCCAATTTATGATGATTATAGAGGAGAAGAAGAATTCGCTCCCAAAGCGGGAATTGCCTTGATTCAAGAAGATTCTGACGATTACAAGAATATGATTGAATTAAAGCAACTAGTTGAACATTACAAGTTGCCAGTTAAATTGCATGTCATAGAAAATTATGGTGAAATCCCTGTTAAAGAATCTGCAACTGGTAGTTTATTTAAAAACCTTCGTTTGGATCTGATGGGTCCTCGTCAAACTTCTCCTGATAATTTTGTTCCAAGAAGAGCTTACTAAAGTGAGTTAAAGTCTTTTATCAAAGCTGAGTTTTAAACAATATGAGTAACTCATGTTAGGCAAAAATTACTTTCTGTTTGCTGGGAGCCCCCCATCCCAACCTTCCCCCTAAAGGAGGAAGGAGCCAAAATTATTTCTTGCTCCCCTCTCGCTTTAGGAGAGGGGGTGGGGGAGAGGGTCCTCAAGTTTTGTGTAAGGTGACTAAGTATTAAAACAAAAGACGTATTAGGTGAAGAAAAACGGGCATATAATTTAATACCTTCGATTGAACGATTAAAAAAGAATGAAAATATTAGTTTGTAATGATGATGGAATTCACGCAGCAGGAATTAGAGCTCTCTGCAAAGTATTAACACCAGATCATGAGGTTTATGTTGTAGCTCCTGATAAAGAAAGAAGCGCAATGGGACATGCTCTCACTTTGCACAGGCCGCTTAGAATAGAAAAAATGCCATTTGATTTTTTGCCAGGCGCCAAGGCAATCTTTGCAGTTGATGGTACTCCAGCTGATTGTGTGAAGATTGCACTTAATAAATTACTTCACTTTAAGCTTGATTGGGTTATTACTGGAATTAATCATGGGCCGAATATGGGACCAGATGTATTGTATTCAGGTACTGTTAGCGCAGCGATGGAAGGTGCGATCTATGGAATTAAGAGTATGGCTTTAAGTGTTTCAGAATATCAAATTGATGGTTTTGACGAGCAAGCTAGCTTTGTTCCAAAGATACTCGATAAATTAGAAAAAGCTGATTTTGAATGGCCTGATAAGACTGTCTTTAATGTTAATTTGCCGCTTATTCCTCAAGAAAAAGTAAAAGGTGTTGCTCTAACTAATTTGGGCTCACGCATGTATAAAGACAACTATGAAGAGAGAAGAGATCCTCGTGGACGTTTTTATTATTGGCTTTCAGGTGATCTTCAAAAATCAGATCCAGATTTAGACTCTGATGTGAGTAAGCTCTCTGATGGTTATATTTCAATTACTCCAATTACTTTTGAAATGACTAATTACAAGTTGATCGATCAAATTAAAAATACTTTTACAAATCATTTATAAATACAATTGAATTGGTAAAGGGAGCTTCTAAAAATTTAGCTTTTTCAACCCCCGGCTTTCGCCGACCCCTGAAAAGGGGCTCTCAAGGAGAGAACTAAAATCCCTGTTCTCAGGTGGGGTGAAGAGGCTTAATAGAGTTGCCCTAAATTCAGTCATTTGACTTATTGAATTCATACCTATATAGGGAAAATACTGATTAGGCTATTAGTCATTTATTGATTTTTTGTTTAGTATTTCTCAGTATTTGTATCTCTCATATTTTGTATTTTCGATGAATCAGCTACGCAACAAATTTATTCTGATTTCATTTTCAGTATTCCTTTTAGGCTTATTCTCCGAGAGAGTTGAGTCGGGAGCGAATTGGGTTGATGTTGTGCAGCCAGGCTCGAAATATAGTGGGCAATATTATCTAAAAAGAGATTCATTCCAATTTACAACTCCAACTATTGCTCAAGCTCTTGTCAGAACCCCAATTGCTGAGCCAGCTGGTTATTTAATTTCCCTACAAGAATATGATTGTCAGAGAAAAGCCACAAGAGTAATTAAAGCTTCTTCATATGCGCCAGATGGCAAGTTAATAGATTTGTTGGTAGTAAAGCAAGCAACTCCTTGGACAGTTCCAGATTCCACTACAGTACCAGGCTATTTTCTGAGTTTAGTTTGTGGACAATCAAGATGAATTTCTAAAGGAAGCTTCTAAAAACTAAGCTTTTTTAACCCCGGGCTTTCGCAGACCCAGAAAAGGGGCTCTCAAAGAGAGAATTAAAAGCCCTGCCTCTCAGTGGGGAAGAGATTTATCGAGTTACCCTATAGCAAGTCAGCTTGAAATAAACTGGTATGAATATATGAAGTCAATCTTTTAGTTTAACCATGCAGAGTATATCGGTCTCACTCAAAAACATTTCAACGCATGCGCCTTTTGGATCTAAACGTGGATCGGAAAGCAGCTCTTTGAAAGTCTTTGCAATATTAGGTATATCCTTTTTATACTCATTAATAAGAACGCTAAGATATTCTCCTTTTTGAATAATATAAGTTTCACAACCAAATTTTTCTGCTTCACCTTCATTTAATTCTTCAGCAGCGGCGGAATAAATTGTTTGACCTTCTTGGTTACGTTGCGATATTGCAAAATACCTACGATTATTATCAGGTGGTATTAACGAATGTAAGCTTGTGTGTGCTTCTACTATGCCTTCTGGAAAAGACTTTGCTTGCACACAAATAACTTTTATATCTTGGACTAAAGTATAGTTTTGCATTGTATTTCAAGCCTCTTTTAAAATCCGCCTTGAGAAGGTCTCTCTAATGGTTCATTTCGAAAAGCACCATATGTATTTTCTAAAAAGCTTTGTGTAAGAGGCTTTTGCTTTTCCACAGCTTGAAATATAACCATAACTTCTAATTCGGCATTCTTTAATTCTAAAGGTAAATTTAGCTTTAAGATTCCGTCTTCACCTACTGAAGAATGTACTGTGATGCTTTTCATATATTCGTCAATTTGATTCCTTATTAGGGAGAGCTTACTATCTTTGTATTTAGATTATTCCACATAAAGCAATGCGGGTAAAGTTTTGCTTTCTTTTTATCATTTCATGGCTGTCTTCAAACTTTCTATATTTATTAAGTCTCTGAGTAAGTCCGCTTATTGATTTATTAAGTATTCAGAAATTGTGTTTTGACTTTCTCTTAACGCTACGTTCCAGTGAGCTTTGTCTTTAAGCATGATATTAGTTTGTGTCAAAATCTGATATGCAATTTTTCGAGTTGTTTGGCAGAATAGATGAATCCTTCTCACCAAATAAAAATCATGATTAACAAATCTTTTCAGAAAGTTCATCAAAAACCAAACTCTATACTTACATTGCTTAGCTGCTTTGTTTTGCTTTTTACTTTAGCAAGCTTTAAACTCGCAACTCACGCAGCTGCTAAACATAAATTACCTCATTTAGTTTGTACAGAAAGCAATAGTGGAGTAATTTGTTATTCGGATGCACATTCAAAGGAAAATAATCCAAATCTGAAAGGTAAAAAATATACTGCATCAAGCCTGAATGAAATAGCAGATAAGTTTAATTATTATAACAAGCCAATATTAGTAAAAAAGAAAAATGGTAAGAGTGAAATAGCTGTTCTAAAGAATAAAGCCAGCAAAGATTTTGTTTACTATACTGTTGATCTTTCAAATCCAACTTGGTATTCAACTTTCACTTCATATAGTTGGTGGGATTCATCCTTGACAAGTAGCTCATGGGATTCTTTTTATCATGAGGCCTATGAAGAATACACCTCGGAAGATAATGAGAGTACTGAAGAGTTTGAAGATGTGAGTATCAATGATATTGATGAAGATGGAATTGATGATTCAGTTGATAAAGATATTGACGACGGCGATTTTGATTATGACGATGATTCAAATGATGATGGCACCGATGATGATGATGGGGATGATGGCAGCGATGATGGTGGTGACGACGGTGGAGATGATGACTAAGCCGACTCAATTAGCCAGAGAAAGTAAAGTAAATTAATTTAGATCTAAATCCCCTCTTCTAAAGTCTAGAGGGGATTCGCGTATAGAAAAGAAAAAATATTGAGCTCAGAAAAAGTATTAGTTTCTTAAATGAATTAAGTTTGTAGCAAGTATGAAATATTAAAGCTGGATTCCCTCTTATAAAGAAGCTAGGAAGCATGCTGGTTTTCCTCATGTAACTTCTTGAAACTTGAGAATAAAATCGTATTGAATCTTCACTAAATTTCTTACAAATAATATATTCTTAAAAAGTTGCAAATTTGATTTCACATTGTGTTGTGTGAATGTTGTTAATAAGAGATTTGACATATGTTCGTATAAAAACTAGTTGCACGTTATTATATAGTGACACCCTTCTGACAATAAGTCCCATCATTTGACAAATAAAAACAACTAATAACCGAATGCATTTCTACGATAAAGTAAAAGACCAAGTTTCAGCACTGACAGCAAAATACAAATACCCTAATGACGGAACCGCATTTGGTCACTTCATCATCAAAGAATGCTTTAATAAAATTGTTGACTTCGATTTTGACGGGCAGGATTTTGACGAATTTATTTCGTCTCATATTGTGGACGGTTCTAACGACAACGGCAATGACGCCATTTTTGTAAATAAGGTACAGAAAAGAATATTAGTATTTCAATTTAAATATTCACAAAACAGTAGTTTATTGAATACAAACGAAGTACTTAAAAACAAAAAATTCATTGATTCGATTTTAAGGCTTTCAACCGACAACCTTTTGCCGAACCCGAAACTTAGAAAAGTAATTGACAACGAAATTTCGGAAATTCTTACTGACGAGGCTCTTACAGAAAACAAATACACAATTGCTTTTTACTACGTTGACAGAACATTTCCGACTTATAATGTAACTGATATTGAGGCATTGTTCAACAATTACAGAGACAAAGGCGTAAAATTTGAAACTAAATATTACGACTACGAAAAGTTAAATGATTTATACGATGATGTTGAAATTCCAAAGAACAACGTAGAGCTTAAAATAGTTCACAATGAGTATTTCGTAAAGGAATACAAATATTTTGACACAGAAGACACAGACCTGAAAACCATTGTTTGTAGTATTCAGGCAAACAGTTTAAAAAAGTTGGTTAAAGAACAAAATGAATTGTTGTTTGCCTTAAACGTAAGATATTTCAAAGGAGAAAATGAGATTAATTCAAAAATCAAACAAGAGTATAGTAAAGGAAGTAAGTCCAATTTTTGGATTTTGAACAATGGTATAAACGCAATTTGTGAAGGCTTTGAAATTGAAAGCGATATTCTAAAAATAAACAATCTTCAAATTGTAAATGGCGGACAGACAACTAAAACATTGACAACAATTGTGAACGACTTACCAGATGAAGTTCACATTCTGATGCGACTGACCAATATTAGTTCGACCACAAAAGTTAGTAAAATATCAAAGGAGATTGCAACATCTTCTAACAACCAAAATGCAATTGGACAAAGAGACCTTCATTCGGGCGACAGGTTGCAAAGAACAATCTTCAAAAAGTTGGATGACGTTTCCATTTTCTATGACAAAAAAGACGGCGAATGGTCAACAATACCAAATAAATCAAAATACAAGAACCCATCTGGAAGGAGTCCAAGTCATCTCAAAATCAATAACACCGATTTGGGTAAATCTTATCTCTCATTCTTTTTGCAAATTCCTATTTCTACAAAGGGGCGTGACAAGCTTGTTTATTCAGAAGAATATTACACAGACATTTTCAACCAAGAAGTAAACGAAGAAAATCAATTTTATAAATTACTTTTTTCTTTTCGAGTAACAGAAAGACTGAATCAGCTCAAATTGGACAATGAAAGCAAGTTTGAGATTTTGCAAAGTTCTTTTATCAATGACGTTTTAATTTCCCTTTCAGCACTATATTTTTTACAGAACAAATTAGCTAAACTTAAAGAACCAAGAGAAATTAAGGACTTAATAAATCAAATCGACTTTAAGAACTATTTAGACCCAAACAAAAAATACTTTCTGATACTTGAAGATGATTTTATTACGTTTATGATGAAAGTTGTAAGAGGCTTACAGCAGACATTAGACGTCTTAAAAATGGCAAAAGAACTTAACAATGACATTTGGATACCAAAGGACACAAACAATTGGTTAAAGAAAGACGGCACTTACAAACAAATTATTGGACAAGTAACAACATACTTGGGACAAAATGCGTGACAAAAAAAGCGAGAATCGCATAATTTACGATCCTCGCCAGATGAATAAATACTGAACAAGGATTATCAAGATTTACACAATTTAATAGGATAAGAAAAAATCTTGATTATCTTTCTAATCCTATTAATCTTGTTCTATATTTGATTCAGAA
>DUDU01000049.1 GCA_005110395.1 Candidatus Melainabacteria bacterium | reverse complement strand
TTCTGGAGAAACTTTCTTTTTATCCACAACGTTGTGAAACTCTACAAGTAAACACTTCAAGCAGATTAAACATTTAAAAATAGAAAACTGGATATAAATATGAGTCTAATAGAAATTCATATATCAATTTCTATTTCGAGAGGCTAATGATTCCAACTCCAAATCGGCCTGTTCAGCTATTTCTCTGTTTTCAACTTCTTGCAATTCTCCTGATTCCTCCTCATCTTGAATTTCCTTCAATTCTTCTCTCAATTCAGGTTTGAAGAGTAAAAAAGCTACGCCAGGTAAACTCACAATAATCAAACTTAAAAGCCAACTGACTGAAAGCAAAATCCCCTCTGAACCAGGATAACCAAGTGATTTGAATAAATGGGCAAATATACCTTCTCTTACGCCCAAACCATTTATACTCGGAACCAAAAGAGTACCTAAAGAACTAATCGGATTGAGTATCCAAACAAAATTATTACTCAGCTTGAGATTTAGGCTCTGAGAAAGAAAAAAGAAACAAGCTGTAACCAATAATTGAATAATAAGCGAACTAAAGAAAACTTGTGCAAAAGCTTTTCTATTATTCATTAATTGATTCAAAGCAGAAACAATTTCAATCAATTTATGAGTAAGCCTACCAATAAAGTTGTTTCCGTGATGCCGCTGAATAGCCATTTGCAATTTTACAAAAAACTTATTAAAGGTAAACAGAATAGTCAGTCCAATCAGCGTTGCTACAAAAACAAGAGTTAGAGATTGAATAATTTCTTTAGGCAAGCCCTTAATCCAGAAGCAAGATGCAAAGCCGATTAGAACAATAATTAAAAGTCCAAAAAATCGATCTAAGAAAACTGAACTAATACAACTAGTTAATTTGACTTTTTGTTCTTTGTATTCAATATTCAAGTGTTCAATATCTTTTTTCAGCAAATAACCTCTAATCAAATCCCCACTGAATGAGCCTGGTAAAACATTATTCCAGAACAAGCCAATAAAATATATTCTAAATAAAAATGGATTGATTATGTTTGCAAGATTATTTTTATTCGCTGTTTCATTCTCTAAAGTACTATCTTTCACCAATTCGATTTGCAGTGTGGAACAACAGATTTGCCATCTCCAAACGGCAATTATTTGAGAAATTCCTAGCGCAGATATCGCAAAAATAAAATAATGCCATTGGATCTGAATTCCTGAGCTTGCTAATTGCTTGAATTCATGGCCAAATTCCTTAAACAAAAAATAAAAAATCAATCCAGTAAAAGCTAGCTTCAAAGGCACAATTATTCTTTTCTTTGACAGCAGCTTTTTCATAAACTTCTATTTTGCTCAGATATTAATAATTCAATGTTCACAAAGATAATAAAGTAAATGCGGTTTTTATTTTAATGAATAAATCAATAGAATCAGATTAATTAAAAATTGACTAGAAGCCAAAATCCAGACTATTTTCTTTTCGCCCCAGCCAGATAGTTCAAGATGATGATGAAAAGGTGTCATCTTAAATAGTCTAATATCTTTACCCAAATACTTCTTTGAGAGCTTACAAGAAGCCACTTGTAATATTACAGATAAAGTTTCCCAAATTGGAATTAGGGCTAAAATCAGCAAATACCATTCCAGTCCTTCAATAAGAGCAATAGCAGCCAGTCCACCGCCTAGAAGAAAGCTGCCCGAGTCTCCCATAAAAGCTTTTGCAGGATGCCCATTAATCCACAAGAAACCAAAACAAGCCCCAGCCATCGAAAAGGAGCAAAGAATAGAATAAAAAGAACCATTTTTCAAAAAAACCAATAAACCCAAACCCAAATAAGACCAACCTAAAACAGAAGAAGCCAAACCATCTAGTCCATCAGTTAAGTTTGCGGCATTCATTGAACCAGCAAAAACAAAGAATACAAAAACTAAAAAGAGAATTAAACCCAATTCAAGATTTAATCCAAAAATACTGGTCTCAGTCCGATGAAGACTAAAACCCAAAATCGCTGCAAGAATTATTTGTCCTAATAATTTTTGTTTAGGTTTCAATCCTTCATTTTGCTTTTTGACTTTTTTGAGATAATCATCAAGAAAGCCAATAAAAGCAGAAATAATAACTACTATAGGAAAAAGAATAGTTTTGTTCCAAGGAAAATCACTTTCAAGATGGTCCTCAAAAACCACAAACCATAAGAAGTAGAGAATTGGTGGAATTACAAGCGTTAAAGGAAATATCAAACCACCAGCAGTTGGAGTTGATTGCTTAGATCGATGAGAAGCTGGTCCTTCTTCTCGAATAAATTGAATAAAACCAATTTGCTGAAGAGTCTGAATGAGAACTTTCCCCGACACAGCCACAAGAAAATAGGCAAGTGCAAATGAGAGAATAAAAGGCGACAAAGAGAAAAGTGGTAAATTGAAATCCATATTAATGAGCAAAAATTATTCTTGATTTATTCGCCAGAGTAGCTTGCAATTATGACAATGAATTTTACAAAAGTTTAAACAGATAAGATCTTGAAATTCTTCTTAGTAAAACTCTTCTAAGTCTAAAATTCTCAATTGAAGTTCAAAGAGTTTTAGTAAGCCTAATCAACTAGCATGATAAGTTTATGTACGGACATTTTAAATATAAATAATGCAAAGTTCCATTTCATCAATCGTTGAATCATCAAACACAACCACAACCTCAAGAACTGGTCAGAAGGTTAGTGTTACTACTTTGGGTTGCGCCAAAAATCTAGCTGACTCAGAGAATATGCTGGGTTTACTTCATTCAGCAGGCTATCAAGTCACAACTAGCCCAAGCCAAGCTGATATTTGCATTGTAAATACTTGCACTTTTATTTCTGACTCAACCAATCAAAGCCTCGATCAATTGATTGAATTGAATGATCAAGGAAAAAAGCTGATTGTGAGCGGATGTCTTGCACAAAGATATAAAGAAAATTTATTTGAAGAATTCCCACAAGTCAGAGCAGTCTTAGGAACTGGAGATATTGAGCAAATTGTAAATGCTGTTCACTGGGCTTCTAATAACGACAAGCCCAAAAGTTTTTTCGGAGCCGTTACAAAAGGTTATATTGCTGGCTCAACTATTCCTCGCATTCGTTTATCTGGTGGTAGTAGTGCTTATGTGAAGATCTCAGAAGGCTGTAATCATCGTTGTTCATTTTGCATTATTCCTAGTTTGCGTGGGCAGATGAAAAGCCGACCAATTGAAGATATTGTGAAAGAAATTCAAGGCTTATCCGATGAAGGTGTAAAAGAAGTAATTTTAGTTAGTCAAGATTCAACCGCTTATGGCATAGATATTTATAAAGGGCAATGGAAATTGGCAGTGCTGCTCGAAGCAATTGCAACTGAAACTGATATACCTTGGGTGAGATTGATGTATTCCTATCCAGGTGAAGTTACTGATCAAATGCTTGATGCAATTGCGCAACATGACAATATACTCAAATACATTGATATTCCTCTTCAACATTCGCATCCAGATATTCTGGCACGCATGAAAAGACCAGTCTCATCAAAAGCCACCATTGATAAGATTCGTGAAAAAATCCCTGGAATTGCTTTGAGAACAACATTTATTACAGGCTTTCCTGGTGAAACTGAAGAAGAATTTGAAGATTTACTGAATTTTGTAAAAAAAGAAAAATTTGACCGTGTAGGTGTTTTTACTTATTCTCAAGAAGAAACCACTCACGGAGCTACTTTGCCAAATCAAATTCCTGATAAAGTCAAAAAAGCTCGTCAAAAAGCTCTATTGAAGGCACAAGAAAAAGTAATTGATGAAAAGAATAAAAAGCTAATAGCTAGTGAGCAAATTGTGCTTTTAGAGAAAATCATTGAAGGAAAGCTGATTGGACGGACTTATAGAGATGCACCTGAAATAGATGGACAAGTCATTATAGAAAATACAAATTTGGAAATTGCCGATTCAATGCTCGGTGAATTCTGTAAAGTAAAAATCACAAAAGCCGCAGGTTATGAATTGGTGGGAGTTATTTAAGAATACTTTGACCTGAATCGAATGAGTTAACCGATTTTTGGCTTGAAATCAAACAAGATTTTTAACCCTGAGGCTTATGGTCATTAAATTTAAAACTGATGAAGCAAAATCAATGAATATCAAATTCAATTTGTTTATCTTCGCTTCCAACTTCAAATTTTGATTTTGTGAAAGTAGGTTCCGTATTAGTACGTTTGCCACTATTACCATATTGCTCTTTTGGTATACCTAATATTTTGTCAAGCTTATTATTCTTGTTTGCGTCATTGTAAGCACCAATTGTATAAGTTCCAGGTTCTACTCCATCAAATTCAACATTGACCGTACTATCTTTGGCTGGGGTTTCTCTTTTCATAATTCCTTTGCCATTTGGAAATGATGATTCTTTCTTCCCACTAAATAAACCAACAACTACATTACCAGCGTTTTTTTGTACACCGTTGATTTTCACCTTTACTATTGCTGCATTGGAAGAAGCTGACAAACTCATTAACAAAAGTGCGACAAAGAAAATCTTTTTCATGAGTATTTAGTTTATTTTGATTAGTTTGATTGATGCTTACTATACATTTAGTAATTAAATTTTTGTTTTTGGGTTCGCTTATTATTTTTAAATGCTGTTTTGAACATGCTTACCTCAAATTGCTAGCCGGAAGAGTGGAATTGACTAGGGGTTTTATTGAAACTATCAAAAACGAATATGTTTAGCCACTTCAAAGACAAAGCCAGGCGGCCCAGAACCCCTTGAATTGGGGATTTGATATCCAAAGAAAAAACCTAAATCTGGATTGGGAGAATAACTAAGGCCTGGAATAAAATAGCCAAGCGCATGTGTGCCCGAATAATAGTCAGTAATAAAACTGATTTTTTTTGTAATTGGTTGTTCAAGACCGCCGATAAAGCTCACTGCATTGCGACCAAAAATTTGCTTTGTTCCATAGCTTGCTCCTGCCGTTATGCGTGTTTTCAGTTTAGGTATTCTGAAGCTTGCATGACTATATGTCCAATTGCCAACACCTTGACCTTCCAGCGAAATTGGAATCATTTCCCCAACGGTTAATTTTATTTCTTCTTGAGGAAATTCTTTTGCAAGGATTGGAATAGCGGACTTGAAACCCACTCCTAAAGCAATATTGTTTGAGGAAGGATTGCTGACATTAAACAAAGTAGTGTCAATTTCAGTATTGAAACCAACTCCAAGAGTACCGTAATGTGTACCTAGCCAAAATTCATCATTGGGATAAGGCTTGAATTGAGACTCATGTTGCAAGAAAATTTCACGTCTTTGCGCAACATCGGCTGATGGAACATTGAAAATGGTTTGCTGAGCACAAGAAGGAAAGCAAGAAAATACAGATGAAAAATAAGCAGTCAAAGAGAAGAGAAAGACCGGAAAATAATATTGTTGATTCTTAATGCTCATTTCATTCTTCAGGCATTCTAGACACTTGGATAAATAAATCAATTTGCCGTTTAGAATTTACCTTACTAATATAAAAATTTCTGGTTCTGAACAAAAATACTGAGAGAAATTGCCAATTTCATTGGAATTCCGCTTATCTTTGATTACACGATATTTTTACAAATAATGGAAAATACTAAACAAAGCTCAATTGAAATTGAAAGCCCGCAAGCGGTTTATGGCCCAGTAAAGTCTTGGCGCTTTGGGTGGTCATTGGGAATTGATCCGATTTTTGAGATCTCAACCTGCTCTTTCAATTGTATATATTGCCAACTCGGAAATATTCAAAGAGTTACTTTGCAGCGAAAAGTCTATATTCCGACTGAAAAAATAATTGCTGATTTTAATGACTTAGTAAAACAAAAGACACATTTTGATGTAATCACTTTTTCTGGTAGCGGAGAACCGACACTTGCCGAAAATCTGGGGGAAATTGGCCGAGAGCTCAAAAAGATTAAACCGAATATTCCTTTGTTAGTGCTGACCAATTCAACTAATCTAGCCTTGCCGGAAGTACAAGCTGATTTGCAAATAATGGACAGAGTAATTGTTAAGCTAGATGCAGCTGATAATCAAACTTTACAGATGATGAATAGGCCAGCTGAAGGAGTAACACTAGAAAGAATTGTTGAAGGAATTCAATCTTTCCGCAAAGTTTACAAAGGTGAATTGGATATTCAAATGATGTTTATGCCAGCAAATATAAACAAAGTTGATGAATTAGCGGAAATACTCAATCAAATAAAACCTGATACTGTTCAACTCAATACCCCTCTTAGACCTTATCCGCTAGAATGGAATAGAGATAGTCGAGGCAATCATAATCCAGAGCCAAATTACGCAACTAGAACGCTGAGAGTAATCACAAAAGAAGAAGCTAAATATGCTGAGAATCGGCTCAGAGAGCTTGCGAAGTTGAATATTTTGTCAGTATATCGAGAATAAAGCATCGAGAAGGAGCTTTAATTGAGTATTTTTGTATATTAATAAACTTTGCCCTCGAAGAGACTCGAACTCCCAACCTATTCCTTAGGACGGACTTGCTCTATCCAATTGAGCTACGAAGGCGAATGAAGTTTCTGGTAAATTATCTAACTAAAAACAAATGAATTTCCTTTAACTTTTACTCATTTTAGCCATATTTTTACACGTTTATTTTTTGTCTTTATTTCTTTGGTTAAGTTTTGGTCTCTGCATTTACAGCCTTGTATTGATATACTTTCTTTTTTATAGTTTTATTCTGAGGATAAGCGCTTGAATTCAGAATTGCCCAAAGAATTTGATTTAGGTTTAGAAAAAATCCCTTTTGAATTACGCGCCTATTGCTGGGAAATTTGCCAAAAAGATTTTGAAAATCCTTGGAATGCTTTTCAAGAAGCTGTGATGCAAATTCATTATGGTGGAGTGTCTTCTGAGGCTGAGGCGTTAAGACTTTTTTGTGCAGAGCAGATAAGAACCCGAACTTTTTTCTTTGATGATTTAGCACCTTCCCTCTTGGCGCAGAAACTCAGCCAAGAAATTCAAACTTCTTTTCAGAATAATGCAAGGCCAATTTCTGCAGAAGGCGATGCTGAGAAACAAACAGTTGAAATACTTCATTATTATTTTCCAGATGTTTTGAGTCTAAAGAATTTTGAATTGGCTCTTTCTGGCAAGATGGATAATATTCAGACTCTTGCGGAAGAGGAGGCATTAACCCAGTCTGCTCAAGAAGCTCAAGATGATCATATGCTTGCAAATGCAGAGTTAAATCAGAGAAAACTGGAAAATGTTCAAAAAGAAAACATTCAAAGCATTCCAGAAGATCAATCCTCTCTGGATAGGCTCAGTCGATTGTCTCAGAAAATATCAGCGGCAAGTCAGCAGTTAGAGGGAATATCACAAACTCAGGAATCTGAATTAAATTCATCTACTCATGATCAAATTACACAAATAGATTCGCATTTCCCTTCAAAAGAAAATTCAGAAAAGCCTGTTCAACTCAAACCTGAAGAAATTGACAATCAACCAGTAGATAATCATCAAACTCGCGATACAAAAAATCAACTTGAAAGTCTTCAAGAAAGGCCTAAACTCAAAGCTTATTTGGAATCAGTGTCTAGAGGAGATAATTCAGGTGTTGATTTGCCAAATAGAATTAAAGAGATTTTGGACAGATATTATTCAAGTCATACTGGGAAATAATAAAAGTAGTACCAAGATCTAAACAGACAAAGAATTTTTCATATTTAACTGCTTGAAAATTTGCTAATTAAAAAAAAAATATTTGAAGAAATACAAAAAAGAGAATTGTCCGAAAGCCACATAGCGGATGAATCTCAGGCGGATACACAGCTTGATGGTAATCAATTTGATTTTGATTCAGAAGATCATTCTGATGAAAGCTCAGAGGAAAATGATTCACTTTGGAATGAAGAAAAAGTAATCGATAATGCTAATAAAAGAGCGGAAGAAATTATTAATGCGGCCCAAGAAGAAGCTAAGCAAATAATTGAGAATAGTAAAAATCAGATCCAAGCTGAGCTGAAAAGACTTAGCGCTGAGAAATATGTTGAATGGGAAGAAATAGAAAATCGAGCTATTCAGGAATTGGACAATTTTGGCAAAGCTAAGACAAACCTAATCGAAGAAAGCAAAATGGTTTTGGTTGAGATTGCCACAGAATTAACCTCAAAGCTTATAAAGAAGAAAGTCAGCGAAGATACTTCAATTCTTGAAAAGTTATTGCGAGAAACTATCGACGAAATGTTGCTCAGCTCTGAAGAGATAAATAAATTCATTTTGAAAGTTAATTCAGCAGATCTTCCTACCGCCGAGAAGTTTGCAGCATCAATGAGAGAGAGAAGTGGCAATCGAATTGAATTATCAGTTGAAGAAAACTCTAATATTATGCAAGGTAGTTGTATTGTGGACAGCACCTCTGGCTCAATGGATTTGAATTTTTCATCGCAATTAGAATTATTCAAACAAAAAATGATGCACTCACTCGGCGAAGTAGCGAAAGTCGAAGAATCAAATGAAAGCTTTGAATAATTTTCCCCAGAGTTCTTGACAAACCAATGAAGACAGCAAGTTAATAATCAAGATAAACACAACAGCAGCAAATACACCTGACTATAAAGGACTAGAAGGGATTTTGGATGAGAAGACAAAGGAATGCATGATGGACAGAGGATATGATTACCCAGAGGCTCACCAAAAGCTAGAAAAAACAGAGTGTGTAGATTTCATAATGAAGAAGAAAAAGAAGGGAAAAGAGTTAAGTTTATTTGACAAAATAAGGAATAAGACGATCAGCTCAGTGAGATGCAGAGTTGAGCATATATTTGGTGTTTGGGATAATA
>DUDU01000048.1 GCA_005110395.1 Candidatus Melainabacteria bacterium | reverse complement strand
GAAGAAGCAACTCAGATTGATGGTAATAAACTATTACTTTTGAAGAGAAAAAGTTGGCTCTCAAAAGAAGGCAAATTGCCATTAGAACTCAGACTGATTGATTCAAATAAAGCTGATAAAGAAAGAATTATTCAGAAATCAGAATTTACAGTTTCATCTCCTGATGATGGTTATAATCTCAAATTAGAAAAAATTGACAATCAGGGTTTTAAGCCAGCACTTACACTTTATAAGATAGAAGCTTATTATGAAGCTTGCGGTTATCCGCAAACAACGACTTTATTCTATATATCTGATAATGAAATTAAACAGGCTTTGTCATTTGTTACATCGGGAGAAGCTGATCAATTTGATAGTACTGGAGATCTGATTTTTCCAAATGACAAACAAAAAGGTAAGCCAAATACCCTGAAACTGATTGAAACAACTATGACATATAAAGAATCTAAAAAGAAAATGACATTAGATAGTACAAAGGTACAAAATTATATTTGGGATGGAAAAAATCTCAAAAGAAAATAAAATGAGTTGTTTATATATTGTCGCTTCGCCCATTGGCAACCTATCTGATCTGACAGAGAGAGCAAAGTCGATTCTGAGTTCAGTTGATTTAATTGCTTGCGAAGATACAAGAGTTAGCTCAAAGATTATGAGTCATTTGGGTTTACGCAAGCCATTAATAAGCTGTAATGCTCATAATGAGAATTACAAATCTACTGAAATTATTCAATTGCTGAGCGAAGGGAAACAGGTTGCTTATCTGTCTGATGCTGGAACTCCAGGTTTATCTGATCCCGGCGGTTTATTGGTGCAAGCAATTACTGAGGCAGGATTCAAAATCATTCCGGTTCCTGGGGTTTCAAGCCTGACTACAATTATTTCAGTTTGCGGATTCGATCTTAGCCATGGTTTTTTCTTTGCTGGTTTTTTACCTCGAACCGAAATTAGGCTTACAAAGATTTTAGGGAAATATTTAGTCGATAGAAAGAGCACTATTATTGCGCTGGAGTCTCCGCACCGCATTCGCAAAAGCCTCAAAATTATTGCAGAATTTAATCCTCAGCTTAAGCTCTGTATAGGAAGAGAATTGACTAAGCATTATGAAGAAATAATTAGAGGCAATGTGGCTGAAGTATCAGAACAAAAATTCAATGAAAAGGGAGAATTTGTTTTAGTAATTCATCGACTAGAAAAAGCTGATAAAAAAGATAAATACTCAAATAGATTTAATGATTCTTATGATGAAGATTTGGAAGTAGATCTTGAAAGTAATTCATCCGATGAAGAATCAGCATAAAAGCAAACCATGTTCTAACATTAAAGTTAATATCAGCATTTTACAATTGCTCGATAATTTGATAATCATCTTGGTGGAGATAAAAATATTCATGAATATATATAAAGTAAATAAATTCAATTTAAGAACTAATTACTTACAAAACAATTTGAAAACTTATGTATCCTTGTTGGCTTGTATTTTATTGGTAGTATTTTTCTTTTCAACCCCACCATCAAAAGCCGAAGAACAAAACAAAGCGAATCTACTGACGGTAAATGGTTCTGCAAAGTTGCCGGTTAATCCTGATGTAGCAGAAGTCGTTGTTGGAATTGAAGCTGATAGCAAAACTGCTTCTGATGCACAATCTAGAGTTAGTGCTGTTCTCACTTCATTTATTGCTCAGCTCAAATCAATTGGTATTCAGAGTCAAGAAATAAAAACAATTGAAAGTAATCTTAGTCCCGTTCGTGATTACAGCAACAATAAACCACCTTATAAAATCACTTCTTATACTGCTATTCAAAAAATCCGTGTACGGGTAGTTGGTGAGAGCAGACTTAATCTAATTTCACGAGTAATTGATGCAGCTACTCAAAACTCAATCAATCGAATTGAATCTATAAACTTCAGCGTTTCGCCTGACTTAGCAAAAGAAGTAAATCGCAAAATAATGGCCATGGCCGCTGAAGATGCTCTCAAGGCAGGAAAGGAAGTATTAGAAAAATTAAACCTAAATATGGTTGCAATCAAAAATATTAGCTTAAACTCATACAATAATTATCCTGTATACAATTCTATGGCTCCAATGGCTAGAGGAGGATTTGCAGACGCAGCAATGGAAAAAGCCATACCTGAAATTACTAGTATTATGCCAGGTGAGCTTATGATGGATGGAAGTGTGAGCATGACTTTAGAATTTAAATGAACACGATTCTAGGGAATAAGTTATTTAATTTGCTCTAATTTCTTTTCCTTAAATTTATGTTGAAAACTGAATATGCCAATTTTGTTGATAGAGTCAATGCTTTTTTTCAAGATTTATTAATTTATTCAGCATCTTGTTCTTTAATAAATTATTGTATTTTGTTTTTTCACCTTGAGATTCTCAAAGTGAATGTAAACACAACCGTATTGCTGATTTTTATATTAATGGAAATATCCCATCTAGGAGCAACTCCTGGAAAGCTGTTTCATAAAATTAAAGTTCAAACAACTTACATAAATGAAAATCTTGTTTATCAAACTATAAGGAAAACTTTGAGAGTAATAATTAAATCTATTACTTTATATTTGAGTGCATACTTCATTTTCCTTATATGTACTTCTAACTTTGGTATTGGGTATCTTTTCAGGTTTATGGATGGATATCTATTAAATACCTTTCATTTCACTATTAACTCAATTTTTCATCAAGTGATTATATTTTTTATTCTACTGTTACTTATAATGTTTCATTCTGGCCCATTGATTTTACCTCATTATTTTTTAATAACAAAAACCCCATTAAACCAAGCTCTTCACGATATTCTTTCAGGTTGCATAGTCGTAAAAAATAAAAACAAATGAAAAAAAGCCTTTATTTATGTGGCCCTGATATGCAAATTCCTGAAGGACAAGCTTTAGCCTCAAAGTCTCCGCAAAGTTGGCGTTCCGCAGTTTTTCATTTTTGTATGAAGCAGGGTATTCAGGTTATTAACCCATTAGCAGAAGCTAAAAACACTCTCAATACAAATGGAAGAATGTTTATTGCGGAAGATAGAAGCCGTAAAGAAGTTGAGCAAGCGCTTGGATTGGTTGATCGTTGCGATTTTCTGCTTGCCAATTTGCATAACTCGGATGAATCATCATTGATACCGCTTATTCATGGGTACAATCAAGGTAAACATACTGTAGTTTGGACTCCTTTTCCAGTAAGTCCATGGATTGGTTCTTATGCAAAAGCTTCTTTTGATAGTCTAGAAGATACACTTGAACATTTAGTTATTCAAAGCTTCGATGATCAGAAAAGCATAATTGATTGGTCAATTCAATATGAAAATGGTCTTAAAGGTCAATCCGAGAAATTCCCGCCAGGTGGAGAGCCTGATTTTCAATATTTCCCAGGAGAGGGTAATAAACCTGTGTTGATTTTGGCTCCGCATGCTACTTCTTATTGGCATTTGGGTGGGCTAGTTGAAGCTGAAGGCTATACTGGTGCTCTATCTTCCTCTCTGAGTCGCTTAACTGGAAACCCAAGTATTATCTCTTCTTATTGCAGCGCCGAAGATTCTCTTTATACTTTTAATTCTTCTTCACTTTCAAAATCCATTACCAATCCGCTCATTGGCTTTATTGAGAAGCTAATTAAATTACATAATCTGAAAATGATTTTAGTTTTTCGAGGTAGTCACTGGGATTCCAGAAGAGAGCTAAACGTTCAGTCTTTTTTACCAGCCTCAATTGATTCATGTGAGCACTTAGATGAATTTAAGCGGATTTTAGATTATCAGTCACAGAATAGACAGATTAGTTGTAAATTCGATAAAGCTTCCTCGGAAAGCCAATTAAAAGAATTATCCAACTTCTTCAAAATCCCAATTTTAGAGATTGCGGTTCATAAATCGTTTTTGATTCCTCAAATGCAAAGAGCGCATTATCATAATCTTGTGACTATGCTTGAAGCAGCATTAAATCAAGTTTAAGAATATCTTCATTTTTGAGTATTGACCAACAAGCCCATTTTAATCTAAACTTAATATTCGTTCGATTTCTTTAAAACATTAAGGATATACAAAGCAATGAGAGTCAATACCGATCGAGTTTATCATCAAGCTGTTTTCATGCAAGAGAAAGGGCTCTCCAGCCCACCAAAGAAGCCATTAGAAGAAGCATACAAGCGATCGCAGAAACTCCAAAGCTTAACACCATTAGAATTAATACCAAAAGAAGAAGTCTTAGCAATATTAAAAGGAAGAAGACCAGACTTATTTGCAGAATTAAATAGATTGCAATCCCTTACAAAGGAAGAGGTACATAGTCCTTACTCAAACTCAAAACAAGATTCACTAAATATTTGTCGAGTCCAAATAGAATCCACATTTAACAGAATTAACATAGATCGTGCAACACCAAATCCACGTAATCCCCATTTAGATACTCTTGATGCCGTTGAAGCAATTAAGCATTGGCAATTCCAACCGTCCAATAATTCTCCTGGAGTTTGGGCATTATTAGATGTAGGAGGTAGCGGAGTATATTCATTGATACCTAAAGGAGCAAAAATTATCAGAGAATTTATTCCTGGTAGTGAAGGAAAATCATCAGAGAATAAATATCTATTACAAATGATCACTAATATTCCTGGCGGAAATAATGCTAAAGAACCAGGAACAATTGCTTTAGAAAACAAAAGAGTTCAAAATGGACAGTCTCAAAAAGCAACACCCAGTTATTCTGTTAAGAATTTCTTGGCAATAGGGGCAGATAAAAATGGTGATAATAGCGGTGCAAAAGCGGCCATGAATATAGTGAATTCAAATGTAGAGTGCTTGGATATTAAACGTTTGTACGATACAAATGGTAAGAAATTACTTGAGCCTGAAATAGATTATGCTACACCAAATCAGCTGGATGCCTCACTCTATTCTGCAAGTCATTGCGGTGCTGCTTGGTAATACAAAAGTTTTCTATAGACATTTTCTTTAAATGAAATTAAGTTTGTCGTTTAATTAATATCAGTTACAAAACAATACAGGGCGGTTCTTCTAAAGCAATCCTTTAGTTGAGATTGCTGCTCCTGCTTTTTGTTTTGTATCTATTTCGCAAGCTTTTCTTAGGGCTAGAGCAACTGCCTTAAAACTAGCTTGATTGATAGTAAATTCAGTCCGCAGTTATTAATATAAACTCTCCTCAACCTGCTTAAACTTTACACTTTACAATTATAGTTTTACTCTTTGAGCATCAATTTTTGCTCTTTCAGCATTAATTTTCATTCCAGTTTCATAGACATCATAACCAAGTTCTGTAATTTGATATTTTTGAACTTGAGTATTCCAAATTGCTAAACGTTTATTCATTAAAACTTCAACGATTGTCTGACCATAAGCAAGATAGACAATATCGTCAATAGTTGCACCACCTTGATCTTTGAGCTTGGCAATCGCAATAAGGGTATTTTCTTCTTTAATATCTAAATTTCCCCACGTTGTCGAGAGAAGCTTTTGATACTGACTTTCTAAAATTGGTCTACTGTCAATTTGTTTAACTTGTTTTTTGAAGAAAACACTACTTGCAAACAAAGTAAGCGCTAAAACTGAGAGTATTAATACCAGTCTTTGAGCTTTGCTCATTGGTGGTTTAGGTGCTTTTGCCATAAATTACCTGCTATGAAACTATTTGATAAATTTTTGTTGAAATTACTATAAATTGCGAATTAATATTTTGCTTAAGCCAATAACTGTTTTGTAATCTAAGCTGTGAAAAGTTTGAAACCTAAATTACTTAATAATTTCTCAAATTGATTTTTTAAGTCTTGATAAAGTTAAATCTACTAAATTAATTCCATTAGATTAATTCCTCCTTATTGAAATTATTTAACCTTCAACTTGTCAATCATTGAAAATAAAGTGAATCAGAATCAATCAAAAAAAGTAGCTCTCATAACTGGTGCATCAAGAGGTATCGGAAGAGAAATTGCTCTAACCTTGGGTAAAACTGGTGATTACAAAATAATTGTCAACTATCTTTCTTCGGTTGAATCAGCAAATAAAGTTGTGGATGAGATTAAAAGCTCTGGGAGTGAAGCAATTGCAATTCAAGCAAATGTTTCGGAAAAAGATGAAATACAAAAATTGGTAAATGAATCAATTAGTGCTTTTGGAAAAATAGATGTACTCGTCAACAATGCAGGGATTACTCGGGATAATTTACTTATTCGAATGACTGAGAGCGAATGGACAGATGTGCTAAAGACCAACTTTGAAGGTGTCATTGTCCTCACGGAGGCAGTACTTACCCATATGACAAGCCAGAAATCTGGCAAGATTATTAATATTACAAGCACTGTAGGCGTTCATGGAAATGCAGGTCAAGCAAATTATGCAGCGGCCAAATCAGCTTTAATCAGTTATACAAAGATCAAAGCTAGGGAACTAATGCCCTTTATAAGAGTCAATGCTATTGCACCAGGTTTAGTCAAAACTGATATGACATCTAAATTTGATTTAGGTAAATTGTCAGAAACCAAGCTTGGAAGAGCGGCTGATCCCAAAGACATTGCTGAATGTACATTGTGGTTAGCAGGTTCTGGGGGAGATTATGTAACGGGGCAAATTATAGAAATTGATGGAGGCTTATTTTTGTGGTCTGATGTTGAAGCTTTAGCTCATTAATAGAGCAAACTAAAGCTAGCACAAACAAATGGAAGATTAATAAAGATCACAATTGAAGAGATTCTTATTAATCTGAAGCGGAAGGAGAACGGAAACATGAGATCAATCACTAAATTTGATTCGGGAGATTATTGATTCCCTTCAGATTTTGTTTCAAATTTTTTCTCAGCAATACACTAAAATTGATAATACTTAAAGAAATTGCCTAACAATTCACCACAAAATTTGTATATTGATCCTAATCAAGAAGAAGATTTAAGGAATTTGTCTAGCCGCACTGAGGAGTTGTTGGCAAGGTTAGATGAGTTGTCTAGCAATTTAAATTCTAATTTGCATAATAGACCCAGACCTCAATTTGACTCACGTGTTGATGCTCAAATTAATTCACAGCTTAATTCGCAAAGCTATACCAAACCAAACTATGATGCACAGTCTTTCATGGATAGATCAATAAATCCAAATAATTTTCAATCTAATTATCAAAACCCAGAAGCGAATTTACCAGCTCCAATCGATAATAGCCCAATAAAAAACAACCAAAATAATGGGCTTTCTTTTCAACCAATTGAAATACCTTCAAATCAGATCGTAAAACCAACTTATCAGTATTCCATTCCAATTAATACTCACTATGTTGAAAAAAGTGAGAAGAGTATTCAAACTTCTACCAATGGAGGTTTTCTGAGCAAGGAAACGTCTGTTTTTACTGAGAAACGTCATTTTGGATTATC
>DUDU01000047.1 GCA_005110395.1 Candidatus Melainabacteria bacterium | reverse complement strand
CCGCCCCCCCCCGAGCCTAATCCATTGCCATTGTCTTTAGAAGCTGGATCCTCTGATTGATCTGCTCGGTTTTGTTTCTTGGAATTATCAGCCTTGTTATCATTTCCATCGCCAGCACTTGGATTTTGCGGCGGAATCTGATTATTCAAATCGTTTTGTGGTTTATCTGATTTAGGATCTTCTGGTGGTTTATCTGTTAACGAGTTTTGCTGAGCTACATCATCCTCAAGAATTAGTTGAGTATCTTGCTTCCCTTTTATAAATTTAGTTGCCAAGTAGTCAAATAACCAAAATATTCCCATGGCTCCAAAGCTATATAGTTTTCCTAGTGGTTTTGCAAGTAAATTCAAAATACCATTAGCTTTTCCGCCAAAAGAAAAGAAAACCGCTGATTGCAAAACTAAAGTAATGCCATGGAGCATAGTAGTAATAGCGGTTTTCCAACCAACTGCTTGTAAAAAATCGGACAAAGTTAGATGTTTTGCTCTTCTTTCATCTTTAGAAAGCTGAAAAGCCGCTCCAATATTGGCAATATCTTTAAGTAAAGCCGCAATTACTGGTCCCATGAAAATTAAGGCTGCTCCCCAATTGAAAGCACAGACTGGGCCACTAAAAAGCATATCTTTAGTTCGTCCACCTGCAACTTGAAGTCCAGTACCAGCTCTGGTTATTGTATTTCCAGTCGAGGAGAAAATCCCTCCAACGATAGGAAGACTTGTAAAAAAACCTTTCTTTCCTGATGAAGAATTTGTTGTATTTCTATTTTGAACAACATCTTTTTGCGCGCTGCTCCCTAGACCAAACTGCCATCGGACATAACGTTGTAATATATTTGGCGATTTTACGACAAGCGTCGATGAATAAGCCATAAGCAGAAATTATTAAAAGGGAGTTATATAATAGAGTCTTAAAATTGATATAAAATTATCTTAATATCAGTATACACAAAGGAAGAGACAAAAGTAAAGAGAAGCTTAAGGAAGCTTTTGTGTTCTAATTACCAATGTCTAAATTTAATTAATAAGTTCCTGGCATTAAGAACAAAAATAAGAAATCTTATTTGCATCTTAAATTGAAGTCTTCACAAAAAAGCTTGAACAAGCTATAAATAATAGGTTTGCTAGAAAGCTTGCCTAGTGGATTTGAATTTAATTAAATTGAAAGGTCTAAATTTTGACTAGTGTTGTTATTGTAGGTGGCCAATGGGGCGACGAAGGTAAAGCAAAAATTACCGATTTACTTTCTCTAAAGGCTGATTATATTGTCCGCTATCAAGGTGGCGCAAATGCAGGACATACGGTTTCTATAGCGGAAGGACTATATAAATTTCACCTTATTCCTTCGGGTATTTTATCTAAAGGCAAAACCTGCATTATTGGCCCAGGCACTGTCATAGAACCACAATTCCTTATTACCGAAATCGAAAATCTCCAGAAACAAGGTATTTGTCTCAATGCGCTTCGCATTTCTGGTTTAGCTCACGTCACCATGCCATGGAATATAGATGTTGATAAAGCCACAGATACAGTTGGTTCGACAGGCAAGGGGATTGGTCCAACTTATACTGATAAAGCTAAACGTATTGGATTTCAGCTTCAAGATTTAATGTCAAAAGAATGCCTTGAATCTAAACTCAAAAAAGTTTTAACTAAGCATAATCAAGATTTATCTCGTATTCCAGGAATTAACAAAGAGTATAAGTTAGAAGAAGTCTTAGAAACACATTTGGCCTTAGGAAATCAATTAAGACCTTATCTAAGTGACACGATTAATGAATTGTATGAAGCCCGTAAAAAAGGCATAAATATTCTCTATGAAGGAGCACAAGGAACGCTCTTAGATATCACTTTCGGAACCTATCCATTTGTAACTAGCTCAACACCAGTAGCTGGAGGAGCTTGCATAGGATCAGGTGTTGGCCCAACTTCGATTGATTACAGCCTTGGAGTCTTCAAAGCTTTTAATACCCGTGTTGGAGAAGGACCTTTCCCAACTGAAATATCATCAGACCAAGAAGTTGCAACTATGCTCAGACAAGATGGAAAACAATGGGCTGAATTTGGAACCACTACGGGAAGGATGAGAAGAGTCGGCTGGTTTGATACCGTTTTGGCTAAATATGCTGTTCGTGTCAATTCTTTCTCTGGGATTGCTTTAACAAAAATAGATACTTTAGATAGCTTTGATGAAATCTCTGTATGCGTGGCCTATCACAACCGTGAAACTGGCGAAACCTTTGATAATATTCCTCAAGCAAATGCATATTTTCTCAGTCAATGTGACCCGATTTATCAAACTATTCCAGGCTGGAAATCAAATACACATGGATTGAAATCTTGGGATGAGCTTCCTGTTCAAGCTAAAGCTTACATAAATATGCTAAGCACAATTCTTGAGGTTCCAGTTGCAATTGTGAGCACAGGCCCAGGAAGAGAAGATAGTATTATTTGTAAAGAGATTTTTTAATATTAAGTAACCTTTTTTATTCTCTTGATCTAAATTCTGAGCTTCTCACAGGAACTTTGCTTTCTTGTCGCAAGGGCTTACTAGACTAAATCAATAAACATTTCTTCTAGTTTGTACTTATCTTCGGGTAAGGCCAAATTGAGCTTGAGCATTTCATAAACAGCTTCGCAAACCTTAAATTCAGTTTTGTGCTTTAGGGCAATTTCATGAATGAGAGGCGTAGTCCATATACCTTCTGCAATTTGTCCTTTCAAATCAGTTTTTATTTGACTCAAATTTTTACCTTGTGCAAATGCAAAACCAGTTTGATAGTTTCGGCTCAGATTACTGCTACAGGTAATATACAAATCGCCAATTCCCGCGACTGAGTAGGTTGTTGTTTTGTCTCCACCCATAATGCAAACCAAATTGGCTAAATCATCTAGTGCTTTGGTGAGCATTGCGCCTTTTCCACTAGTACCCATTCCAAGTCCATCCCAAGCACCTGCCGCAATTGCAATCACATTTTTTGCGGCTCCGCATATTTCAATCCCAATTACATCAGTGCTGACTTGTATCTTGAAATGATTCAATTGAAAATAATTAGCAATTTCAGCAGCAGTATTTATACTTCGAGCGCCAATAATAGTTTTCATTGGTTTGGCCAGTCCCACTTCAGCTGCCAAGTTTGGCCCAGATAAAACCGCCACTGGGCAATTGAAATTCTCTTCCCATAATTCCACCATGGTTTTTCCAGCTTTTTTATCAAGCCCTTTGGTGGCACTCAATACGCAGGGGATATTTATGCTGGGATTATTCTCGATTAAAGATTTAATTTGTTCAATTAGTCCAGAAACTCCTTCGGAAGGAATTGCACAAATTACTAGTGAAACATCTTTCAGCGCTTCATTGAGAGATGTATATAAATGAATTGAGTCAGGTAAGTTGATTTCTATTGGTCGAGTGAAACGCCCAGTTGTTTGAATGTGTTTGATGAAAGTGTTTGAACGAGCCCACAGATTCACCGAATGACCACTGGCGCTAAGCATCTGAGAGATTATGGTTCCCCAGCTTCCTCCTCCTAAAACCGCTATTTTCTTTGATTGCATTTGAATAATATTTTTAATAATCTAAGGGGAATTTTGGTAAATTACTTGAATTAATGAACTCACTTCAGTAAAGCTTGAGAACCCTCACCTCCAATCGCTTTCCTAAAGCAAAATGGGAGGGAGAAATGTTTTTGTCTCATTCCTCTTTTTTGGGAGGCTGGGATAGGGGCTCTTAGCGAAGGGGGAATTTATTTGTGCGTAAAGTGAATTCACTGATTTGATAGAGCTAAATCAATGAAATATTCATCAGATAAGCAACTCCAAGATTTTATCATTGTTGCATTCTGTGTAATTTACAGATCTTATTGATTAGGAGTCTTTCTTCAAGTCATTGAGTGGGAGCTCATATTAAATGAAATGATCATCATCAAAGTCTTGTTTAGAAAAGCTGCAAAATTTTCATCTGCTAATCTTTTAGAATCAATTTTAAATTTGAAATAATAAAGCCAAATAGCAAATATAAAAATGGAGATTAACAATGGGAGAATTAAAAGTATCTTTTGAGCTTGAAAATTATGATGATCTTTTTACAAAATAAAATAATGTAAAAATCCCGACATCAGAATTCACTCTTCTGAAGCTCTTGATAATTTTGAGTTAAAAGAGAAAAATGCTGTTGCTCTGAGTAAGAAAAAATCCAAATGTTCGAAAGAGAAATAAATACAATAAAGTAACTTGAAATGAATAATCAGTCTCCAAATCAATCTCTCAATAAATCTCAAAACCTTACACCAACGCAAAAGGCTTTATCAGGTTTATCAAAAGAGCAAATTTCAAATGTTTTAGTCAGGGAATTAGGTTGGGAAAAATATCGAGTTAATCAAATTCATAGTTGGATTTATTCCAAAAGTTCAGCTGATTTTGAAGAGTGGACTGATTTAAGCGCCGACAAAAGAGAATTACTATCCGAAAAATTTCAAATTCCGCTCCTAAAAGTTGTTAATCACCAAATTAGTGGTAAAGATGGAACCGAAAAGTTTTTGTTTGAGCTTTCTGATGGCAATGTAGTTGAATCCGTTCTCATGTGTTTTGAAGATAGAGATAATTTAACGGCTTGTATTTCTAGTCAAGTTGGCTGTGCTGTTGGTTGTCCTTTTTGTGCAACTGGTAAGCTTGGCCTAAAGCGCAATCTCACGGCGGCTGAAATTGTTGACCAAATCATGTCAATTCAGCGTACAACGAATAAAAGAATCAGCAATTTGGTTTTTATGGGACAAGGAGAGCCGCTTCACAATCTTGATAATTTGCTTGAAGCTATTCAAATTATTCGTGATTCAATTGCTATTGGAGTTCGTCATATAACGGTTTCTACTAGTGGATTGATACCGCAGATTTTGGAATTAGGTAAAACCAAAATGCAAATCAATTTAGCAATTTCACTTCATACCGCTGATCAAGATCTTAGAGAAAAGCTTGTGCCAATTGCTAAAAAATGGAATTTATTTGATCTAATGAGATCATTGAATGAATATTTTCAAATGACTGGAAGACGCATCACTTTTGAATATACTCTTCTTAAGGACATTAATGATACGGATGAACAAGCTAGAGCCTTATGCGATCTCGTGAGAGATTTACCATTTCCCTGTTTAATAAATCTGATTCCATATAACAGTACTGGCGGGGAGTTTCAAAGACCAGATAGAAGCCAAGTTAGTAAATTCAAGTCAATAGTTGAACGTTCAGGCCGTAAAGTAACAGTACGTGTAACCCTTGGTAACGACATAGATGCGGCGTGTGGTCAATTGGCGAATAAAGCAATTGAAAATAAGTGAATTAATTTAATTAGTTAGATAAACAATTCACTTGTAATATTTTTATCTATCAACAATTTGACTGAGGCATTTAGAGGGATTCCCGAAAGCCAAGTTTGACTTCAAATTTATAGTGGAATTTTGGTATTAAGAAAATTTCAATGTTCTCGTCAGTTGTTTTTATTCACTGAATAGGCAACTGTAAATATATTCCCCAAATTTCTCTGAGCATAATAAGAAATGTTCAATGCCTACACAGATTCAGTAAATAGCACTCTTAGCTTTACCGCTGGCTTGGAGGCACAACAGAATAATCTTGTCAACAACAATACCTGGGGTTATCAAGAAAATAGATTTAATATGATTCCAACAAGCTTTGGTGTCTTGATGCAGGACTTGGGTTTAAATCCTGAAAAAGACGTTGGCACTGTTTTTATTAAAGGAGAGAACGTAACCAAACTGTCTGTTGATAAAGATTATCCACCAGCTTATTTTGTGGTGAGGGATGGAAGTAAAGAGTATTTAACTAGATTAGGAAATTTTAAATATACTAGAACCCAAAGAGCCAAAAACACCTATATTGGACAGCCAATGGAGGAAAGAACTTATTTAACTACTCAAGATGGTTATATGGTTATGGGACAACCGATTGGAAAAGGTCCAGTCACGCAAGCCAAGAGATATAGAGATCCACTTAGTGCAACTGATCCGGTTTTTCTGCAATCTACCGTTCAAACTGAAGAAAAGAAAATTGGCACTCAAGAAGAAATTCAAAAAGGTCCTCTCGTTCCAATCGATCTTACTCGTGGCTCAAATGGTTTGATTTTGGATCGATATGAAGATTTGAGAACTAGTAAAACTGGAATTATTGAGGGTTTGCGTAAAGGTCTTTGGGTACCACTTTATCAAATTCAATTGGTTTCAGTCCCAAATGAAAATGCTTTAACCAAAGTTAGACAAACTGATTATCGTGTGGAAACAGAGGCTAGCGGCTTGAGGCAAGATGCAGCTGGAATGGCAAGAATAAGATCAGAGCAAGTCGAAAAAAGCAATGTAAATCTCAAGTTAGCTTCTTATGATTACAAAAAATTGCGTAATGATTTGAATTTATCTTTGGTTTTGCAAAAGTCAAATGCAAGTCTCTTTCAACAGTTCCAGAGTATCTTGAATCCAACCTAAATTGATTTTTTAATTTATGAGTCAAACAGCTAATTCACCAATTAAATAAGTTGAGAGAATAAAACCTTTGGATGTCAATTTTAGATTGTTTTCCGAAAGGATTATTAATTCAGCTTCTTGAAATTGTTTTATTTGTTTTTCTTTTTGAGTAAGTAGATTAATATCAAACTTTTTCTGATATTCAATTAAATTGAGTCCTTCATTAGTTCTGAGTTTAAGCATCAATTCTTCGAGTGCAGGATTACAATCTAAAACAATTTGACTATGAGGATTTTGAATATATTCTTCCAAATTCCGATTATGTGATTTTCTTTCTCCTTTTATGAATTCATGAGCTGAAACACCATAACCATAAAATTCTTCATTTCGCCAATAAGTCAAATTGTGCTTCGATTGAAAACCAGTCTTGGCAAAATTACTAACTTCATATTGTTCAAATCCTTTTTCCAATAACTTCACTTGTAGCTTCTCATACATTTGTACGGTAATTTCTTCACTGGGTATCACGGAGTTTTTGGCTGAGTTTGTGTGAGTATGATTTGAATTTGAATACATTTTATGAAAAGGTGTGCCTTCTTCAATAGTTAATGCATAGCAAGATATATGCTGAATTTGTTCACTTAGAGCCTGATCAATTGTATCTTCCCAAGAAGACATACTTTGTCCTGGTAAACCAAAAATCAAATCAAGACTTATATTCTCAAAGCCAGCTTCTTTAGCCCATGACAAAGTCTTTAGCGCATCTTCCTTATTATGTCCCCTCGCTAGTTTTTGCAGTAATTCACTATCAAAGGTTTGAACCCCAATACTCAAACGATTAAAACCCAATTGCCTAATACTCTTGAGTTTCTCTAAATCCACTGTTCCAGGATTAGTTTCGAGTGTAATTTCAGCTTGATGAGAAACTTGAAAATTTTCCTTCAGCGTTTGCATTATGCGACTAAGTTGATCTGAAGAGAGAATAGATGGGGTACCGCCACCAAAATAAATTGTTTGAATATATTCACCATGAGAGCGATCTTTAATTTCCAGGCAAAGAGAATCTATATAAGCCTCAATTGTATTTGCATGCCTAGGATGCGAGATGACCCAAACAGCAAAGTCGCAATAAGGACAATGTGTTTTGCAAAAAGGAATATGAATATATATCGCTGAAGTCATTAAATTTGATGGACACAAAATGTAAGTACAAATAAATGAAATGTACTCTAGAAAATCGGATTACTTTCACATTCTTAGAAATGAATAATTACATTCTCTTCCAATTCTTAAGATATGGTTAAAAAAATCAAAATTCAAATATTAACAATCTAAACTTCATTCAAATAAATTTTAGCTTCAATTTAGCCTTTTCATTTGAAGCCGCATTTTTGAAAAAGTTCAACAAGACGCAACATCAGGAAAAATCTATCAAATTCGATAATGAAAATTCAACATCAACAGACTCCAAAAATTATTTACACCTCCTTACCAGTCAATTATCTGACAGGACCAATACCAGTTTTGCTGCCTCAAGATTTAGTTAGAAAAAATGGAATTCATTGCTTATTAGATAATGAGTTTGACGCATTAAAAGCTCTTTCACAAAAAAAATTTAGAAAACCTAATACTAAGGAACTTGCTGCTTTGAATAAATTGTTTAAGGTCGTATCTCCTGGAATAGAAGGTTGTTTAGCCTTGTGTGCAAAGAATTTCAGCGTATTTTTTATGGGAGAAGATTCAAGAAGAGAAAGGAGCGAATTATTGAATATAGAAGGTCAGAAGGTTGAAGTGCCAGGTCTAGCTGACTTTAGTAGGGGAATTGCTGAGTTTAATTTACAACACTAGTGTCCCATTAAAGATCTAGGATTGAAAGCTGATTTGAAAGATCAGATT
>DUDU01000046.1 GCA_005110395.1 Candidatus Melainabacteria bacterium | reverse complement strand
ACTTTTTTATCACCGCAAACTAAAAAGGCTAGTAGTAATTGAACTGAAAGTAGGTGATTTTATTCCCGAGTATAAAGGGCAGGTTGAACTTTATCTTAAGTGGCTTTCGAAGCATGAAAAGCTGGTAGATGAACAAGAACCAATTGCAATTATTTTGTGTTCAGGAAAAGAGCAAGAGATTGTTGAATTGATGGATTTAGAGAAAGATAATATTCACATTTCGGAATACTGGCTGAAATTGCCGTCGAAAGAGATACTTCAACAAAAGCTCCATAACGCTATAGAGAATGCAAAAAGCAAAATTGAAGCTAAAGAAATGAAGGAGCTGGATTAGTGAGCTAATGCCATTTATTAAAATTTATATTCATATAATTTGGAGTACAAAAAATAGATACCCTTTTTTGAGAACAAAGGAAGTAAGAGAAATGCTTTGGCAGCACATTAAACAAAATGCCAAGGAGAAAGGAATCTTTATTGATTTTATTAACGGTTACGAAGATCATTGTCATTGCTTGGTCTCACTTACTGGAAACCAAACTATTCAAAAGATTGTGCAATTGATAAAAGGTGAATCTTCTTTTTGGATTAATAAACAAAGACTATGTCCAGAAATCTTTGAATGGCAAGATGAATATTTTGCGGTATCGGTTTCTGAATCAATTGTGGACAAGGTTAGAGAATATATTAAAAATCAAGAAGAGCATCATAGTAAAAAAACATTTCAACATGAATATGATGAATTTATTTCTAAATATGGATTTGAGGAGCAAAGATGAATAATTTCTTTAATACCCCAGATAAATCTGGAGACAAATCAATGAATTCATCAAATGAAATGAATAGGAATGTGGTTTTAACCCATTCCACAAAAAGCCCATTCAAAAGCCATTTCATTGAAATTTATAAAGGCCCCAAAATGAATTTTTTTGGAGGGAATTCAATGAATTATTTAATCTCAAAATATAAAATCCCCCAAATAAATTTGGAGGCAATTCAATGAATTCATCAAAGGAAATGAATAGGAATGTGGTTTTAACCCATTCTTGGAAGAAAGTTAAATTAGGAGAGGTATTAAAGGAAAGTAGGATTATTTCTGAAAACCCCAGTCCTGATAATAGAATTAAAGTTAGGTTGAATGTTTTAGGTGTTGAGAAAAGACCTTTAGAAAATGAAATTGAAGGTGCTACAAAGCAATTTATTAGAAAAGCTGGACAATTTATTTATGGTAAACAGAACTTTCATAAAGGAGCTTTTGGCATTGTACCGCAAGAATTAAATGGTTTTGAAAGTAGTGCAGATTTACCTTCTTTTGATGTGTCTTCAAATTGCTTACCAGAATGGATATTTTACTTTTTTAAGCAGGGTAATTATTATTTAGAATTATCAAAGATTGCTAGAGGAGTTGCTACACAGCGAATTCACCCTGAACAGATTTATGAAATAGAAATTCCTTTACCTGATATTGAAACACAAAAACAAATTATTTCTAATATTAATTTATTGGAACAAAAGGGAAGTGGAATAAACACCGAACTCACCCACCAACTGGATACAGTCAAACAACTCCGTCAGGCATTTTTGCGGGAAGCAATGCAAGGCAAATTGGTTGAACAAAACCCAAACGATGAACCAGCCAGCGAATTGCTTCAAACAATAAAAGCCGAAAAAGAAAGATTATTGAATAGCTCCGCATCTTTAGGGCGGAGATCTTTGGAAGGAGGATCTCAAAAATTAAAACCCCCAACCCTAAAGGGCAGGGCTATTCATCCAATCAAACTCGAAGAAATACCTTTTGAAATACCCGCCAATTGGGTTTGGTGTAGGCTGGGTGAGATTTGTACTAAGATCGGTTCAGGAAGTACTCCTAAAGGTAGTAATTATTCTAAAGGCGGATTTCCATTTTTTCGCTCTCAAAACATTCATGATGCTGGTTTAGTTTACGAAGATATCAAATTTATTTCTAATGAAGTTCATAATCAAATGAATGGAACAGTTGTTTATGCGAATGATGTTTTGCTAAATATTACTGGTGGTTCTTTGGGTAGGTGTGCTTTAGTCCCAGTTGATTTTCAAGAAGGAAATGTTAGTCAGCATGTTTGTATTATCCGCTCAGAACAGATTAATTCTAAATTTCTTCACAAAATTGTTTTGTCACCGTTTTTTCAAAAGTTTATTTTCAATTCCACAACTGGAGCTGGGCGAGAGGGTTTGCCGAAATACAACTTAGAGCAATTGACAATCCCACTTCCACCACTAGCAGAGCAGCAACGCATAGTAAACAAATTAGAACAATTAATGAGTTTTTGCGATGAATTAGAAAAAAGTATTAAACATAGTAAAGAACAAAACGAAAAATTATTACAGCAAGTGTTGCGAGAGGCTTTGAGCGGAAGTAGTAATGAAGTTTCTGCGGAAGATTTGGCTTGTGTTCTCGCTTAATTAAAAACCCGATTCGGAGAAAATATAAATCCAGAATTAGTATCTCTTAAATATTGTCAGACATCAGATATCGCTTGGGTTGAACTGGCTTTTGAGAAAGACAAATTTAATCCAGATATAATCAATGTTAGAAAATTCATTTCGCTTCACGAGTATAGTCTTTGTGGGTGTATTGATGGTTTGTTTGCAAAAGTCGCTGCAGATAGAATCCGACGAGAACATCATGAAAGAAATTAGAAAATCAAAAGGAGTGTAGTGATGAAAGAAAAAAGCTTTACAGAAAGAGTTGATGAGGGCGTTAAAGCTGCTATTGATGAACATATTAAAGATGCTCGCCCATATGTTGTTTAGCAGGACAACAAAATTGTATGGGTTCAACCACCCACTACAGGAAAAGATCAAAGCACCGAAATTCAACAATTTTAGATATGAAAACACAAACAAAAAATCAAACTTGGACTGATGTAAAAAAACAAATTAAAGAATTTTCTCGTGATGGGCTTATTGATCTAGTCAAAGATTTGTACGAACTTTCATCAACCAATAAAACTTTTTTAAATACTCGTTTTTTGAGTACAAACATTCAACAGTCACTCGAACCATTCAAGCAGCATATTCAAAAACCATTTGTTTGGAAAGAAATACCCCAAAGTTTGGATTAGCGACTGGTATAACGCTCAGTTGAAGGTTCCATGCAATCATCAAGTGTGCTTAGCGCATGTGATAAGAGATTTAAAGTATGCGGAAACGGTTCTCACCAATCCATCAATCGAATACCTTAAGAAGAAAACTCCACTTTGCTTTGCGGCTTTTGCCACTGAAACAAACTGTCCTTGCTGTTGCTTATAATGATAGGTAAATTAAAGACTTTCTTTTTCTTCGCATTAGTCTCAAATTTGTTTTGTGTTGAAAGCTTCAAGCTTGTCTCTTCTGCACTTGACAAAGCAAGTCCTTCACGCACAATCAAAGAGATATTACTTTGCCCAAAGAGAGCCTTTTTTCCTAATAAATCCACCCTTCGCAAAATATCCAGCCCGTATGCAAAAAGTCACTTTGAAAGAACGTATTAGATATTATTTTGAAAATACTATGTCCGCAGGGCCGGCTGGTGTGATTAAGTGGCTAGGCATAGTGTCGCTCTTGATGGTTTTATTTCTAGGGTTGATCATTGTGCTCTTCGGAATCAAGGGCTCTCCTGAAGCTGATGCGGTTCCCTTAGGCTTCCTTGAGGGCGCTTGGCAAAGTTTAATGGCGACTTTGGATTCTGGAACAATGGGCGGTGATGAGGGCTGGCCTTTCCGTCTTGTGCGTTTTATAGCAACTTTGTGTGGGATCTTTTTGATTTCGATCTTGATTGGTAGCATTTCTTCTGGAATCGACGAAAAGCTTGATGAGCTAAAGAAAGGTCGTTCTCGTGTTCTTGAGAGCAACCATACCCTCATACTTGGCTGGTCCAAGAAAATATTTTCTGTTATTTCTGAAATCATTGAAGCTAATTCCAATCAATCTGCTCCTTCAATCGTTATTCTGGCCGATTTGGACAAGGTGGAAATGGAAGATGAATTGCGTAGCAAAATAAGTGATTTTAAAAATACCAAGCTTATTGTGCGCAGTGGGAGTCCACTTGAGTCCACTGATATGATTGTCGTTAATCCAAACGAAGCACGTTCGATTATTGTCCTCTCTCCAGAAGAAGGAAATGCCGATACTCATGTCATTAAGACTGTCTTGGGGCTTACTAATGGGAAGAATCGCAAGCAAGGTGCTTATCATATTGTTGCGGAAATCAAAGATCCTAAAAACATGGAAGCTGCTGAACTAGTTGGTAATGAAGAGACAGTTTTTCTTTTGTCTCCTGACTTAATTTCACGCATTACCGCTCAGACTTGTCGCCAATCAGGGTTGAGTGTGGTTTATAGCAATTTACTGCAATTTGAAGGAGATGAGATTTACTTCTATGCAGAGCCTGCACTCGAAGGGCAATCATATGAAAAGGCTCTCTTTGCTTACGAAGACTCTTCGGTGATTGGAATTTTTCGCAAAGACAAAGAAGTCCTTATCAATCCAACAATGGATACAGTCATTGAAAGCGGAGATAGCATTGTTGTGATTTCGGAGGATGACGATACTATCAAGCTTAGCGGGCTATCTGGTTTTGCAATCAATGAAGATGCCTTGAATCGTATCGAGGAGACGTCTGCCCGTATCGAGAAAACCTTGATTCTAGGCTGGAATGAAAGAGGCCTGCGGATTATAGAAGAATTGGATAATTATGTTGCTGAAGGATCGGAAGTCTTGGTTGTAGCTAAAGGGGTTCCTTTTTCTGATGGGCTTGCCCGCTTAAAGAGTTCTCTAAAAAAGCAAAGCATTGATCTTGTAGAAGGTGATATCAATGATAAAGCTACTTTAGAGAACCTGAAAACAGAAGAATATGATCATGTTGTTTTGCTTAGCTATACCGATATGGATGTCCAGGAGAGCGATGCAAAGACTTTGATCTGCCTGTTGCATTTGCGTAATCTTAGCGAAAAGGCTGGCAAGGATTACAGCATTGTTTCAGAAATGCTTGATTTAAGAAATAGGGAGTTGGGTGTTGTTGCCAAGGCTGATGACTTCATCGTAAGCGATAATCTCATTAGTCTAATGCTCAGTCAGATGAGCGAAAATAAAGATCTCAAAAAGGTTTATGACATTTTGTTCCAGGCTGATGGTTCTGAGATTTATCTAAAGCCTGTGAGTCGCTACGTAAAAACGGGAGTAGAACTCGATTTTTACACGGTGCTTGAGAGCGCTGCTCGCTTAGGGGAATCCGCGATTGGCTATCGAATCAGTTCACTCAGTGGGGACTCAGAGGCTGCTTTTGGGGTAAAGATCAATCCGAAGAAAAGTGAAAAGCTGAATTTCAAGGAAGAAGATTTTATTATCGTATTGGCGGAGAGTTAATACCAATTCGTGATCTAGAGCCGACTAATTTATTTCAAGAGAGCCCTTTTTAAAGCTTTTTTTGAGGTGGATCTTGTTGTTCTTGTTTTGCTTCTGAACTGTAAATACCAAGACGGATGTCTTCATTTGTATATAGTCCTTAAATGTCATCAGGAGAGGATCCCCAAAAGCATTTGATTTACTGTACCACTGCAATAATTTCTGAACCCTAGCTTACGATCCTCATCGCCTAGCTTTACCGCTTGTGTCAGGAAACATGGAAAGACAATCTAGCCTTCTTCTTCCCATCAATTCAGCAAGCGCTAAATTGAATTTGGTTTTAATGAAAGATATTTATGGCATAATTCCCTTCCTTAAATACTAAATACGGATTCGGCTATCAAGAAGGAGAAAATACAAAATGAAAAACTTTAATTATGGACAAATTGACAAGTGTTCTTATTCAGTGTATCGGAGAAAAGTTAATCTTCTCAAAAAGTAATCTTTCCTTTTTATGGAGCAATAAACTATTAAATAAATTATTAGAGGGCATAACTCAAATACTAGCTTTATGGGGAAATAATCCTGAACTAGAAAATCTCATGAAAACTGCCGTTGAAAGCTTTTTTATTGGGAGATTTAATACTAAAGAATTTCAGAGTCTTTTACAAAGAGTTACTCCCAGACAGATTGTTGATTTAATACAAATACATAAGTTGAATAAAAATGACCAACTTCAAGTTTTTTACAATCTTAGAAATGCTGCTTCCTCTTCTCAAGGTTTAGTTGCCGAAGATTTAAAAGCCATAATATCTGCTGGAAGAGGAAAAGTTTTCCCAACAATTGAACAAGAGAAGGCTGTGTATGCCGCAAAGCTTCAGATGATGAGAAATTTCATTAATAAATTAGAGAGATCAATAAAAAAAACAACTATTTATACGGCTAGTGATCCAAGAGCTCAAGAATTGTTTCAATTTGTTAAGAATAATTTTAGTGTTGACGAACAGAGGGAAATTTTGAAGAAATGGCACGAAATGACTCCAAAAGGTTTGTCATTAAACGAACTATTGAGAGAAATTTTGCCCACAATTAGGAGATTTAGTCACATTGATGAAGAAAGCTATCAAAGAAGGATTGACTGAAAGGACTAAGCCAATCATTGATAAAATAATTTGAATCTTTATAGTGCTTGTGATTTGGGCGACAGAAAAACAATGTATTGGCTGGAGTGAAAGAATTCATGTACGAAACCGTGAATTCTTTTTTGAATTTTAGTAAATTCATCGCTCTATAATTCCCCATGCTTCTATCGAATTCTATTCACAACTATACAAGAATTACACAAGAACTTTGATTGACGTAATTTTGCAAAAATCCAGAACCTTTGAAATTGCCGACTGTGAGGGTTAAATAAAAAAATGGATCGGATAGGGATCGAACCTATGACCAAGGGATTATGAGTCCCGTGCTCTACCGCTGAGCTACCGATCCAGATAAATGAAAGACTATCATGAGTTTAGATTTCTATCAATAAAACTTATTAGCATGGTGTGTTTAGTTATTCAATTAGAAAAAAAATTGTATTAGAGTTAACATTTATAAATTAATCAATCCATTTCTCCTCATACAATGAATATTCAAATCGAAGAAAAACCTAAGACTGAAAGAGCAGGCATTCTTAAGGGCAAAAAAGGTGTAATTTTAGGCATTGCAAATAAATGGAGTATTGCATGGGGAATAGCAAATTCTCTTCACGAAGCTGGTGCAGAACTAATTTTTACTTATCAAGAAAGAGTAAAAGATAGAGTTGAAAAGCTTGCAGAAGAAATTGCGAGTGGACAAATATCTTGTATTGAATGTGATGTTACTAGTGATGAACAGTTAGAAAAAGCTTTTCAAGAAATTAGTAAAATTTATGATGGCAAAGTGGATTTTATTATTCATAGTTTAGCTTTTGCCAATAAAGACGAATTAGAAGGAAGATACATTGACACATCCCGAAGTGGATTTGCTTTAGCACAAGACATTAGTGCTTACTCATTGGCAGCTGTAGCAAAGCAAGCAGAACCGCTATTGGAAAAGAATGGTGGAGGCAGTATTGTTACTTTAACTTATATTGGCGGCGAGCGTGTAGTCAAGAATTACAATGTAATGGGCGTTGCAAAAGCAGCTCTAGAATGTTCTGTAAAATATTTAGCTAATGATTTAGGTCCCAAAAACATAAGGGTTAATGCAATCTCTGCTGGCCCAATCAAGACCTTAGCCGCAAGTGCTATTTCTGGAATTCAATCTATGATAAATGAAATTGCACAAATATCTCCATTGCGTAGAAATACTGAAACCGAAGAAGTTGGTGATACAGCCCTATTTTTAGTTTCTAATTTATCAAGAGGGATAACGGGTGAAGTAATTCATGTTGATTCTGGGTTTCATGTTTTGGCTGCTATGAAATAAAAAAATTTCACGCTATTTCCTCCAACCATTATTAAAATCAAAGCCGACTTCTACCTTCAACCCAGCTTTTACAATTGGAAACTCTGGAAATGCAAGTTTCTTGCCGAGAACTGTCTCACCCTAAGGGCGGCATTAAGCCTTAGAGAATTGAAGAAGGCGGGGGAGATCCGTTTATTAAATACACAAATTGCACGATTTGAACAAGCGATTGCTCAATTAATACCTCTCTTCAAGATGCTTTAAGATAATATTTAGAATATTTCTTTCTAGCTGATTTTGATGTGCAAATGGGTATTTTAGACTGTCTTTCAATGAACGAATTGCAGATCTAAGTTTGCGGTGTTTCCACCTTCTTTTTTTATTCTTTTTCCTTCAGATATCTCTTCTGCTAATCCAACTCACGACTTTCAGGTTTACATTCCCCCTAATAGCCGGAATGTGAACCCAAGCCTGTTTGATGTTGCAATTTATTATTTGTTTGCATTTCAATAAAAAAGGCCAGAATTAATTAAATAACTCTGACCAAATTTATTTTTACTATTTAAAAACTAGAGTTTTAATTCACGTTTTGTACTGAAGCTACATCAGAATTGTTGATTTCAGTGTCTAATTGATTCATCGAATCTACAGCGCTTGAATTATAAGCGGATGAAGATTGATACATTGATTCAGGAGCTGGAGCACAACGATGAGCTACTGACGGTTGGCATTTTCTTGCCATTGGAGGAGCACAACGGTGAGCCTTTGGTTGGCATTGTCTTTCAACTGGTTTGCAACAACGTTTAACTGGCTTACAGCATCTTTTTGCTGGTTTGCAACAACGTTTAACTGGCTTACAGCATCTTTTTGCTGGTTTGCAACAACGTTTAACTGGCTTACAGCATCTTTTTGCTGGTTTGCA
>DUDU01000045.1 GCA_005110395.1 Candidatus Melainabacteria bacterium | reverse complement strand
TTTTTTTAATTTCAACATCTTAAATCCTAGACCATTCAGAGCCAAATGCCAACAGTGCCTTCTTAGGTTTTTCCCTTCCAGTCAACTTTCTCGACTTTATAGAAGTGCCCTATATTTCGTTGAATTGCCCCCCATGTATTAACTTTTCTTGTTCATAATCTCCCTAAGCACTTGATGAAGTCTATGTTCTTCAACAAAGTTTTTAATCACAATTGAATCTGGTTTATGTCCAACTTTCAGTAAATGATTCAGATGATCTTGAGCTGAATAGTTTTTGTTTCTAGTTGAGCCTTCTGCATCAACTGGTACTTCTTCTGACATATTATTCCTTATGCTTTTCTTCTGGAATTACAATTCGACTTTCACCTAAAACTAACCGATTTTTCACACTCAAAAATCTTTGCAAATTAGGGAATCTCTTCGGCAATTTATGGTTCATAATTATAAGCTTGTATATTCCAGTTCTTTCGGAATTAAAAGATCTTAAAAATCTTTGATTTATTTCCCCCCCTTAATTTTTACAATAAAGTTTTCACAATCAAGCCTTGGCATTTCAGAAAATTTGTTTAGCTTATAATTCGCACCGAGAGAATGGATTGACTCTCTTGGAAAGCTATGAACAGGTTTTGACTGAGCTCGGCAAGCAATCTATTAGGCTTCCTTTAGGGCTGCTTGAACCATCAAAATATTCTGGTGATGAATTGGCCTCTATTGATTTAGTAATTGCTTTTGGAGGCGATGGAACTCTCCTAAATGCTGCCCGGATTTTCTCCAAATCGGAAGCCTGTATTTTGGGAATTAATACCGGCAATCTCGGATTTCTCTCTGAGGCTCACCAACCTAATGATGTAAAAGCTTTTCTCACAAATATCTTGGATGGCAAATTTACGGTTGATTCACGTAATATGCTGCTTGGTGAGATTATCAAAAGGGATCAAAGTCATCTTTCAGAGGGAGAAAAAAATATTTCCCTTTTGGCTTTAAATGATATCGTCATCTCTAGAAGCTCTAGATCCCATATTCTCAGAATAAATTTAGATGTAGATGATAGCAATATTGCTCAATATGCCGCCGATGGAGTTATTGTCTGCACACCAACGGGCTCAACCGCTTATTCTTTGGCAGCTGGCGGAGCTGTCTTGGCTCCAAATATTCAGGGAATTGGAATAACTCCGATTTGCCCACATAGCCTGACTAGTCGTCCATTGGTTATTTCAGATTCATCTGTTTTGAAAATATCGATTACACCTCGCAACCGCAGACAATCTCTTATTACGGTGCAAGCCGATGGTCAAGAAATTGTGTTGTTAGAACCTGATGATTTGATTGTAATAAAAAAAGCTGATTTGAGAACTAAGCTAATACGCTCAATTAGTGAAGAAAATAGTTTTTATAGAATATTAAGTAAAAAGCTTTTATGGGGGCGTTCAAGCTGATATGAAACAAGATTACTCCGATGCTCTCTTGATTGAATCTGAGCCCAAACTCAAAGAAGCTTGCGGAGTAGTTGGGATTTTATTTAAAAACGGTTATGAACATAAAGACAAAACCGAAGCTTCTTATTTGACATATTTGGCTCTAAATGCTCTTCAACATAGAGGACAAGAATCATGCGGAATTGCTTCTTTTGATGATTTAAGTCAAAAATGTCATTCAGTCCTAGAAATGGGATTGATAAGTCAAGCCTTTAGTGAAGAGAAATTAGAATCTTTGAAAGGCCATTTGGCAATTGGACATGTGAGATATTCGACAGCTGGGCAATCTGAGATTTGCAATGCCCAACCAATTATCAAGAACTCCAAAAACTTTGGTTATACTGCGCTTGCGCATAATGGTAATTTAGTAAATTCGACTCAGTTGATTGAAAGAGTTGAGGGCAAAGGTTATTTCCGCCAATCTAATTCTGATAGCGAACTTTTGAGTTACTTGATGAAAGAGTTCATAAATTCTAAAGATACAGTAGAAGTTTTAGAGGCATTGAGATTGGCTTTTAGTGAAGCTCGGGGAGCTTTTTCTCTCTCAGTGGCTTTGGGTGGCAAATTTTTGATTGGGGTCAGAGATCATCAAGGGCTAAGACCACTTGAGCTTGGAGCAATAGAACAAGATGGGGAAATTATTGCTTATGTTTTAGTCTCGGAAACCTGCGGCTTGGACATAATGGGCGCGAGGTATATTCGGGAAGTTCAGCCAGGCGAAATTCTTCTGATTGATGAAAACCTCAATATTCACTCAACTTTTTTATCCAATATAAATCCGAAATTGTGTTTATTTGAATTGATTTACTTCGCTCGTCCAGATAGCATTATGAAGGGCATACAGGTTAATGAATATCGTGAAGAATTAGGTCGCATTTTGGCGCTCAATTCTCCCGTGCCTGATGCAGATGTTGTGGTTGGAGTTCCCGACTCTGGGACACCTGCAGCCATTGGCTTTTCCAAACAATCAGGAATTCCATTTGTTCAAGGCTTAATCAAAAACCGCTATGTAGGAAGAACTTTTATACAACCTACTCAATCAATTCGCCAATTGGGGATTAAGCTTAAATTGAATCCTTTACCAAACGTGATCAGGGGTAAATCGGTTGTATTGGTTGATGATTCGATTGTGCGAGGAAATACGCCAGGCCAATTGGTGAAATTACTCAAGCAGGCTGGTGCTAAGGAAGTTCACCTGAGAATTAGCTCTCCACCAATTATGTGGGGTTGTTTTTACGGAATTGCCATGAAATCGGATGAGCTGATAGCCAGACGCTTAGAAGGTCAAATAGATAGAATCAAAAATGAGGTTGGCGCTGATAGTTTGGCTTATTTGAATTTAGCTAATGCTTTAAAAGTTACGAATAGAAATCAAAAAGAATTTTGTACAGCATGCTTTAATGGAGACTATCCAGTATTCGTTTCAGATCAATCTGCAGAAAAAGAAAATCCGCATGTTTCTAATTCTCATCTCTCAGAGAGTGAATCAACGCAGGCTGTGCTAATTTGACTTTTGGTTAGTTCTATTCATCTGAAAATCAACCCTCTAATCATTGAAGATAGCTATAAAAAGACAAATAGAAAAAACAACTGCAAAGTCTCTTTTTAAGGCTGAGATTTAATGATGGAATGCTAATTGAACAAGTCCAAATTGTTTTTATCCGAATTTAGCGCCTTTCAAAAGAGATTGAGTATATTCATGCTGAGGATTTTGCAAAATAGATTCAACCAAACCCTTTTCTCGAATCTCACCTCTTTCCAATACAGTCATGGTTTTGCAGCTCTGAGCAACTAAGCCTAAATCGTGAGTTACAAGCAATAAACTCAGGTTTTTCTTTTCAATCATTTCTAATAACAAATGCATTATTTCAGCCTGAATAGTGACATCCAATGAAGTAGTTGGTTCATCGGCAATCAGCAAGCTGGGATCGCCAATCAAAGACATTGCAATCATCACCCTTTGGCTCATTCCACCAGAAAGTTCAAAGCTATATGAATTTAAAACCTTTTCCCAATTTTTCAATTGAACCTGTAGAAGTAAAACTTGACATAAATCAAAAATTTCATTCTTGGATAATTGCGGTTTATGGATTTGAATAGTTTCTTTGAGTTGACTAAAAATAGTTTTGACTGGGTTGAGCGATGTCATCGGATTTTGTGGAATATAACCAATTCGCTTGCCTCGCAAATTCAGGATTTTATCTTTAGCCTCAAGTAAATCATCTCCCTCAAATATAATGCGACCAGAAACTTGAGCATTCTCAGGTGCTAAGCCCAAAATGGCAGAACATGTCAATGATTTACCCGAGCCTGATTCACCAACCAGAGCATGAGTTTCTCCTTTTGCAATGTCAAAAGAAATACCTTTTATGACTTTTTTGAAATCAAATGAAACTTTCAAGTCAGCAACCTGCAAAATATTTTGCACATTTTCTTTGCTATTGGGTTCTAGCCGAAGATTAGGCTGATTATCTTCTGCAGATTTTGCCTGAATGGATTTGTCTTGAGTTGCTTTAGATAACTTCGATAATTTCATCTAATCTTTTTTTATTAAGACTGTCGAGTTTTTTGATTGCCATAAACTTTGGTGCAACTATGGCTGAAACGACTCGTGCCGTCCGCTCAACATAGATTTTGCCATCCTCTTTAACAATTGTATATTCAAAATTTGCAAATTTGGCAGGAGAAGTTGTGTAGAGTATGCAACCCTTAAAATTATCTTTGCTAATTTTTTCTCGGTAATAGTCAGTAATAATGGTGTCTTTCTTGAAAAATGAGTCTTTTATATTTTTGTATTCCAAGTGATAAATCATGCCAAGAGTATTGTCACCTGGAAATATGAGATGTGATTTGGCTGGATTGACTAATTTATCCCATTTAGACTTGCCCGGCAAATCAGCAACTACCGCAATTGCCTTACGAGCTTCTTCAAGCGATTTAACTTCACGTCTATAAGTTGAAACTAAATCTGTTTTAAAATAACAATATTGCTTCCAGTCTTTCTTAAATTGAGGACTGAGGTAATAGTTTTTCTTTTCCTCAAGATTATATTCTCCTCCAGCAATGGAGCTAAGAGAAAAAAGACAAATTGAAAAAAATAGAAAAAGGGACTTATTGATAAATTTCATTGGTAATTAATAAACGTAACTAAGAAAAATCAATAAAACATTTCCATTATCTCATTTCTAGAGTGCAGAAGATTTATTTTTGGTTTAGCTAATTATTAGAACAAATGAGTCAGAATTGATTAATCACTCTAAACAACCGTAATCAAAGCTATTTGAGGGAATTGTTCCATCACTAGCCTTTCAACTCCCATTTTCATAGTCATGGAGGAACTAGGACAGCTACCACAAGCACCAACTAACTGAACAACCATTTCGTATTGACCGCCTTCTAGTTTGTTGAAACCATGCACAGCCATATCGCCACCGTCCATCATAAGCGCGGGCCTAATCTTTTCATCAATCAATTTTAAGACATCTGATTGAAAAGTCATTTCCTCAGCCACATTAAGGGAAGCTTGTGTTTGCGTATTTTCAGTATTCATAAGACTCTCCAAATTTAGATTTTTCTATTTTTAATTCATATAACTTAATTCTAAATACTTTACTGAACTTTTGAAGATTAAATTGAGATAGAAACATTTTCTGTTTTATTCAACTTTTGAGAATGCCATCAACAAATGAGTTTTAATTTATTGCCCGTCAATACAAATAGTCAATTGCACCAAAGTAAGATACCAATTTACAATTACTCTTATCTGAATTAATTCAATGGTAATTCCCCTCAGCATTTAATCCTCCTGAGGTTTATAAGCAAAGAATTGGTGACTATTTGACTATTGTTTTTCAAGATATTTTTTAGAGATATTAGGTCTTTTGCAATTCCCTAAGTCAGTCAGCTAAAACTTTTTTATTTGTTAATTGAACACTTAGATCAAGCAATCACGACTGAAAGAAGAAGAGAATTAACTTCAACACACGGAATACCAGAATCTTATGCAGAAGAAGCTCTAGCCAAACTTTTAGGCCTTGCACCAAAATTGAAATTTAGAGATATTTTCATACAAAACGTATTAATTTCAAAGAGACTTACTTCCTTTCGTCAAAAAGTCCCAACACATGATCAAAACAGATATCTGTCTCTTAACTTGATCAATGAAAGATTATTTGTATAAAAGAGCAAAATGAAGTTGGGCTTTTCTAATTCAACGAAACAGGCTGACATTTAACTTCGGGCAAAAGCTTTTGGAAATCTTCCAGACTGACTAATTCAACCCCTGGAGACATAGCCGTTGCCGCGCCTGCGGCTGCACCCATTATCCCGCACTCATCGATTGATTTGCCTTGCTCTAGTCCTAATAGAAAAGCTGCCAATGCAGAATCACCACTACCAATCGTGCTATTCACTTCAATTTTGGGCGGAGTTACATGAAAAGCCTGATTTGTATCAAATACCAATAAACCTTTTGAACCCATTGAAACAATAATAATTTCAATTCCTTCTTTCAAGAATTCTTGACCAGATTGAATAATCTCTTGATGGGTTTCAACGGTTTTTCCAATTAGCCTTGCAAATTCATGTGTATTGGGTTTGATGAGAGTAGGCTTTTCTTTAATTGCAAGCTTGAGAGGTTCATTGTCAGCATCCAGAGCAACTTTTATTCCCTGAGCTCGAAGCGCATAAATTAATTGCCCATATATGCTTTTATTTACTTCTCTAGGCAATGAACCGCCCAAAAGAACAAAAGAAGGTTTTTTGCTTAAATTGGTTATTTTATTAAATAAAGTTGCAAGGTCATAAGGAGTTACTTGCGGGCCTTTTGAGTTGAGGGCTATATGTTCCTTTGAATTATTCTGAAAGATGATTACATTTGAGCGAGTTTCACCAGCTATTTTGACAAAATCACAAGTTACACCTTCATTAATCAAAAGACCTTCTAAATGAAGTCCATTGAATGAACCAAGGAATCCAGTTGCAGTAGTATCGCCACCCAAAGTCTTAATCACTCGAGAAGCATCAATTCCTTTTCCACCTGCATAATGTTTTTCAGCACTGATTCGGACAGAGTCATCAGTTTTTATTTCGTCTACCCAAATGACGCGATCCAATGAAGGATTTAAAGTAACTGTATAAATCATTCTTTATATTTTGAATTTTATGTTTTTAATGTTTTTCTGTGTTTTGTCAGTTTAACCTTTATTTTCAGAGCTAGATTTGAGAATTCCAAAATATAAAAAGAAAATAATTCAATTGATTTATTTTTTGCCAAATAAGTTGGATTTAAGAGCTTGTGATATTTTTCCAAAATTATTGCTTTGCTGATCTGCTTCTCCTGAAGAACGAGTACCGTTTTTTAATTTTGAAGCTAATTCTTGTAATGTTTCTTGCGATAAAGTACCGTGATGTGAATTATTTTTTGTATTGTCTAATGGTGTTTGAGTTTGTAAATTCTGAGATATTGGTTTTGGAAAAGGGATCTGAACTGGATTCTGCAGTGGAGTTGCACTTTGCTCGGCGAGCAATTGATTTATTAGTCCAGAATTTGTTTCAGCTTCATTAAATGCATTGAGATTTTGGTGCACCAAGGCTTCAGGCAAAGGCGTTTTTGCAGAAAAACTCTCAAATTGTTTCAACAAATCTTCTTCATTGATTTCATCAGGTATTTGCTTGAAATTATTTTTATTTACTTGAGAGTTTGAACTTGATTTACCAAACAATCCTTTAAATGAGTTTGATGTGTCGGGTTCGTTTACCAGGCCTTGCGAATCATTATCAGAGGGTAAATCTGCAAAACCCATTTGTTGGAGAAATTCTTCTTCAGACAATTCTTTCTTGACTTTTTTGTCTCCTTTGTCATTTTTACTTTTAACTAAACCCGCAAATAAATTAAGACCTAAAGGTGCTGCTGCAGTACTTGCTTGAGTTTTTTCTTTAAGAGCGTTTAATTTTTCTTGCAACTCATCCAAATTGGGAATTTCATTGGATGAATCAGAAGTTGCATTGCCAATTGACTTCTGCCTCGGCATATCACTAGATTCGGAATATCCAAACATTGATTGATTTACATAGTTGTTTTGCTGATTATTACTCGAGTTTTGCTCTGCATATTGGCCTGAATTGTAATTTTCGTTTTGATCTAAATAGTCATCATTTTCATTAGAACTATTATTGGAAAATTTATTTTGCCCAATATCACTTATTGAGAGTAAATCTTGAACTGAAATAGGAGCCTGATTTGATATATCTTGGTTATGGAAATCGTCAGATTCTTGAATCACAGAAGAGGGTATGGAATCTGATACATTTTTATTTAATAAAACAGCCTCAATGTCAATATCACCAAATCCCAGTTTGTCGCCATTTTCTATACGGTAGAAATTGTCAGCTGATAACTCTTCATTATTAATATAAGTTCCATTTGCACTGCCTAAATCACCCAAACAATAATTTCCCTGTGCATCTTTAATAATCTTGGCATGATTGCGAGAAATGCTCTCATGAGCAATGATGAGGTCACAGCTATCTATTCGTCCAACAATTATTTGGCTCTGAGAAAAGCTATATTCTTTACCATCATCAAACTTGAGTTTAAGCATAACTAAATACTGTTCCCATGCTCTTGGAATTAACAAATACCAATCGTTATCTGCTTATACTTACCCGAATTTTTATATGCTTATGCTCTTATAGGGGTAACCTCTGAATCATCAGCTTTGTTGTCGATAAGAACTTGGTTTAACTGAAACAATGATCCGTTTTTTTTAATCACGGAAATCAATTACCGCTTGAACAATATTTTTCATAAACCTTGTCAAACCAAAGAGGCACTTTAGATATAAGTCTTTTTTATTCAATCCTTTAGAAAAACTTAAGCTAGGTATTGCTATTTAACCTTAGAGAGAGTTATATTTAAATTAAGCTTATATAAAGAAATATTTATTAAATTTTATTAATTAATCATGTCTTCAGCATCAGGAGTTAGCGGCGGTCTTGGACCATCAAATTATCAAGCACCAGGAGGTCTGCAAATGAGCGGACAAATGGGTGAAGGTGGCGGAAGCAATTTCTTTATGGGTGAAGAAGGTGGTCAAGGTGAGCCTCAACAACAACAACAGCAAAGAGGAAATCCAAATCTCATTGTCAATCAAGGCGAAATAGATAATAGAAGTCAAAAAAGACAATACCTGGAGACAATTATTACGGAAGGACCGAAGGCTTGGTTAAATAACTTGGAAAAATTAGATAGTGATGCTACCAGTTGGTTTAATCCATGGGATATCAACAGAGTAAAAAGCACTGTGGTAAAAAGCGATAAGAAAAAAACAGAAAATAGGAAATCACAACCCAAACTTTTTTTTATTAACGCGTAAGAACGGCTTTTCACTAGCTGTTTAAATACAAGATTGTTTGATTTAATCGAGTTCAGCAGGCAAAGCTCAATGGGAAAAGATAGAAACCTATTCTTACGAAGGTGCATTAATCCTTGCCGACATCTTTAGTGAAACGCAAAACTAAAATATATACTCGCTCCATAAATTCTATTTACCAAGAATCTTTCTGGCAGCCTGAAGGCCAGATTGAATACTCATTTCCTGAGAACAGTTTTCAGACATAAACTCACCCGCTAAAAATACATTTGGAGGAAGTTTTGCCATTATTGCTTCTCTCAATTTTCCTATTCGCTCATAATTAGCTGAGTTTTGCTGAAATAATGAATTCTTTTCTTTGATTTCAAAGCTCTCTAAAAACTTGATTTGTCCTTTTGCTTGAGGGAATAATGTTTCCAATTCGTCAATGCAAGTCTGTGGCAAATTCTTGGACTGCACTTTTGAATTTAAAACCGTTACGGAAATTAAATGTTCTTGTCCCTCTTCACGATTATGTCTGCTTTTTTGAATTTCTGAAATCTGAACCCCATTATTAATTAAGGCTCCAGGATTGCAATTCAAAAAGATTTTCTTCCCAATATTGAGTGAAATGGAAGAAGTAAAATAAAGATTGTGATATTTAACCCTGAAACTGTTTTCTGACCGAAGATCTTCGATAAGCTCTTTAATTGTCTCAGTCAAGTCTGTCAATCCAAGAATCTCAATTAAGGTTTCTGGCTCCACCGCCAAAATAACCGCATCAACCAAAACATATTTATCACTGCCTAAAAATACTTTCAATTTCTTTCCATTTTCTTCGGCTTTAATTGAAGTAGCTGTCGTCTGAAGTTTTATGCTTTCTTTGGGTAGGCTTTCGGCAATTAACTCAGGCAGCCTTTGAATTCCTGCTGCTGGAATAAAAACCTTGCCCTGTGAAAAAGCCTTTAAAGTAAATGCAAAATTAGAAGCTCTTATGCCGAGTGAATTATCACCAAAGACTCCACCAAAAAAGGGTTTTGCAAAATTATTCAAAAACAGATCTGAAAATCTTCGTTCCTGAAGAAAAGCTAATGCACTTTGTTCTTGCCAAGGTTTACCCCCGAGAATATCTTGCAAAGAATATTTGCCTAATTCCTGTCTCAGAATTAAAGTTCTGATTTTATCTTCCAAGCTCAATAGCGGGTTTAAAAGAGTATTCCAGAGGGTATCAAAAAGTGAGCTAGCATCTTGAAAAGGATCCCCAATCGAATATGATTTGCCGTCTCTGAGCAGAATTGCACCTGAGTCAAAATAACAAGGATTGAGCTTTGTAAAAGAGTCAGGACTGATTATTTCTTGTAGTGATGGATAGGCTGATGGAATAACTTGAAAACCTAAATCTAAAGAATAATTTTGTGAATTAATTTCTTTCTGAATCGTTTTTAATTTTCCACCGACTGAATCAGTCTTTTCGAATAGCAAGAATTTTTCTCTGGCTTTATTTAATTCGTGAGCAGCAGCCAAACCAGCTAAACCTGCTCCAACAATTACAGTATTCATAAATTAAACCAATGATTAAACTGAAAAATAAATCTGGTTTTGTCTAAATATATCGGCTTATAGAAAATTTGTAGACCTAAAGTAGAAAAAAGTAGACCTACTAAAGTCATGACAGGAGCCAAGAAGCCATCTGATTCCTTCTCTCAGTGCTTATTCCACGATGAAGGTTGACTTTGCACTTTCAGTGACCAAAAGAACCTTCACATAAATTTGTTGTCTTTTCAATTCTTAAATCGGGAAATTTCTCAAAGGTAAAAAGATATGGCAATTGCCTTTTGATGACATTAAATGCTGATCTAAGCTTTTTGTGTTTGAATTCTCCTGACTCATTTCTCTCTTTCAAAAATTCTTTGTATCTTTCTTTAAGTTCATTGTATTTCTTTGTGAATTTCTCTTCTGATGATGCTTTTAACTCTAAGATCAATTCTCTTAATTCTTTTCCGCATCCTGTTTTAGGTCTTTTAGTCGTGTATCTGGATATATTCTGTACTAAATAAAAATGGCAAAGCTGGATTGGGACTGACCGAAACATATTCTCAAGAAGTTGAATTACTCCTTGCCTGCCATCAATGCTGAAACTTAGTGGTATGTATGTCTTCTTAATCTCTTCCAGAGCCAATTCATAATAAATAATTTTCTCTGAGCTTTGAAAGTCATAATGAATATTTGTACTGTTGCTTCTAAAGAGGAATAAGCAAAATTCTCTTTTAAAATGACTTGCATCAAAAACTAAATTTATTTCTTTAAAATCGATGGAATCATCCTTCAATTCAGCTAAATTCAATCCATCAAAATATTTTCTAAGAGTTGGGGCTGATTTGGTGTATTTGTCATTAAGCTCTGAATAGGTCTGTTTGTTGCCCTAATCACATGAAAACTAACGCTACCAAAACCCAATAGAACGAATGATATTGCGATAAGTCTAACCAATCTCATGAAATCTCCTTCTATTAAGTCGCAACATCAAAAGTGAAGTGCAAAAGATAGTGACGGAAGGATAAAAAAGAGCCCAAATGGGTCGTTTGAATTATCGAACAAAGAAACAAAAAAGAGCTAACAACATTTTACATAAGAAGAAAGAGAAAAACTTTTTTTGTCCTTTCGTCCCGTGCTTGTCTCCGGAACGATTCCAGCAAACAGAAAATATTTTTTCATAACAATGAGTTAGAAATTGGAAAACAGCATTTTCTAAATTTCAGTCATGGTTGAATTGGAGATTTAGAGACAAGTTTCATTAAATTTGCTAAATTTGACAAATATTTTCACAATCGCAAAATTCATATGAATATTTCCACAAATATAGCCATTATTTTAGTTAGTATAATTTTGGGTCTTTCAACAATCGGGACAGCGGCGCTCCTGAAGAAGACACCATCGCAAGCAGAAAAATTTGAATTAAGACAAGAAGGGCCAGTATTTGTAAGATTCGATAAATCCTCAGGCCAACTTTGTTATACGGGCATTGCTCCAAATGGACATTTCATAGCCGACACATGGCTCTGTATGAATGGCAGCCGCGCAAAACAGGGTTTATCTATTCCAACTCCTGAATCAGCAGAATCAATAAACGAGTCAACAAATTCAAACAATTTAGCTTTAAATAAAGATTCTATTAATCAGACTCCAATTAATGTAAATTCCTTTGACAAGGCTGAAAGAAAATCTAAAAGAACCAGAGAATTAGAACAAGCTAGAGCAAAAGAATCTCAGCCAACAATCTCACAAGAGAACCTAACAAGCGAAGAAGGGAAAAAAAGTGAGTAGTTTTCAATCTCAGAATAAAGCTCAAATTGGGGTTTTTGGTGGATCGGGCTTTTACAAGTTTTTAGACAATGTGGAAGAAATCACCGTTGAGACTCCTTTTGGTGCTCCAAGCGATAAGTATTTTGTTGGAACAATTGGTGACAAAAAAGTTGCTTTTCTTCCACGTCATGGTCGGAATCACTCAATTCCTCCGCAAAAAATTAATTATCGTGCAAATGTATGGGGAATGAAAAGTCTTGGTGTTGAGCAGATAATTTCCCCTTGTGCAGTTGGTAGTTTACAAAAGGAAATTCAACCAGGAAGCTTTGTAATCCTGGATCAATTTGTCGATCGTACAACTGGTAGAACAGATACATTCTACGAAGGACCAATTGCAACACATGTTAGCGCAGCGGAGCCCTATTCAGAGCGTTTAAGAGAATTGGCGATTAAAACCGCCAATGACTTGCAAATTCCAGTTCATCACAAAGGAACAGTAGTTGTTATTCAAGGCCCACGTTTTAGCTCTAAAGCTGAATCGATCTGGTTTAGCAAAATGGGTTGGGAAACTATCAATATGACTCAATATCCAGAAGTTTATTTAGCCAAAGAATTAGAATTAGAAACACTGGGTATAGCACTGGTCACTGATTATGATTGCGGATTAGTAGGCGATGTTGATCCAGTAACTCATGAGCAAGTAATGAAAGTATTTGAAGACAATTTGGGCAATTTACGTAAATTTCTTTTTGAATTAATTACCAAAATTCCAAATGAAGAATCTATCTGGAAGGGAAAAGTAATTAAGTCATCAAGATTTATTTAAGTTTGATATTTTTATTAAAGTTCAATTAGGAGTATTTTGCAAGTTCCTAGTTCTTTCTATAAGATCTTCAATGACTTCTTCAGATACATGAAGTGGAATATCATCTCGTTTAAATCCTAAAATTGCGTTTTCCCTTGAGTCACTTTTTTGCAAGCACTCTTGAAAAGCTTGAAGACGATCTTGCTTTTTCTCTTTTCCTTTGCCTACAAACTTGATCCAATATCCCGCATCAGATCTAATCCTTGAATCAGGATTTTGGAGATAATGCTTTTTAAAATTCTCTAAAGACAATTCATATCTTTCACCACTATCTGCATATGAAAGAGCAAAAGGGTTTTGATATAAATCCTTAATTTCAGGGTTTGTAACCCATAAATCAAATCCATCTCTATCGATGAGAACCCCATTAATTTTATTTGACGCAATTCCTTCATAATCTCTAAGAGGTATTCCCGTTATTAATGCATGTTGTTTCCATGATTCACCTTCTCTTTGTTGAGTTGATGGTCTCTCAGTAATAAATTCATCTAAGCACCATCCACCTGTTAATCCTCCAGCTCCTTCTTTGAGGAAGCTACCCCCATGAAAATCATATAAATCTCTAAATTTTGGAAAGCCAGAAGAATAGCAACCAATTAATAGATTTCTATTTGAATAACGTTCTTTACTGAAGACTTTGAATCCTACTGAGCCTTCATTTGTGGTTAATGACCATGATCCGAAAAAGGGGACAAATTGAACGCAGAACAAGTCAATAGTAAAAAGGAGTTCAATTAATGTCCAAATACGAAAAAGAATTCAAAGAAGAAGCAGTTAGATTATGCAAGGTAAAAGACGCTAATAAAGCGGAAATAGCAAGGAAACTAGGAGTTGAATACAAAACCTTATGCAATTGGTTTTACGCTTCAGAAAACGATTTACCAGCTGAAGAAAAAGC
>DUDU01000044.1 GCA_005110395.1 Candidatus Melainabacteria bacterium | reverse complement strand
TCGAGATCGTGGGTTTGTGGTGGCATAGCTATGCCCAGAAGAGCTTCAAAAGAGGCTAATTGAATGATTGAGAAACAAAAAGACGAGTAATTCATCTCATTAGACCAACCTTATTGTTTATTTATTCTTTATTTGGAAACTGAAATGCCTTTAATCAGAGGCTCCTTAACTTCACAATCTTTGACTTTAAGGGTTTACGTGTAGCATAAGAACAAATCAGTCTAGTTTTAAAACCATATGTTTAAATTGAATTAATAATAAAGAATTTGAGGAAAACCCCTTTGGTAGCTTCAATTAAAAGCATATTTTGCGAGCCAGGCTTTCATAAGCATAATCAGCAAGATTTATTAGAACTATTTAAGCCAATTATGGATATTGAAGCAGATCGGAAATTTCGGCTTCTTTTTGGCAAAATCAAGAATTCTTCTCATACCAAAAGTAGGTATTCAGTTTTACCAATTAATTATTTCGACTCATCATCTGAGGGTGAATCAACAAAAGCACCTATTGCAAGTCTCTCAACTGGTGACAGACAAAAAATTTATGAATCTGCTTCCAAGGAACTTATTCAAAAAATTGTTTCCAAAGCGCAAATTGATATTAATCAGGAAATAAACAATATTGTGACAGTTTCTTGTACTGGCTATCAAACTCCTGGAATAGACTTTGAACTTTTGCAAGCACTGAGAGACAAATTTGGAATAACAAATAATCCTTTTCGCTATCATGTTGGAGCCATGGGATGCTATGCGGGAATTGTTGGACTTAGGCTTGCAAGCAATTTACCAGGCAAAACATTACTTTTATGTTTAGAACTTTGCTCCTTACATTTTCAGTCTGAATTAAATTTTAGTTTTCTTTCTAGCAATTCTCTTTTCGCAGATGGAGCAGCGCTGATCGAAGTTGAACAAAACCTAAATAGTGGGTTTCAAATTCTTTCTCATGGAACTTCGCAAATCCCAAATACTCTCGACCAAATGAGTTGGTTATTGCGTGATAAAGGCTTTGAAATGGGTTTGTCACCTGAAGTACCCAATTCAATAAAAAACAATATTGAGCCTGTTATTAACGATTGGCTTAAATCTCAATCTTTAGAAACTCATGATATTGCTCATTGGGTAATTCATCCTGGCAGTGCATCAATTATTCAGGCTGTTCAAGACTCATTAAAGCTGCCACAATCAAAAGTTCAACATAGTCTAGAGATATTAGAAGAATACGGCAATATGAGCTCCGGGACAGTATTCTTTATTCTTGATAGTTTAACAAAAAGTCAAAAATTAATTTCTAAAGATAAAATTGTTATGATTGCTTTTGGTCCAGGCTTGACCTGTGAAATGGCTTTGCTAGTTAGAAGCTGATTTCACTCAATAATTCATGTGTAATTTAGCTTTTCCAAATAAAAATAAGTCCAAGAAATTCAATCTACGCAATGCCACAATTAAATTTATTTATTCAAGTAGCCTTTTTAGCAGCCAGTGTGCTTCTCGGAATATGTTTTATGGTAGATCTTCCAACTCATATCGGCAGAGGGCTTGGTTTGTGGGAAAAAGTTAGCCATCCAATTGATGCATTTTTTCTTGGCCTTTCCTTTCTAGTTGGTCATTTCGCAGTTCAGCAACAATCAAGCAATATGTTTTGGCTTTATTGCGCTATATCATTAATTACATTGCTACTCTCATACAAAGACGAGGCGATTCACCAAAAAGAATGTCCACAATATGAACAATTCATTCACGCGTTTATGTTTTCTTTAAATGGAATTATTCTGACTTTAGGAGCAATAATGATTATTCAGAAAGTTGGAGATAATTTATTCTGCCTTGGAATAGGTTTTTCGGCTTTTTCTTTCCTTGGTTTAATTGCCTCTAACTTCATTACTCCTGCACCAAAGCAAGTTGCTAATTCCTGATTGTCCTACAGTCTTCTCTCCAAGCATATTCTCAAATTCAATTTTCCTAAAAACATTCAAACAAAATGACAAATAGAATCAAAGCTTTTTTTGCTCTTTCATTATTTAGTTTCCTTACTCTTTCTTTAGGACTAGCTTCCTCCTCTCAAGCTGATACATATAAAGTCAATCCGCAAAAAAGTAAAGTTGAATTTAGAGTAAAGCATTTTGGTCAAGGTACTGTAGTTGGAAGGTTTAAAAAATATGAGGGAAGTTTTTCTCTGGATCAGAAAGAAGACAAAGCTAATATAAGTAGTTTTCAATCAAATGGAACAATAAATGTCATCAGTATAGATACTGGAATAAAAGCCAGAGATAATCATCTTCGTTCCAAAGAAATATTTGATATTAAACAATTTCCTTCAATAACTTTTGAAACTACAGGTATTCAGGAAATGACTCCAGGAAAGCAATATAAGATATTAGGTAATTTGACCATAAAAGGAATTACTAAACAAATACCGATTCTGCTTACTGTGAAAAAATCATCCAAAGTTAATGAATTTTCTTTTACCGCTAATACTCATATTCAAAGAAAAGATTTCAACGTTGTCTGGAGCAGTTTGGTCGAAGCCACTGGCTCAGTTGGACAAGATCTCAATATTGTATTGGATATTACTGGGGAAAAATCTAGAATATAAATTGCTTGATTTTACACTCTAAAATCGAGTAACTAAGTAGCTATAAACAAAATGAAAAAGAATACAACTCAAAATGCAAATCAAAACAACAATGAGAAAGTTGTATTCTCTTATTTGGAGGGCAGTATCCAAGAATTAATTAATCAAAGTAATCACAAATCTTTATTTGAGTTAATAGAATTAGAGAAAGAGATATTTCGCAATTATCAAAATATTGAGTATAAAGAATATCAAAAGCTATTATTACAAACGCTTGAAAAATATACTGTATCAAATCCCAAAGTCGAGTATGTGATTGAATACCTGAAAGCGAAAAAGCCTAAAATTGCGGTTTTTCCAGGTACCTTTAATCCATTTCATGTTGGGCATTTGAGTATATTGCATAAAGCCGAAAAGATCTTTGATAAGGTGATTATTGCAATGGGTGCGAATAGAGAGAAAAGCAAAAATCTATCTGATGAATTATTTGATGATTTAAAGAAGCAATTACCTAATCATCAAGTAGAAAAATATGAAGGAGTACTCACAGAATTTATTAATAGCTTTGATTATCGAGTTACCGTGATTCGTGGACTGAGAAATGGATCTGATTTAGAGTATGAATTTAATTTGCTGAGAGTATTAGAAGATTTGAATTCGGAAATAGATATTGTTTATATACCTTGTGATCGTAGATATGCTCATGTTTCTTCTTCAGTCGTTAGGCAGCTAGATATGCTTGACAAGCAGATTTATAGATAAGTTTGAAGGAGTTTAACGACATTAATGGGATTGCTAGGATTTTCTTTAATTTAATTCTTCATTTATAAATGTAAGTCCTGCTTTATATTTAAAGTTATCGCTTAAAAATTGCAGGTTAATTTCTTGTTGATGCGGGCTCTGACCCAGCTCATATTGATAGTGCGGAGGAATTTGTGCCATGTTTTAGGGCCATAATATCTAAATGTTCCATTATCATTTGCAACAGCAATTGTTTGTCCTGCAAGATTAGCCGAGCGTGCACATTGCTCATAATCAGTAAACCAACGAGCCTGTTCTGAACTAGTTCCATAAAAAAAACTTTTATTAACAAGCAGAATTACCATATTAGAATTCTGATGCTTTGTATGCGCAATTTGATAAGTATTAGTTTTTGCATTCGCAGGTAATACCAAAAGCAGAAAAGTCAAAAGTATAAGTATTCTCATCTTTGTGTTTTGTCAGATAAAAAAAATTGTGCAATTGGGTTGGAAAGAGATAAATTCAATACTGTTTTCTTGGCTCCCCCTTTCAAGGGGGTTGGGGGGTGATAAAAATTCAAATGCAATTAATTTCCTGCGCCTTCAGCAAATGGATTTGGCGGTGGAGAGGTAAAAACTTCGCCTTCTTTGATATCAAAAATACTTGCAAGTTTGCCACCTGTAAAAAAACCATCTTCAGTATAAAGAACATCCAAACGCAATAATTTATTGTCATTGCAAAGAACTACAATTCCTTCTTTGGCTCCCGATGAGATAATACTACCCGGTTTGACTTTAGGTGCATTTGGAGCTGAACCAATTGAAACCTGTAAAAGATGAACTGGTACTCCACGGAAAAAAGTAATTGCGCCACCATAAACAGGATTTGTTGCTCTGATTAAAGATTTGATTTGTGCAGATGGCATAGTCTCCCAATTAATAAGCAAATGCGAGAAATCAGGTTTTGGTTGATATGCTGACCTTGATTTATCTTGTGGCCTGAGTATGATTTCTTGTGGATTAATCAAAAATTTACCCAACATAAAGTCAGTTGATTTTTTTGCAGCAATTGCTAATTTTTGAATATGCTGACCATAAGTATCTTCTTGTGTGATTTTTACAGCAATTGCACCATTCACAACTTCTAAACCTTGTGTAATTTTGAGATCGCTTGGGTCTTTAGAATCAAATGGAATTTTCTCTTTATCCATCCAAACAATTGGCCCAGTATCAAAATTTGCATCCATTTGATGAACTGTTACACCGCCATACTCTTCTTGATTAAAGATTTGCCAAAAAATTGGATCAGCCCCTTTGTAGGCTGGCAGCATTCCTGTATGCCAATTGAAAAATCCATATTTAGGAATTTTTAGAACTTTTTCAGGAATTTTGTATGGGAAAGTAATTACAAAAACCACATCAGCTTTGCACTTATTTAACCAATCACCGATTGACTTAGCAGTATTAGAAGGGTCAACCATGACAAAGGGAATTTTCTTTTCATCCGCAATCATTTGAATCCGAAAAGAAGTTTCATGCATTATTTGCGGGGTTCCAAGACCAACCAAAACTTCACTTTTCAATAAAGCCTCAATTGACGGGAAAGCCAAAGGGTGATTACAAAGTACAGCGATTCTGGGTTTTTGATTGGAATTCATATTTAATTGTTTAAATTCTTAAATAAATTATTTTATTGATTTTGCAAAATTTCTAAATTAGAATTCTAACCTTTTGATTTTGTTAAGACAAGCTTTGCTGAATTTATACGAATATTTAGAGTTATAAATTTAAAAGACTAAATAGATTCTTCAGTATTTCCGATAGCTCTTGTAATAGAGGCTAAATAATTACTGAAAAAATCTTTTTTAGAATGCGGATGTATGTTGTCCAATTTTATTGAAATATCTTCTAAGTTCTGAAAGAGCTGATCTCACGCGCCTAGAAGTTTGCATTTGCGAAATCTTGTGACGCTTTGCATAGCTTGCCTGAGTTTGTTCATTCAAAAATATTTCTTCAATAATTTCTTGAGCTTGAGGACTAATATTTTTCAAAGCATCTTGAAGCACAAGTCTATGCTCTTGTAAGCTAGCAAAACTTTGATATTTTGAGTCAACCAAAGTATCAAGGAAAATCTGATCATCTGAACTATCTGAAGATAAAGTCTGGTCAAGCGAAATCAGAGTACGTCGTCTTTCAACTTCAAAAGCTTCTTGAATTTTTTTTGAATCGACATCCAAGGCATTTGCAAGCTCATAATCTGTGGGTTCACGTCCAAGCTGATAAGTTAAAGCCTGAACCATACGACTAATACGAAAATTCAATTCAACTAATTCTCTAGGAGCTCTAAAAAGCATTGCTTTATCACGGCAATAATGTCTCATTTCGCCAGCAATCAAGTGAGTAAAATAAGTTGTGCATTTGGCGCCCGCACTTGGATCAAAATTATCAATTGCTTTAATTAAACCAATGCAACCAACCTGAATTAAGTCCTCAACTGAGTCAGTGCTTCTTCGTGCCAAACCATTTGCGATTCTCTTGACTAAACCCATGCAATGTTTAATGATTTTATCCTTGATTTCAGGCTTTTTTGATTCTCGATAGTCCGAAAGCCAAGAATGAACAAGATCAGTATCCAAATCTGACTTGCTTACGGTGGTTGAACCTGATGATTTTTTGAATTCCATAAGAAAGATTATTAAGTGGGGAAAGACTTCTGGAGTGGATAAGAGAAAGAATCTGAGAAAAACCTTTAGTAGTGCGAAATTTTGAATTTAAAGATCAAAATATTAAATCGCATCAACGCTTATACTAACATTCATCGTTTGCATTCAAGCATGAGATTCATCAAAAGAACAAAATGAAGAATTGTTTTATTCCCTTTTAAGATATTTAAAATCACAAAAAATCTGCTTATAAGAATTCCTCAGCCTTGCTGAAAGTATAATTTTGTTTAGAAAAATAAATAATTCTGGCGTAAATCTATTGATAAGTCCGACATTGCAAGAAAACCGATCCAAAAAATAAAGTCTCTGAAAATAAATCTTGATCAAAGAAAAAAACAAAATTACTTCTCAAATTCAAATCAAGCAAAAGTTGGAAAAAATTTATATTCCTCCAATGGCTGGCGTCACTGATTTGGTTTTTCGTCGCCTGATGCGCCAAGTGCTTGGTGAACATTCAGCCGAAGTCAGATTATCAACCGAAATGATTTCCAGTAAAGGAATTATGTATCAGGACAATCCTAAGCGTATGAGACTTTCAGACGATGAAGTTGGCAAAGTCATAATTCAATTATTTGGTCATGAACCAGAAACAATGGCAAAAGCAGCTCAAATTGCCGAAAAAGCTGGCGCAGTTGGAATTGATATAAATATGGGTTGTCCCGTTCCTAAAATCGTGAACGGAAAAGATGGAGCAGCTCTGATGAAAGAACCATGCTTGGCTGAAGAAATTGTTCGTTCTGTGGTTCAGGCTGTTGATATTCCTGTTAGCGTCAAAACTCGATTGGGCTGGAATGAGCTTGACAAAAATGTAATTGATTTTACGCTTAGACTTCAGAATGCTGGAATCCAATCTTTAACAGTTCATGGAAGAACCCGCGCTCAATCTTATACTGGACAAGCAGACTGGAATTATATTCGTAAGGTGAGGGAAGCTCTAGAAATTCCAATTTTTGCGAATGGCGATATAAATACTCCTGAAAAATCACTAGAAGCTTTTGAAATTACTGGGTGCGAAGGAGTTGCCGTTGCAAGAGCCTCAATTGGGAATCCTTGGATAATCAGAAACATTATCAAAAAATTGAATGGAGAAGAAATTGCTGAGCCAACTCTCAGAGAAAGAATAGAAGTAGCAATTTTGCATTTAGAGCTGGCTTTTGAAGATAAAGGTGAACCCGGTGTTCAAGCACTAAAAAGGCATATGAGCAAATACATTTCTGGAGTTAGTGGAGCTTCTCATTGGCGGCAACAATTGGCAACTTCTAATTCATATGAAGAAATGAAAAGGATTTTAGATGAAATGATCAGTTTGATTTAATTGCAAGATATTCTTTGGATGAATGGGTCTAGAATTTTATTGATTTGTGCCTTTTTCAACTAAGCCAGAGCTCTTGGATAGTAAGAATAAGCATTTTTAGCATCTTTGTTTTGTGGTGAGGCTAACATTTCCCCAAATCCATATGGCATAGCTTGAGCGTGAGTACTAGTTGGTGAAGAGAATAATGATGCAATTAATTCACTTGGATTACTAATATTTGAAGCTTGATTAGCTAAATTCTGAAATTCAGGAATTTTATCAATTTCCACAATTAGTCCTTCCAATGAAGACATTAAATCATTAGGATTATTGGCATTAACTAAACCTTGAAAAGCATTAGTTTGTGCGGCTGAATTGACAACAGATTGAATTGAAGAAGCTAAATCTGGGAAATTCACTTTATCAGCGACATTATTTGCAATGCTAGTAGGGCTTGTTGATTGTGAATTATTACTCATAAATGGTTTCGAAATTAAGGAATTTAAAGCTTGTTTGAATTGATCAGCAGTCGGATTATTTGGTGATGCATTTGCTGATGGGTTGACATTAGGAGCGGATGCTAATTGTGCAGATGAATTGCTAGAAGTACCAAAAACTTTATCTGCTAATTCATCAAAGACTTTGGCATTTTTTACTAAGTCGGGCCCCATTAGAGTTCCCTTAGAAGTATTTATCTCAGAAGCTAGAGAAATTAATGTGCCATCCTGATTGGTTATTGCAGCGCCAGAAGTTCCTGGAATGGCTTGAACTTCTGTATTGTCAAAAGTAATAATTTTGCCATCATAAGAAAGAACTTTGGTTGCACCACCTTGACGATCTTGTGAGCCACCAAAATTTTCGCCCAAATAAGCAGTGCTTTGAGTATTTTCCGAACCAGTTGGGAGTTTAGCTAATTTACTTGGATCAATGTTTAATGGCTCAAGAGGAACTAGAATCGCTAAATCTAAGCCTTCACTACTCTTGCTAGTTACGACTCTAGCTTTTACGGTACTTCCATCTGGTAATTTAGCATCAACAATTTTGCCGTCTGGAGAAGTTGTTCTTTCTCCTGCTGTGGTTTTTGAAACTCCTCCACCTTCTGAACCATCAACCACATGCAAAGCTGTTACTAGAACCGTTTTGCCTCTCAAGTTCACGGGAACAGCTGTGCCTGTCTCAGCTTTTGTGGAATCGGATAAAGACTTAGCTTTTATTGAAATACCTGCTGCAGTTTTATAAAAGCTGCTTTTTTCTATGCTTGAGAAATTAGGTGTTACTGAACTTACCATATTGCTAAACTCCAATTGAATTCTTGCCTTGACTTCTGAAAACTATTTTGATCAATGGAAATTAAGCCTGTCTTTGGGGCATTTCAGCAGTTTCATCAGTGCTATCCCAATGCAGACTGAATGCACTCTTTTCATGAGTCATTTCAAAAGAATTTGCAACTTGCCAGATATATGCTTTAGCGATTCACCTAATATCTTGGGGAAATATTCGTAGATATGGATAAATTTCGCTTGCGGTAACAATCATTAAATATCAAAAAACAAAACAAAAGATAATTGAGTGAGTAAGCAAAACCTTTACTTCAAAAAATCCAATGTTAAGAGTACGTAAAGCTGTTATTGGAAATAAATAAAGATTTTATAGAGATAAACCTCTTTCCTTCAGTAAAAACATTGTTTTGAGTAGCTTATGCCTAATATCAATAAATGGAACTTAATCTAGTACTGTTATATTAGTTCTTACGAACATTGAGTCAAACATCCATTAGGAGAATAAGAATGAATCAATTCACAAAAAAATTCATAATTTCATTTAGCTTAATTCTTTCAATATTTTGTTTAAGCTTTTTTCCAGCTCCAAAGTCTGAAGCAAGAATCACCCCATTGGGTCTAGGGATTACTGGTGTTGCTCTTGGTGGAACTGCTTTAGGTTTATCAGCCTTAAATTCATATTCGCTCTGGAATAGAAATCGTGGTTATAGTAGCAATGGATATGGTGGATATTCCCCATCCTATTATTCAGGATATTCTTATGGTTCTTATTATCCATCTTCAACGTATTGCTACAACTGCTCTGGATACGGATATGGTGGCTACAACAACAGTTATTATTCAGGCTATGGCGGCGGATATGGTAATGGTTATGGCAGTGGATACGGCTCTGGTTGGAATGGAAGCCAACTCGGATATTATCCAGCACAAAACTATGGTTATGGCAGCTATGGTGGATATGGTGGTGGTTACAGAAGCTGGTGGTAAAAACTAGTTTAATTATTTAGTCAACTTGCATATCAAAAAAAATCCGCTTTCATTTAGGGTAAAAAACTTAAAAGGAAGCGGATTTTGTTATTTATTTCTATTTAGCATCAACCGTAGTGCGAATTTTGAGTAAGTGCTTGAGTATTTAGGATTCAATATGTTTTTGTAAAATACTGTCACTTACCTAAATTGAAAATAGAACAAGAATAAGTTTGTTTACACTTAACTTAAAATTAAGTTTGAGAAAATAATATTTCAATAAAATTGTGTTTGTAATTCCCATTTAAGTAAAAACTTTGGGCATCTATAATTACCAAATCCTTGAATTTGATGAATTATGAATATTATCCTTATATTTTTACTCCTTTACTTTGTCTTTAATTCTCAACGCATAGAAGCTAAACTTACAGATCAAAGGTTGAGCATTAGCAATAATCAAATCTCGATCAAGCCATTAGTCAATTTTTCTAAATATATAATCAAAAATGATTCAGGATTCGTAATCAAGTTAAAGAACGGAAAAAAACTAACCCTTTCTGATGACTACAGATTTATAGATTATTACGAAAAAATAGGGTACTTTTTCTTTAGCCACTTTGATCCTGACAGACCATATCGTCTAATAGATATCCAAAACGGTAAGCAATATGAGTTAATTTCACCGATTGCACTTTCGCCTTCAAAAAAACAATTTATATGTTTCTCAACTGAAGCAGAAAATCACAAATACTTGGAAATATATCGTTTTACACCTAAAGGCATAATTTTCGAATGGACTATTACTGGTGGGTATTCAAACAAAATTTCTTGGCGACCAATTGATGCACATTGGATAAACAATACGACCATTTCATTTGCAAAGTTAAGTGAAACAAAGGAAAAAGGAATTATAAAGAAAATCAATGGCCGATGGAAGCTAATTGAAAAGAATCAAATTAAACAGAACTTAGCTCAAAACTGCCTTAAGAAGAATTTCTATGAAGATAACTTTGATGATTGTCGTAGATGGAAAGAAAGCTTGATCCTAAAACAATATCCTCATTTTTTAAGAAGAGACGGAGATTTACTATCGCTAATAGCAGCAAATGGAAAAATAGAATACCTATTAGATAAACAAAATAGCGGTGAAACATCTTCTCGTTTTTTAGTTACAAATCATTTAAAGAAGCTTAATATCTCATTAATTGTATACTCAGGATGGGAATGGGGTGGACTCTTTATATTTGATCATTTGACGGGAGAGTTGTTAAAAGAAAGTGTTGAACCAATAATTTCACCAAACAAATTGTTTTTTCTTTTTTCGAATCAAGAAGCTGATTTTGATATAGAGGGTCCGCCTTTAAGAATTTATAAAAGAA
>DUDU01000043.1 GCA_005110395.1 Candidatus Melainabacteria bacterium | reverse complement strand
ATTTTAGAATATTGCCCACAACCAGAGAGAAAAATACTTAGAAAAAATAGAATAGAAGAAAGAATTGAAAGTTGTTTCATGAATGTCTATTTAATAATTTTTTGTTTCATCGGCATTTGTTGTCAATCTATAACTAATTTTAATTCTATCCAAAGACAATGTATTAAAGAAGTAACAATTGTATTTGTTTGAGACAATTTAAGAAGTTGTAAAAAAGACACAAAGCAATAAGGTAAGAATAGAATGACTATTTATGCCTTGACTAAAATTGAGATAAATGAACTCACAAAAAGACGACAAAGATGAATTTGAGTTTTCTTTTCTCGCAGAAAACATTGCTAACGATATATCCAGCAGTTTTGACTTACAAACTAGTTCACCGCCGATTATTAATATTAGAGGGACTTGGGGATTAGGCAAAAGCTTTTTAGCAAAGCAAATAAAAGAAAATTTGACTGCAAAAAATATAAAAGTCGTAACAATTGATGCTTGGTTGGTAAATGATCAAAAAGGTATTTTTAAATATATTAGTTCAGAACTATTAAGCAAATGGCAAAACTTTCACTTTCGTCTTTCAAGTATTAAGGGTGCAATCCCTAAAGTAATCCAACCAACAATAGTTATATTGCTTTTTTATTTTACAGTTCTATTTTTATATAATGAAATTTTCAACGTTACTGGATGTAATTTTCCCTATTGTGTGATTGATTTAAAAAAAGTCTTAGGGTATCTTTTTCAGTTTAATGCAGCTCTTTTATCCTTTGTATTTGTCTATTTAATTGATAAAGATCAAAGAGAACCATATCAATTAAAAAAATTTCTGAAAGATAACTACAAAGAAAAAACAGTAGTAATTTTTGATGAAGTTGATAGGCTGGAAGCTGAACAAATCAGATACTTGATAATGATGGCTACAGATGCTTTATCATTGAAAAATATTTGTCCAGTTCTTTGTTATGACTATGATGTTGTTATCAAAAAGCTTAAGGAAGATGATAAATCGGATGAATTAGCACAAAAATACTTAAATAAAATTGAAGACAGAATAATTTATGTTCCACACATAGAAAGGCATCATTTAGAGAAGATATTGGATAAATCTTTATCTTCTGTCGAAAATCAAATCGGTCAACTTATTAAACCTGAAGATATAGAAATGATATTGGAAGACAATATTATCTCTGGTAACAGACGAATATTTTTTCAATACATACAAGCAATTAAAAAGAAACTCCCAATTCTTGAAACAACAATAAATTTGGCGGAGATGTTAAGTTTCCTTTTAAGAATAGAAAAGCTGAAGCTTAATAATTATGCGCTATATAGTTGGATTCTCCAATTTGTTCTTAGCGAAGAAACAAAAAGGTTTAGATCAAGCGTTTTTGACAAAGATAGACAAGAAAATTTCATACCAGAAGTGTTGAAAAAGGAAAAACTATTTGTTACAAGTTCTGAGGAGATACAAAGATTAACAAAAAAGTTACTAGAAACTCCTCAACATCTAATAAATGAATACTATGAATTCACTGTTTATGGAAAAAGAAAATGTAATCTTACTATTATTCAAATTGAAAATCTCTGTGAACAATTAGTCAAATATAATGGGGAAGACATTAATGCTGATCAACTTTGTGAAGTTCTCCAGAGATTCAATTATTTACTAGAAAGATCAAAAAAACTTTCTCTATTAAAAGATCCATTTTTTCAAGCGATAAGAACAATTATTTTCGATCCTTATAGTCAGATAGATTTGAGGTTTGCCAAATTCTTCAATAAAGAAATCGATTATATGGATTCCCAAAATAATGCTTTTCTTTTACTAATTAGAAACTACAACTACTTACTATTCCAATCTAAAACACATGAAGATATTTGTCAGACAATAAGGAAAGATTTAAATGATACTTATGATCCAAGAATTATTCGTGAACTACTCAATCATAGTGAAACTTCACATCCACATTATTTGAGAATCATACAGAACACTTTTAAAGATAATATACAAAACCATTGGCTCGATGATCTCAAATTAGGAAAAATGTTAAAGCCTGCTTTCTATCAACGTTTATGGGACATTTTGGCTTTATGGAAAAGTTATTCTCTTGATACAGAATTCATGACGCAATTAATTGATATATACCCTGAGATGTCTTTGCTGATTATCAGCGATTATATGTCTAAAAGTCGAACTAGCTCAGAAAGACCATACATTCTTGTTGAGAAGGCTTCTGTAAATAATGAGGATAAAATCTTAGGAAAAATTTTCAATATAGAGTTATACAATCTACAAGATTTTAATAATCTAAATACTCTTGGAATTGATTTCAAAAAAGCATTATATGAAAATATCAAAAAATCAATTCCTGAAGAACTCTTTTCTCTCTTAAGTAGAAGTGAGCTTGACAATAGTCGTCTATTCTTCCAAGAGGAGCTCTACAACAAGTATGAAAACGCTTTTGAATTGTATTATCCAAGTCTTACTCATCATGGAGTTATGTTTTGCTTGATCTATGAAGAATCAAAACTAAAAGCTTGAATACAAATTTGCTACTTATTTAATTTCATAAATCAATTTACTTTTTAGCTTTCATTTCACCAGCAACTTCACGTAATTTTTTGAGTTGATCTCTAAGGCTACTGGCTCTTTCAAACTCTAAATCTTTAGCGGCTGCCAACATTTGTTCTTCGAGTTTTTTAATTACTTTTGGCAAATCTCTCATACTCATATTTTGCGAAGCCAATTCATCCGCTACAATTTCTTCAATACTTTTAGCTGTTCTACTGAGTGAAGTAAGCAAACTATTATCGTGACTTTTTTGAATAGTTTTGGGTATTATTCCATTTTTTGTATTAAAAGCAATTTGTTTAGTGCGGTAATCATTATTAATATCCAAAACTTTTTGCATGGAATTTGTGATTTTATCGGCGTATAGAACAACCTCTCCGCATGAGTTTCTGGCAGCACGACCGACAGTTTGAATAAGTGCTGATTCCGAACGTAAAAAACCTTCTTTGTCGGCATCTAATACTGCAACTAAACTCACTTCGGGTAAATCAAGTCCTTCTCTCAACAAGTTTACTCCTACTAAGACATCAAATTCACCCATACGCAAATCTCTCAGCAATTCAACTCTTTCAAGTGTTTTTAGTTCTGAGTGAAGCCAGCGAGCATTTACATTTATACCTATCAAATAATCGCTTAAATCTTCAGCGCTTTTTTTAGTAAGGGTTGTAATTAATATTCTTTCTTTCTTTGATATTTTGTCGCGTATTCTTTCAAGTAAATCATCAATTTGATTCTTTGTAGGTTGTATGTGAATAACTGGATCTACAAGCCCAGTCGGCCTAATAACCTGCTCAACTATTTTGCATGATACTTCTTTTTCAAAAGGACTTGGTGTCGCTGAAACAAAAAGTATTTGCCCTGTTTTCTCCCAAAATTCAGCTATTTTCAGTGGCCTATTATCTCTGGCGCATGGCAACCTAAATCCGAAATCTATCAAAGTCTGTTTACGACTTGCATCTCCATTATACATACCCTTCAACTGAGGGGCAGTAATATGTGACTCATCAAGAACACAAAGCCAATCTTGCCCAAAACGTTTGAGAAAATAATCAATTAATGTTGGTGGTGGTTCACCCGCCTTGCGGCCTTCTACAATTGAAGAATAGTTTTCAATACCATTGCAATAGCCAACCTCACGCAACATTTCAATATCATATTTTGTACGCTGATTTAATCTAGCTGCTTCTAAATCCTTGCCAATTGAGCGAAGTTCAGCATATCTGGTTTCTAATTGTTTTTCAATTTCTACACATGCTTCATTAATTCGGTCTAGGTTTGCTACATAGTGCTTGGCCGGATATAAGCGCAGCTCAGATACTTCTTCTAATACATTTCCAGAACCAACTTCAATTAGCGAGATTTTTTCTATTTCATCTCCAAAAAATTCAATACGAATTAATTCTTCCTCATAAGTCGGCATAATGTCCATGCAGTCTCCACGAACCCGAAAGCGCCCCCGATCAAGCTGAAAATCATTACGTTCATAATAAATATCTATTAAGGCCGAGGCTAATTGATCACGACCAATCGGAAGCCCAGCGCAAATATTGATTGAAGCTTGAAAATAACTATCTGGAGCCCCTAGACCATATATTGCACTAACTGAAGCAATTACCATAACAGCATCTTTTTCAAAGATTGATTTTGTAGCTTTGTGCCTGAGCCTATCAATTTCTTGATTAATTTTGGCTGTCTTTTCTATGTATGTATCGCTCGATGGAATATAGGACTCTGGTTGATAATAATCGTAATAACTTATGAAAAATTCAACTGCATTTTGCGGAAAAAATTCTTTAAATTCATTGTATAACTGTGCCGCCAAAGTTTTATTTGGAGCAATAAACAAAGTTGGTTTTTGAATATTTTGAATAATATTTGCAACTGTGAAAGTTTTACCTGAACCCGTTACACCAAGCAAAGTCTGATATTTTTGTGGATTATCTTTTGTACTTAATAATTCCGTCAGCTCTTGAATAGCTTTTGGCTGATCCCCAGCGGGAGAATATTCTGATTCTAGTTTAAATTTCATAATTCTCTTAGGACTCTTCAGAACATGAGACGCTACAAGCAAGCTGTTTCAAGCATAATTTCTACCAATTCATCATAAGTAATATTTGCTTCTTGAGCTTGAGCTGGTAAATCGCTGGTTTCAGTCATACCTGGCAAGGTATTTATTTCCAGAACGATTGGACTTATTTTTTCTTCTGGAATAATCATATCCACTCGCGCATAGCCAGAACAGCCTGCACTTTGAAAAGCTTGAAGCGCAATTGACTCAATTTTTTTCTTAAGCTTGTCTTCTAATGGTGCCGGCAAAATAAAGTCTGTCATACCTTTAGTGTATTTAGCCTCTAAATCATAAAATTCATTTTTACTTTTGAGCTCTAAAATTGGCAATACTTTCAATTCACCGCCAACTTGCAATAGACTTACGGTAATTTCTCGACCTTTAACAAATTCCTCAACCAGCCATTCATTCAAAGATGCAGCATATTTCAATATTAGATCTTTGAGTTCTGATTGAGAATTAATCTTGCTAACTCCAATACTAGATCCACCTTCAATAGGCTTAACCATGACCGGAAATTTCAATTCACTTCGATCAATATGATTTAGTAAATCACCTTTAGCAACTGGAATATTACCCGCTTTAAGAATCTGACGAGTCAAATATTTATTCATGCAGAGCGCACTTGGCAATACTCTTGATCCTGTATAGGGAATCTTCAGCCATTCCAAAACTGATTGCAATTTCCCATCTTCTCCAAAGGCGCCATGCGTACAAAGAAAAGCAACATCAATTTCATCTGATTCAGTAAGTGAAGTCAATTGATCAATGGTTTCTAAATCCAAAAGTGAAACATTATATCCAAGTCGGTCTAAAGCCCCAAAACAGCCTCTGCCGGAACGAAGAGAGATTTCTCTTTCGCTCGAAACACCACCAGCAATAACTACGACTTTTGAATTTTTGTACTTTTTTTGTTTGCTCACAAGTTTGAGAATGTTGAGAACGATTTATTCAGCTAAGCGGAATCTTTATTAATCAAAAAATTAGCCTTTTAATTCTGTGATCTTCGATAGACTTGCAGTATGTTTGCTTCTATAGAGTGCAATCACTAAAGCTAAACCCAGAGCTGCTTCGGCGGCTGCAATAGCCATTACAAAAAGTGAAAAGACTTGTCCTCTAACCATTGTCAAATCGGTGTATTTTGCGAAAGCTATTAAATTTATATTTGCGGCATTAAAAAGAATTTCCATGCAAATCAAAGTTTTTAAAATACTTTTGCTAGATAAAACTCCATATAATCCAATTGAAAAAACCGCAGCTCCAAGGGATAAATACTTTGTCAAAGGTGATACTTGCAAAACTGTAAATAACCAAAAAGTTACAAAGCAAAAAGCAATTACAAAATACTGTATCCACTGTGAGATAGCTGAAGAAGATTTTAAAGTCGATTCTTTTTCAGTATTTAATTTGATTTGATTTTCTTCGCTCATTGAATAATTGTGCTAAAAGCTAATGGATTAAGATTAGGACTGAACTTAATAATGCTCAAATAATAACTAAATTAAGTGGGAATTTGTTTTCCTGAAAATGAAAAAGGGCATTCTCAAATAATAGAGTAAAACATTAGGATAAATTTCCCCAGATCGCATCTTACTTCAAATCAGGGAATCTATGAAGTATTTCACTTTTGAATTCACCTTGAGGTTGTAAATCTAAATATTTTTTCCAGGATTCTCTAGCTAGATTTGAATCATTTTCAATGTATGCAGCTCCAAGTCCATAATAAGCTTCAGCTGAGTTAGAGTTTAAATTGATAGCTTTTCTATATTCTTTCGCAGCATCAGTCATTCTACCTACACTAGCTAAAGCAAGCGCATAATTATATTGGGCTTCAAAATCGCTTGGTTGTTTGGATAAATAAGTTTTATAGAGGTCAATGGCTTCATTATACTGACCAATTGCCGAATAACTATCAGCAAGTCCAATCATAGCCGACAGATTATTTGGCTCTTGAGATAAAACTTTTTGATATTCGGAAGTTGCTGAATAATAATTTCCTGATTTGGCAATTCTGTCTGCAATTTCTAATTTCAGATCTAATGAAGCTTGACTTCCCTCACGTAAAAGCTTTAAGGCCTCTTCTTCTCTGCCTTGTCTCGAAAGTATTTTTGATAAAGAGATTCGATATTTGCTTTGTGATGAATGTAGGTTTACAAGTTCTCTATAAGTGTTTTCAGCACCCGCCAAATCATTTATTTTGACTTGCAGAGGACCAATTTCACTAAGAGTTTTTGTTTTATCAGCACCATTCGAAATTGCCTTGCGATATGAAAAAACAGCTTCAGCATATTTCTTTTGTTCTTCTTGAGCGGTTCCCAAATTAAGCCAAGCTTCTTTACTCGATTTATCCAGTTTTATATATTCCTGCCAAATATATTCTGCAGATGACCAATTCTTTATACCATTGAGAGCCGCTCCATAATTGAATAATACTCTTTTGTTTTTATATAAGTTTGGATCAACCGAAAAAGCTTCTTTGTAAAGTCCAATTGCTTCTGGGTATTTGCGTTGCCAGAGACGAATATCAGCAAGTTGCGTCTTGAGAGAAGCGTCATTTGGGTTTTGAGATAAGACAAAAGTAATTATTTGCGAAGCTTGATCAAACTTTCCTTTCTCAAAAAGGATTTGCGCTTGTGCTAAATAATATTTATTTTTTATTTCTGGGTTTTGCTCTAAATCAGTTGCATAACTATATTCTTGCAGAGCGGATTGTGTATCTTTTGCTTTGGAAAAATACCCCGCTAAAATGGCATGCAGGAAGGCATCTTGTGGATTTATGGTAATGGCTTTCTTTATTGAATCAATAGCAGCCTGAACATTACCTTGTTTATTCTGAATTTCCGCAAGGGAAGACCATAAATCATCATTTTCTGGTTGTTTGGTAATAAGAATTTTATATTGTTCAACTGCCTCATTTAGTTTTAAATTTTCAACTAAAACCTTTGCATAACTCAATCTAACACTCTCATCATCTGGATTCATTAATAAAATTTGCTGATAATTTTGACTAGCACTATCAAGCAAATTGACTTTTTGATAAGCAGCTGCAAGCATTAAAAGTATGCTTACATTATTTGGATCTTCGGATAAAGCTGATTTTAAAGGATTAATCGAAGCCGCATAATTTCCATTGGCTTGATAAGCCTGACTCAAACCTAAATTAACATAAGAGTAATTTGGTTCTAAGTCAGCAGCCTGAATATATTCTTGAATTGCCTTTTCAGGCTTATTAGCGATTAATAAAGACTTTGCATAAAGCAATCTCAATCTTGCATTAGAAGGATTAATTTTTACAGCTGCTTCAAATTGTTCCAGAGCTTCATTTAATCGATTTTGTTTGAAGAAAACCTGCGCAAGATTGATTTTCAATTCAGCATCATTGGGAGCAAAAGAAATTGCCTGCAAAAAAGCTTTTTCAGCTTCAGGGAAATTTCCTTGTTTTTGCCAATTACGTCCGAGTGAGTAATAATTAACCGCATTTTGAGAGATGGAATCAGCGGATATTTCAACATTAACTGAAAAAAATATTGCAAAAGCTAAAAAACAAGCATTAAATTTTTTGCTAGGTTTTCTAATAAATTGTTTAATTGACAAGTAATTCAAATCTCAAATTAAGTTTCAGGGGCGAATATTCAAAGCTAGATTGTAATCAACTAGCTAAAACGCTAACAGATATAAAGAATTTTTGATTTTTAATTATCTAAACTAAAATCAAGTCAAAATTCATTGTATCAGCCCCACTAAACGAAAATCGAAAGAGTTTCTATTTACAACTAAATTCTTACTCTAGTGGAAAAACTATCCATATTGCATTGACTTTTGCTAACACTAATTTTCTCTAAAACAAACTGACTGTAAATATTGTTTAATTTTATTTATCTCTGCAAGTCCAAAAGTCTCAAAATTAAAATTATCAATCTGCGAAACAGGTTGAACTTCGATTAGCGAATTGGTAGCAATTACTAATTTAAATTCTGAAAGAGCTTTTGGATGAATTTCAACTTCCTCCACGGAAAGGTAGGGAATCAATACTTCTCTTATTACTCCTGGCAAACATCCAGAAGACATGATCGGTGTAATCCAACTTTCGTCATACTTCATGAAAAAAAGATTAGCTTTGCTAGTTTCAACTAAATGTCCTTTTTCATTTACTAATAGACTATCGTCAAAACCCATTGTCTGAGATTCTTTGCAGGATAAGTATTTTGACAAGTAATTAAAAGATTTAAATGAGTTGAGTGGAGATGTCGACTCAATCAACCATTTATTACAAACTCTAAGACTAAGAGAAATGTTTTTTTCTTCATAAGATTCAATGGAAATTTCTAAGCCAGTTTCCTTTGTCAAAATCAAGCGCATGATTTGCGGAGATTCATAATGTTTATCCGCAAGGAAATCTAACACTCTGGATAAGAAGTCTCCAGCCAGTCCTGTTAACAAGTGGGCTTCGGAATCTGGATCTAAATTTTCTTCATTAGCAAAGTTATTAAGCAAAGCAAAATCTTTGGGAAACAAATTGATAGATTTACTTTGTCCATCCGTAATAACGTGACTAGGAGGATCAATCCCGCAAATTTGAGATCCATGTATTAGACGCTCAATATGCTCTGTCAGAAAAGCGGCTTTATTAGGTGGAAAAACTTTGATGGTTTCAAAGCATCCAATGCCATATCTGAGAGTTTGTGAGTTGATAATAAATTGCATTAAGCCGCTATACCATGCATTGTTTTTGCATCTTTTAAGCCCAAATCAATGCCTTGAGCAAATGCACCTTCCAATGATGTATTCTTTTTATCTATTACAGTCGATGCTCCTGTGTAATATTCATCTGATGTTTTCGTTAAAATTTTAATACCTTTACCAATTTCACTTGGTGAGAAAATTTCGCGAATCCATTTTATTCCTGTAGAAAAATTGAATCCAGGAGGAACATCTAGCCCTGTAAATTTTCCAGAAGGATCAAATTTTGCAATTACATCAAATCTTAGATCTTTCCACTTCTCTTTTACCCGAAAATTCTTTAGGGAGGGGGTATTACCAACGATAATGGTTGTTTTATTTGAATCATTTGGATTTTGCCAAAGTCTAAAGGGGCTAAAATAAGATTCCATCGAACCCTCTTCAAAAAATATTTGTTGCAGTTTTATGAATATGATCCTTAAAGAAGCTTGAATTTTTTTCAATAAAACTCTTTGCAGCTTCATGATTTTTTTGTAGCACCTAAAGTCCTTAATCCTATTAATGCCGCAGTTCCAATTCCTAATGTCCATAAAGCCACATTCTTTGCAATTACTCCCCAATCCCATTGCTGATCGGGACTTTTACTTTGAGGATCAACAACATAAGTTTGAGTTTTAGGATTAGAAATAACTGGTTGGCTATCGGCTGTAGTCACTCTGATTGCTTGAGGGCATCCACCAACTTGTGAACAATTTCCAACTTGCATGATTATGAGGTTGCTTTAATTGAGGATTTTTAATAAATTTAGAGAAGAAATAATCTGTTCTTCAAGCTTTCTTAACCTCATATTAACATACGTTCTTTTTAATCAACAGTAATTTAGATTTTAGATTCAAAATGATAGACATTAAATCAACACTTTTTCAGATTCTTCTTTTTACGGCAGTTGCGCTTATATTTGGCAGTGTTTTGGCAACTATATCGCTGATTGTACAAAAAATATTTGGAATTGGCGGTAAGTCAAAAGTCAAACATCAAGTCTATGAATGCGGTGTCAGACCTCTTGGAAAAAGCCAAGTCCAATTTGATATCAAATATTATATTTTTGCTTTGATGTTTATTGTTTTTGATGTTGAATTTGTTTTCCTCTTACCATGGGCTTTATCAGTTGCCAAAAGCCGTGAAGTTCCTTTATTTGCGATCGTCGAAGCTTTTGTCTTCATTTTAATACTTGGTCTTGGTTGGTATTATGCTTGGCGCAAGGGTGCCTTAGAATGGGATAAATAAGAAATCCACGAGGAGAGTTAATAATGAAAATAATTGCAGTTGTTCGTGAAGCAGAAGAAGGTGGTTTTTGGGCTGAAGTTCCTGTTTTGCCTGGATGCGTAACAGAAGCTGATACTTGGAGTGAATTGGAAGCCAATCTAATTGACGCGGTTACCTTGTATTTAAAACCTGATCCAACTCTCATAGAGGATAAATTCAATAAAACACTTGAAATAAATATATAAAGTTGGATTCAGAACTCTCATGAAATCTATTTCTGGTAAAGCTTTTGCAAAAATTTTGGAAAGACATGAATGGAAAAGAATTGATATTACTGGAAGTCATCACTAATACAAGAAATTGAATAAAACGGTTATTGTTCCAATCCACGGAAATAAAGATTTAAGAATTGGAACACTTAAATCTCTGATGAAATTATCAGGAATTACCGAGAGAGATTTATGAAATTATCAATATTGGCGGCTCTTCCCGAAAATAAAATAAATGTTTTCCTCGAAAAGCTCACAAGTAATTTTATAGATTCAGATTTTGCGAACTTCAATTATTTCCCTTTTCCAGTTATTAAGCTTCAACCCATTAAAACTGCCTTTGAAGAATTTGGCTTTCAAGAAATTAATGAATTTGATTACTTATTGTTTACAAGTTCATACGGAGCCTCAATATTCTTTGATCAGCTAAAAGAACAAGCAATAAGACTTAATCAAAAAACTCAATTAGTTTCTGTGGGACCATCTGTTTCCAAAGTAATTAAATCGAATAAATATAAAGTTGCATTGACAGCAGATATATTTAGCGCAGACGGCTTAGCAGATAAACTAAGAAAAACTATTCAATTCAGCGCTAAACGGTTTTTGTTAATTACTGGGCAAAAATCTAATTCTCAAATTCTTGAACAAACTATTACTCAAGAATCTGGTGCTTATGAGAAATTAGTTTTGTATTCGTCTAATACAGTTGTCAGTCCATGCTGGGAAAACCTAGCTGCTTTCATTGATTGCACTCAGAATCCTAATTACCATTCATTCATTTGTCTGAGTAGTCCCGAAGGAGCTAAGGCTTTCTCTGAACTTTTGAATTCTCATGAAGATTTTGTGGGAATACAAAATTTCGAAATTGAATTCATTGCACAAAATATAAAGTTTATTTGTCTCGGCCCAGCCACCAAGGATTTAGTCAAGAATTTATTTCCTAACAATGAAGTGCTTATTGGATCGGAATATTCGTATCGAGGAATAATTAATTCAATAAAATCAACAATAGGAATGAATCACTAAACCAATATTTTTCAATTTAGGCGTGGGAATTTCTAACTGTAGCAGTCGTACTAAATAAAAGGTTCTTACCCATCCAGAGGCAGAAGCCAAAACCTAAAATCAAAACACTTCTAACTAATATGCTGCCCAGAAGTGTTGAAGGCAATGCAAAAAAATCATAAATCGAGTGAATCAAAATACTTGCCATTAATGCCAAAACCCAATTCACCTTATTTGCTCTCAGAAAGCCAAAGGTCATATTCATAATCATGTGAGCGGGAATAGTTGTGAAAACACGGTCCATTACTATCCTAAAACTATGAGTATTGAAAGCATAATAAATATTTTCCATTAAACCAAAACCTAAGCCAATAAATGCTCCTAAAGCTAAATAATAATATTTTGAATTTTTTGATTCCTCAACAATATTTGATAAATAAACAGGCTTACTATTTTGTTCAAAGAATAGCCAAAAGACCAAGGTATAAAAACTTGCCTTAAATAATTCTTCTAATAGGCCAGCTTCAATGAATGAAATAAAAACAGTAATGCTTAAAGTCTCGCTAGATGGGGGATTAATTGCACCTTTGAAAATCAATAGTTTAAAAGCAAGTATGCTAAGTCCCGCTAATACTCCCCCTAAAATACCAGCTAAGATAAATGGAAAATTGAATTTTCTTGGCATACCCGCAATAATCGGTATGTAAATTAGTGCTGGAAGAGCTGAAGCCAGTACGCACAAAAACATTTTTAAATTTTCTAACATATTTTCAATTCATTAAAAAATTATTTATTTGCTTATTCAAAAAAAGAAACCTTCATGAATTTCTTAATCTTTGATAAATCTAGCACTTTCAATTAGAACGGGAATTCCTCGAATGAGACAAAAAACTGTGGCTCCATAAACACATATTTGCGCAATTAGGCTTAGATTACTGTGGCATTGAGAAAGAATAACTAAGCTAAAAGCCATTGCTTTCAAAACGGCATAGCTTACACGGCTAAATCTGGAAGAAACCAAAAATTTGCCAATATTGGAATTCATCATGGTTTTATCACCAAATGCGGTGAATCCTTTTTCGGCGGCAAATGATCTGATTCCATCAACCAAAATCCCTCGAACTACAAATATTATCGCTATCCATGGACTAATCCAATGCAAATGAGCAAAAACTATCCAGTAGCAGATTTCCACGACACGATCGGCAGCTATATCTAGCCAACCACCAAAGACCGAAGATTGTTTAAGGGCTCTAGCAAGTTGTCCATCCAAATAATCGCCGGCAATCACCAAGATAGTCAACACAAAACCAATATAACAATAAGAATTAGTTTGAGGCTTGGAAAGCAAAAGTGCATAGGTAATAAATGCCAGAATGACTCTTGCAATAGTGGCAAAATTAGCCCAATTAATTGATGAATTGCTCATTTGCAGAAATTACTTTTTAAAACTAATGAAAAACCTGAAAGAAATTATCAATTATGCCACTCTAAGAGAAATTGGAGATTATGAATTTGACGTGCACCAATCAGCTCTTAAACTTTTTGCTCTGCCAAGATAAACATGCTGCACTTTTTTGTCGCCCTCGATTTGAACATGAATGAGAGCTCTAATACATTTTCCGAGACCGCCTTCAATATATGCTTCTTGAGCACAAATCATAACAATGTCATTCCAATCTAGACTTTCTCTAATCGCGGTGGCTGGATTAAAGGACTTGAGGTCGTGGGTCAGAGTAAAATAAATTGAAATTATATTTTCTTTCAATAATTCATTTTGCAAAACAACTTGTTCTATAAGTTCAACTGAAACTAATTTGATTTCATCGACTGAATCTTGTTCTACCGTGGATGCAGCTCTAATGGCTCTGACTAATGTTTGACTCATTGCTGCTAATTTTCTTTAAGTTTTGTATGGAATGAATATTTACCCTGCAAATTCAAATAGAGCTCAAGCTGGCTAATAACTTTTACAAATAATTTGCTTCTGCATATTTTAAACAAGATTTCAAACAAAATTTCAGGCAAAATATTTTTCAGATATTGATTTCATTTAAACTAAAGCTTGAAGAGAATATCTCGAATGACAAATATGATTTGCAACTTCTCAAACTGTAATTTTCAAAAATAATGCTTGATCTAAAAAACTTACTTTCAAATTGGATCGGCACAAAAGCAGATCAGGTCATGATTGGGTTTGCCGTCAAAGATATTTGGTCCCAAGACATTTCTCCTTCTACCAGTGCGGTTTTTAGTGAAATCAATCAAAAAGATAAAGAAATTGTGATTGAAGTTTCAAATCATTTACTTCTATCTGATCTTCAATTTCAAAAAGTTATGCTTCTAGGCAAATTGAATGAGAAATTAAAAGAAAAGAATATGGAGGAGTTTCGTAAAATTAGATTTCGTCTTAAACTTCAATAAAGCTTTAAATCTAATCATGAATATTACCCAGAGCTTGCATTTGCAAACCTTTTGGTATGAGTTTTTTATCTAAGAAGTAAAAGATTACTTGTGTAAGTAATGCAAGAAATGCGGCTGGCAAAGCTCCTTCTAAAATAGTTTTAGTGTCATTTAAATTTAGGCCACTAATAATAGATTCACCTAATCCACCGCGACCTATCAATGCTGCCAAAACTGCTGTTCCAATATTTACAATTGTACTAGTTTTAATACCTCCCAAAATACTTCGAGCAGCTAGAGGAATATATATTTTTCGAATTTTAGTAATCTGACTTAGACCTAATACCTCAGTAGATTCTCTCAGTGAAAGAGGGATATTTTGAAATCCTATGGCGGTATTTTTTACAATTGGTAAAAGGCTATAAAGAAATAAAGCAAATAGGGCAGTTTTTATGCTTATACCAAAACCTGGAACTGCCACTAATAAAGCTAATAATGCAAGGGAAGGAATAGTTTGAATTATGCTTACAATCGACATAATTAATTGAGTAATCCAATTTTGATTACTCGCAATTATTCCCAAAGGTATACCTATTAAAATTGCAAGAATCATTGAGACACATACAATATTTATATGCTCAAAAGTATGTTGCAAGACAGAAGACCAATTAATTGGGGTAGAAAATAGTTTTTTGTTATTTAAATTTTCACTGACTAATCCAAAATACTTCAAAGCAGCTTGATGATAACTACGACTATTCTCTGCCTCAAGATTAAGAGAAATTATTGAGTCTTGGCTAAAGCTTCCAGACAATTGATTAAGCTCATGAATTGATTGCGTTGGCAAATCTAATCTATACAAAAATACAGCCTGATACTTTGGGAAAAACTCATAATCATCTTCCAAAAGTACTAAATCTAGTTGCTGAATTTTTGAATCAGTAGAGTAGGCATCCATTACATCTAACAAATTTTGATTTAGTGCTTTATAAGCTAAGCTTTGATCGATACCGCGTATATATTTGGGTTTTAGTTTGTAATGTACAATTAAATCTTTCCAACCATCTTTGCGATTGAGAAATTCATGGCTAAAACCATACTTCAAATCTGGAAAATTGTGCAAATCACTAATTTTGTGAATATTTAATTTGCGAGATATTTCTCTTTTCATGGCTAACGCATAAGTATTGTTAAAACCCAAATAATCAGTCATTCCAATATTGTATTTTTGTAATTCATTTTTCATTTCGGCATTTGATATATCCTCATTAGATTTGAGTATGGCTTCTTTTATGGTGCCAGTATATTCAGGATAAATATCAATTTGTTTGCTTTTAAGTGCTTGCCATAATATGAGAGTTCCACCCATACCTTGTTTGTGATCAGCTTTTATATTGTTTTGTATAAATTGTTCTTTTCCTATTTCTCCTAAAACATAAGACTCAGTGAATTTTTTTGAGCCAATTATTATTCCTTTTTCTACTTGTTGATTTGCTAGTTCTACCTTAGCAATCTCTTCTTTTGCATAAGCCTCTGATTTGCAAAAAAGTACTAATAAAAGGAGAAAGATTGCTAAAAGAAATTTCATTTTTAGTATTAAATTTATACCCAATATAAACTCCTCTGAGAGGTAAGAAATTCAGTCACATAATCATTAGCAGGATTATCACAAAGGTCTTTGACTGTTCCACTTTGCATAATTTGACCATTATTTAGCAAAACTAAAGTATCTCCTAAATAGCTGGCTTCGCCCATATCATGAGTAACTATTATTACGGTTTTTTGTAACTTCTGAAAGATTTCTTTTAAATCTGTTTGCAAAGATGCACGGGCAATCGGATCAAGTGAGCCAAGGGGTTCATCCAATAATAATACTTGCGGGTTGAGCATAAGTGCTCGCATAAGAGCTACCCTTTGTATTTGTCCCCCAGAGAGCTCAGATATATATGCCGACAATTTATCTTGAGTTAATTTGGTAAGTTTGCACAATTCATTTATTCGAGATTCAATTTCAGGAGCTGACATTTTAATTTCTTTTGCTGCAATTGATATATTCTCTGCAACTGTCAAATGGGGAAATAATCCACCACTTTGAATTACATAACCAATTTGTTTTCTAATTGAAATTACATTTTGTGATGAGTAATTCAAGCCTTCAAAGCTTAGAGAACCAGCATCAGGTTTAATAAGTCCAGTAATCAATCTGAGTATAGTAGACTTACCACAACCACTTGGCCCTATTAGTACAGTTATTTTTTTCTCTGGGAATTTCAGAGACAACTTTTCGAGCACTAAAGTATTTTTATAGCTTTTACTTATTTCTTTAAATTCAATCATTATTAGCCCCTCCCCCCAAAGATGAAGCTCCGCATCCCGCCTCACGGCACAAAGTGGGAATTAAATCAAAGACTTTATCTCACTTATGGCAAAGAGAGCTTGTAACAGTTTTTAAAGCCCGACTGATTCAGCAGATTTAGCATGAGCTTCTAGCCCCTCTACTCTTGCAAGAATTGCTGTTGCTTCAATTAATTCTTTGGTGGCTTTCATATTAACCAAACTACTTCTTTTTAGAAAGTCCATTACTGATAGGCCTGAAGAAAAGCGAGCAGATCTTCCAGTTGGCAAACAATGGCTGGGCCCCGCTAAATAATCACCCAAAGCTTCATTTGAGCCGCCAAGAAAAATAGCACCTGCGTGTTTAATCAAAGGTAATAATTTGTCATATTCTTTGACTTTGATTTCCAAATGTTCGGGTGCAAACACATTACTCAGCTCTGCGCATTCTTCAAGCTTTTCAACGACACCAATTATGCCGAATTGATTCCAAGCTTTTGCTATGGCTTCTTTTTTCGGTTGAGTTTGTAGAATTGCATCAAATTCTTTAATTACTTTTTCGGCTAATTCTTGAGAATTGGTAAGCAAACAAGTGGCCTCAAAGCCAGATCCATGTTCCAATTGACCCATCAAATCATTCACAATTGATATTGGATTTGCATTTTCATCAGCGATAATCAACAATTCACTTGGCCCATAGAGAGCATCAATTCCGACAATACCGTAGACTTCTTTCTTTGCAAGCGTGACATATAGATTTCCTGGCCCGACAATCTTGTCAACGGGTTCTAAATCAATTTCTTCAATGCCATAGGCTAAAGCCCCAATTCCTTGTGCGCCACCAATTTGATAAATTTCCTCGATACCAAGTAAATCGGCTGCGCCTAAAATTCCAGGGTGAATTCCTAGATGAATATTTGGTGGAGAGATAACTACTATTCTTTGGACGCCTGCTACTTGAGCCGGAATAACTGTCATGAGTAGAGTGGAAACCAAAGGAGCAGTGCCACCAGGAACATAAACGCCAACTGAATCTAGCGGAGTAAATCTGATTTCAAGCTTATCTTCGCCATCAATAAGTTCATATTTTTTGGGTAAGCAGACTTCCTGAAATCTGCGAATACGTTTAGCTGCTAATTGGAGAGCCTTCTGCACTTCTGGGTCAAGTTTATCAAAACAGCCTTTGCATGAAACTTTGAAATTGTCGATTTTCTTTTTATCGAATTTTTCTGTCAGTCTTTTAATGCCAGCAAGCTTTTCTTTGCGGACAATCGTCAGAATTTCTTGCACTTGAGACTTAATAGATTCAATTTTCTGATCATTCAAATCAACTCGGCTTGCAACTTCCGAAATGCGTGATTTGAGCTTTTGAAAGTCTTTTATAATCATTCTGTTTTTCTTTGGCTCCCCTCTAGCTTTAGGAGAGGGGGTAGGGGAGAGGGCTTTTCAACTTTGCGTAAATAGGATCACTAAGCATTTATCTTATTTACTATTTTACAAAGTACAGGAATCAATTCTTGTAAATCTTTGATTTCATCTTCTTCATGAATCGGTGAATATAATTGTAGTCCTGAACGATTCAAATATAAGGACTGAAAGCCAGCTCTGTATGATCCCAAATAATCATTTTCAAAGCCATCACCAACATGCAAAATTTCTTCAGGTTTCAAATTCACTAATTCCGCAACTTTCCGAAAAGCTTTGACATCAGGCTTGCCATAACCAATTTGGCTGGAGCATATTACTTTCTCGAAATAATGATCAATAGACAAATCCGCCAGCACTTTTAATAATCTTTCATCAAAGTTTGAAAAGACTATCATTCGTAGACCGAGTTTTTTCAATTCTTGAAGAGTATTTTCTACATCATTAAAAGTAGCCCAGGCTCTGTCTTCAGATAAAGCATCATAGAGCTCCTTTACAAAGTTATCAAAATTAGAAAATGACTTATTTTGAAATCCTAATGCCGCGAAGGTTTTTTCAATTACTTCTTTCCACCATTGCAAATCCTTATCGCCTGATTCACTCAGTGGAGGAGTTTCTGCAAAGACTTTTTTAAAGCTTTTGTTTATGTCTTCTACAGAGGCCTGAACTCCATGTTTGCTGGCAATGGAGGAGTAATGATCTCCAACTGAACGCACAAGTTTGATCAGTGTATCAGCCGCATCAAAAGATATGAGTTTTATTTCTTGTCTGGATGAATTCAAAATGAAACAGATATTTAATAAATTTATCTTTTCAGTTTACATCCTGTATAAGTTGTTTGAATTGGTTAAGTTCAGGGATTTTGAATAAAAAAAAGAATTACAAACAAATTAGAATCTTGTTTTTTAACCTAACTTAGTTGGCATTATGAGGCTATAACTCTTTATAAGTGGGAATGATGATTTTTGTTTTTAGATCAACAACTTGCTTTCTATCTTATTATCATCCTCAAAACAAGAACATCTAGACTCTGATTAAGCAGGAATTTTAATTAAACTTACTTTTTGATAGGCTTCAACTAATTTTTTGTCATAACCACGCTCAGCATATTTTTTGCCATTATAAAGTCTAGCGACTGTTACAAAATCTTTATTTTGAGCGGCACTTAAAAGATTGATATCAGCCGTGATGAAATTTATAAAAGCTTGTAATTGATTATATTCATTGTCTTCCATGGCATTGGAAAAATCCATCAGTGAAACATAACCAACCCTTTGAAAATTAAATCCCATAATTTGCCCAAGCCCAAAGCTAGTCGCTTGGATTGCTGATGCAGGAGATTGAATTACGGCTTGCTCATAGGCTTCACGTCCAGTAAATCTAGGATCTGCTTTGGCGGCATCAACAGTTACACTAGCTGGAATAAAATAAGGTCTACTATTGCTAAACTTCTGAAAATAATCTGGCTCAAAACGTACTTTGCATTTGCCAGCACTAAGGTGACCAACTGGATAAAAGCCTGAACCCGAAGATTCCACATCAACAATCGCTCTTAAAACTGCAGGCTCAATTAAATTCTTTTTAGCTTGTTCCGTAATTAAAAAATCTTTTTCAGCTGGGGTTAGAAGTTTGCTCACTATAATTGAATGTAAATTTAACGACTTTATAATTTTTTATTCCCATATTTAGAAATTCCATCTTCCATTCAAAGAAATCGTTCAAACAATCTCTAACTACTAACTCTTAGATCTACCAATGCCTAATTGCTATATAGAAACCCTCGGTTGCCAAATGAACAAAGCTGACTCAGAGAGGATGTTAGGCTTATTGTCAGAAATCAATTACACTGAAACCAAAACATTGCAAGATGCCGATTTAATGATTTTGAATACTTGCACTATTCGGGAAGGAGCAGCGGACAAAGCTTATAGTTATTTAGGGCGTTTACGTCAGCTCAAAGAAAGTAGACCTGGAGCCATGATTGCGCTAGCTGGTTGTTTGGCGCAAGAAAAAGGTCAGGAAATTCAAAAACGCATGCCTTATATTGATGTTGTTTTTGGCACTAATAATCTTCATAGATTGCCAGATTTGATTTTAGAAGCGCAAAAAACCGGACAAAAACAATGCGAGCTATTTGAAAATTTGCCCGAAGAAATTCCAGAAACTCCAATTATTAGACAAACAACAGTTACCGCTTGGGTTAATGTAATCTTGGGTTGTAATTTTAATTGTACTTATTGCATTGTTCCGCAAGTCAGAGGCCGCGAAAAAAGCCGTTCACCTGAATTCATCAAATCAGAAATTGAACAATTGGTGGCTGAAGGTTTTAAAGAAGTGACTTTGCTTGGTCAAAATGTAACGGCTTATGGACTAGATATTGATAAATCTTTAGCTTCGCTACTGAGATATATTCACGATATTCCTGGGCTTGAAAGAATTCGCTTTCTGACTGGACATCCATATCATGTTGATGATGAGCTCATTGATACTGTGGCTGAATTGCCCAAAGCTTGTGAATATTTCCACATTCCAATGCAAGCTGGTGATGATGAAACTCTAAGGCGCATGGCAAGAGTTTATAAAGTTGATGATTATATGCGAATGGTAGATAAAATTCGCGCAAAAATGCCAAGAGCTGGAATTACAAGTGATTTTATTGTTGGTTTTCCTGGCGAGACCGAAGAGCAATTTTTAAATACTTGTAAAAATGTAGAAAAGATTGGTTTTGATGCGTGTATAACAGCTATGTATTCTCCTAGACGCAATACTCCAGGTGGCAAATGGGAAGCTGATCCAAAACTCAAAGTACCTGATGAAATCAAACAAGAAAGAATTAGATATCTAAATGCAACCTTGGATAATGTATTAGAAAAACGCAGCAAGCTTTATTTGAACTCAGTGGAGGAAATTTTGATTGAAAATGCAAGTAGTAGAAATCAAAAAATGTGGATGGGTAGAACTAGGGCTGGCAAAATTTGTAATTTCCCGAAAAGAGCAGCTGAAGCTCCTGGTGATTTTGTGAAGGTTTTAATAACTGAAACTAGTCCATGGTCTCTCAAAGGTGAAATGGTTGATTAATAGTTTATAAAGATAGGACTTTATCACTGATTTTTAGATTTAAATATTCACTGATTCTCGACCGCAAGAGTATATTACTGAAATAATAGTTTTGTGTTTTAGATTATCCAGTGTATCGATTAGAAGCTTGACTTCACCCAGTGATAGTATGTCGGGAAGGGTTTCAGGCTTTTTCATGTTTTGCATGTAATTTTTCCTGAAATGAAAATTATGAATTAGAGAATAAAATAATTTTGTTGCCATTACAATATTTTTTATATTGGCAAAAGATTTATTTTCTTTTTTCAGTTTTATTACAAAATCTAGAAATTCAATTTCATCATGAGAAGCTAGCTGAAGGTTAAAGCTCTTAGATACTATACTTAAAGCTTGAGAATAAGAGCGTATAGAATCTTCACTAAATTTCTTACAAATAATATATTCTTAAAAAGTTGTAAATCTGACTTCACTTAACTCTTTGCATCCTGAAAGTAGCGTGTTATGCGAATGATTTCATTAATAGCATTAACAGATGTTCGTATAAAAGCTAGATAGGTGCAAGCGTAGCGGACGACACAACAGACATCAAACTATCATTAAAACGACAGACAAAATGCCAACGCTTCGCAAAATTAAATGTGCTGCAAAAGAGTTGGCTTGTATGTCGGGTTGCAGCTCTTTTAATTTTGGCCAACCCCACCCAAAGACCACCACCCGACAAGTGGACGGTTGATACTTTGACGGCAACTTTTGAGAATATCAGGTTTAAAAAAACTAACTTTACGACCTAAAAACGAATTAAATATTAATAGACAATAATGGCTAAAACAGCAAAGATTGAACAGGAAGAACCACTAGAGAAAAAACTCTGGAAAGCAGCCGACAAGCTCCGTAAAACTATGGATGCTGCCGAATACAAACACGTTGCTTTGGGTTTGATATTCCTGAAATATATATCAGACGCTTTTGAGGAGCAATATCAAAAATTGGTGGCTCAAAAAAGTGATGGTGCAGACCCCGAAGACAAAAATGAATACTTGGCAGACAAAATATTTTTTGTTCCTGTTATGGCTCGTTGGACTTACATACAAGGCAGAGCAACACAGCCAACCATTGGAAAAGACATTGATGATGCAATGGATGCTATCGAAAAAGACAATCCTTCATTGCGTGGTGTTTTACCAAAGGTATTTGCACAAGAGAAATTGGATAAAGCAAGTTTGGGTGGACTGGTAAACTTAGTAGGTTCGGCTACCATTGGCACCAAAGAAGCACAGAGTAAAGATATTTTAGGACAAGTATTTGAGTACTTTTTAGGAGAATTTGCTTTGGCTGAAGGGAAGAAAGGCGGGCAGTTTTATACTCCGCAAAGTGTTGTTAAACTATTGGTTGAGATGCTTGAGCCTTATGAAGGACGGGTGTTTGACCCATGTTGTGGTAGCGGTGGGATGTTCGTACAAAGCGAAAAGTTCATCAAAAGCCATCAAGACCATTACAAAAAGAAAGGCAAAACAGGACTTGACTTAAAACCAGCCGACCGTATTTCTATTTACGGACAAGAGAGCAACCAAACTACTTGGCGTTTGGCAAAAATGAACTTATCCATTCGGGGCATTGATAGCAGTAATGTGAAATGGAACAACGAAGGTTCTTTTTTAAATGATGTTCACAAAGATTTAAAGGCTGATTACATAATAGCTAATCCACCTTTTAACGACAGTGATTGGAGTGGCGAATTATTGCGTGATGATGCAAGATGGAAAGTATTAGGCGAAAAGCTAACACCACCAACAGGAAACGCAAACTTTGCTTGGATACAACATTTCTTATATCACTTAGCACCAACAGGGCAAGCAGGTTTTGTTTTGTCTAAAGGTGCTTTGACTACAAACACAACTGGCGAAGGAGAAATAAGAAAAGCATTGGTTGAAAAAGGATTGGTTGATTGTATTGTAAACCTACCAACCAAACTATTTTTAAATACTCAAATACCAGCTTGCTTATGGTTTCTTTCCCGAAACAAAACCAATGGTGGTTTTAGAAAACGTGAAAATGAAATCTTATTTATTGATGCAAGAAATATGGGCTTTTTAAT
>DUDU01000042.1 GCA_005110395.1 Candidatus Melainabacteria bacterium | reverse complement strand
TTGAATCAGCCAAAAAACACCTTTGCTAAATAGTTAATGGGACACTAGTGATCTTTGGTAGACGAGGGAGAGCAAAATGTGATTTCTGGAAAAGACTTACCTCAAATGGAATCACTTTCAGATGAATGGAAGAAAAAGATACTTTCTTCAGCGGTGTTTGCACGTACTTCACCAAAACAAAAATTAGAGATAGTTGATATTTACCAAAAAGCTGGCAACATTGTAGCTATGACAGGAGATGGTGTGAATGATGCACCTGCTCTCAAAAAGTCTGATATTGGTATCGCTATGGGACTGAGAGGTACTCAAGTTGCGAAAGAGACCGCTAGTATTGTACTCAAAGATGATTCATTTATTTCCATTGCTCAAGCTGTAGCGCATGGCAGAGAAATATTTCAGAACATACAAAAATTTGTTATTTACCTTGTTTCCTGCAATTTAAGTGAAATTTTTATTGTGACCGCATTAGGTTTTTTTGCTCCTGCCTCTACTCTGCTTCCTTTGCAAATCTTGTTTTTGAATATGGTGACGGATGTATTCCCAGCATTGGCTCTTGGCATTGGTGAAGGTGACAAAACTGTTATGGAGAGCCAACCCAGAAATCCCATAGATCCTATTATTTCTAATAAAAATTGGATTTCTATTGTCTTATATTCTGTGGCTATAACCGTGTCGGTAATTGTGGCTGTAACCTATTGCAAGCAAGCTATTACTTCTGATGACAAAATTGTAAACAATGTAGCCTTTATTACTCTTGCCTTTGCACAACTCTTTCATGTATTCAATATGTCGTCCGCACATTCAAACTTATGGGTAAACGAAATCACGAAAAACAAATTTGTTTGGTTAGCTCTTTTAGTTTGTACTATTCTAATGGTATTGGTTTATCTACTTCCACAAATGCGTTTAGTACTGGGCTTAGAGGTTCTTTCAGCAAAGCTGTGGGTAGTATCGATTTTAGCTAGTTTGATACCTTTGGTACTTATTCAAATATATAAAATTATTGAGAATAAAGGTGTGAATCAAAAAAATATACCAAATCAAGTTAGAACCTGAGCTTGTTTAAAGAAAAATCAAGATGAAATTCCTTAGCTCTTCCTGGCAAGGTACCTGTGAGGCGTGAGCTAGCAATCATTTTGGTTGGGAGGTAATCACATCCAATTAAACATAATGAAAAGTTGCAAAAGTATATCCGCTACCTGATGCATGAATTGAATTTGGTGAATCATTTTTACCTAGATATTCTTTGGAATAATACAATCCACCTTTATCACCATTCACCAAAATACTTTCTTCTTTTGCGTAATGCTGTTTGATTGCACTCACCAATCTTGCTGGGAAATATCTTTCGGGATATTCGCTCAAAATAATTCTGTCAAACTTTTTTTTCTCAATTATTGATAAAGCTTTGTCGGTTGACTCTTTAGAATAATAAAACAAATTCGGATTATTGAAATATGGCTGATAACCTAACTTCAGAGCCAAAATTAAATCTTGGGATAATACTTTTATTTTCTTCTGATTCCTCTTTTTGAAACTTAGATTTTTACTTTGTGCTTTTCTTTCTTGCAAAATTAATTGTCGATTTACTGTCATTAATTGTGGATTATTCCTTATAGTCTGTAAGGTGCTTGGCACTACCAATGATGTAAATAATGTCAAACTTAGCAAAAGTATATTCAAAATCAAAATAGTTTTGTATTCGATTTGTGTCCATAAATCATTTAAGGAAATAGCAATTGACCAACAGGCTGCCAAAATAAAAATCATCCAGCTTCCTTCACAGTCAGGTTGAAGTCCAGTTTCAAAAACACAAAACACAAAACTCAAAAGTAATATCTTTGAAGATGCGCTTTTTGAACTCAGTTGAGTGGGTGATGCAATATATCTATTCAAAAAAACTATGCTTGTAATTGCAACGAATAATGCCCAAGTTTCGATGACTGAAAAATTGCTCAAAAACAAATTAAAATTCCAGCCTTGAGGTAAAGAAAGTGGAAATAAGCTTTTTCGCAAGGAAAGTTCAATTCCGATACTTGCTATAAGGGGCAATAAAACTGCACTGCTTTGGAACATACTCTTGAGACGAAGAGATTGAAAGAAATATGCAAAACCAAAGCACAAGAAACTAAGTTTGGGGCAAAATAAATAAGCCAATGCAAAGCAAAGTGCGCAAAATAAAATTGTTAGAAAATTGAGGGAATTGTTTTGCGTTTTATTGACTCTTTTATATGTCCAAATCAGTGTTCCTATCAATCCTATTGCCAGCGCAGGTAATTCTGGAAGAGCTTGAAAAGAGAAAAACTGAATACTCGTAGCTGATAAAAATAAAATGCAAGCAATTAAGGCTAGGGCTGGTCTTATTTTTTCTCGATATAAAATTGCAAAAAATGAAAATAAAATTGCAATTAAACTTAATAAACTAATTGATCTGCCTGTTAAGAGTATAGAATTGAGATTTTGTTCTTTACCCAAAAGTCTCAAAATTGTAAGTAAAAAGTTTGCATAAATGGAGCTTTCAGAAAAACTTTCCCAAACTGATGATTTACTTAATGCATTTGAGCTGATACTTGATGCTTCTGACCAATCTATATTTTCAAGTCTTAAGTCTTTGAGGATAAACCAGGCTATTGAGCTCTCAGACGGTGAATAAGTTCGTAATAGTGGAATGAGGTTGTGAGCAATATGTAAGTAGTAAAGAGTAATTGAAATTAGGCATATTAAGGTTAATGTTATAAATACTTGTAAACTAAATGGACTTGCTTTATCTGATGAGCTCATTGAAGAAAAATAATATGAGTCATCAAGATTATCAAATATGGAAACTTTAATCACAGATAATATTGAAATTGCCGCTTCATTTCTAAGGTCAGGGGAATTAATAGCTTTCCCAACCGAGACTGTATATGGTCTGGGAGCCAGAATTGATTCAGATGAAGCTTTGCAAAAAATATTTCTGGCTAAAGGTCGTCCTTCAGATAATCCTCTTATTATTCATATTTCTTCACAAGGTGAGCTTTCATTATTAACCGATCAAATAGATGAGCTCTCGCAAAAATTAATTGAACATTTTTGGCCTGGCCCGCTCACTCTTATTTTCAAGAAGAAAAGATCTATTAGCAATTTAATTACAGCTGGACTAGATACAGTAGCCGTCCGCATGCCAGCTTTTGATCTAGCAACCAGCCTTATAAACAAAGTTGGCATACCGATTGCAGCTCCCTCGGCTAATAGATCTGGAAGGCCAAGTGCCACTTCTTGTGAGCATGTGATGAATGATTTCAATGGACTTATTCCTTGCATACTCAAAAGTCCGTCCACAAATTCCATAGATTGTCTAACTAAATATGGCCTTGAGTCAACTGTAGTGAATTGTTCAGGTGAGCAACCAATTTTGCTGAGAATGGGATCGATACCGTTTGAAGAAATTCAGAAAGTCATTCCTAATTTAATTCATTATCAAACTTTAAACAGTCAGAAAGAAAGCCAGTCAATTTTGTCTGTAATTCCACTTTCTCCTGGTATGAAATATAGACATTATTCGCCTCAAGCTAAAGTGATTTTAATTAGATCTCTGAGTGAGCTTCCTTTAGACAATGAATCAAAAGCTTTTACGAGTTCTGGTTTTATTGGTTTAGAAGCTTCAGTTGATTCTCATTCATTTCAGAATATATTTCAAAAATCACTCCTGTGCTCATCTGTTGAAGAATACGGGGCTAATTTGTTTTCTTTTTTTAGAGATTGCGATTCTGAGCACATACAAACTATTTTCTGTGAAACTCCTCCTAGAAATGGTTTGGGTAATACTATAATGGACAGATTAATTAAGGCGAGTTTGGATTAGATTCTTTTTTGATTAATCAATTAGTCACGTTACTCAATAATTATTTTCTGTTTCCTGAGATAGTTCTTGAGAAGAATACTGAAACCAGTTCAGGTATGTTTCGGAAACTAAATAAAATCATGAGACTTGCATAAGGTGAATTAGTCAAATCAAACAGTTCAACTAAAATAATTTTTTAATATCTCAACAATTTTTTCAGATGTTTTTCCATCACCATAGACGCTGCTTGGTTTAGCCATTTTGTCATATGCAGCTTGATCTGCAAGTAATAATCTCAATTCATTTTTGACATTTTCTTTGTTCGTGCCTACTAATTTAGCAACACCCGCTTCAACAGCTTCTGGTCTTTCAGTTGTTTCTCTCAGGACAAGAGTTGGTTTTCCAATACTGGCTCCTTCTTCTTGCAAGCCACCTGAATCGGTAATCAGAATATGGGTTTTTTGTAGAAGCCAAGCAAGCGTAATATAGTCAATTGGTTGAATTAGATGGACTCGTGGTTGATTTTCCAGAAGTGGTTCAACCGCTTTCCGCACCATTGGATTTGGGTGGATTGGAAAAACAATTGCGGTATCCTTAAATTCTTCAACTATTTCTCTAAGAGCAGATGCGACTTGTTCGTGATCTTGTCCCAGATTTTCACGTCTGTGCATGGTGACAAGTAATATCCTTTTGCCTTCCAGCTCTTTTCGAAATGGCAAATCAACAAATTTAGACAATTCATTTTTCAGAATATTTTTTTGACCAATTTTATGGCTTTGTTCAATCTCAAGTAGCCTTTGAGTGGTTTGTTTTAATGAATCAATTACAGTATTCCCAACTACATAAACATTTTCTTCAAATCCTTCTTTGCGTATATTTTTGGCAGATTGTTCGGTCGGCGCAAAGTGAATATCGGCAACTTGTGTAATTTGTCTGCGGAAAATCTCTTCTGGAAAAGGATTATAACGATTATTTGTTCTGAGGCCAGCTTCTAAATGAGCAACTGGTATTTGATGCAAAAAAGCCGACATTGCTCCAGCATAAGCACTTGCTGTATCGCCTTGCACAATAACTAGATCGCTACCAACCAAAATTGCCTCTAAATGGCTGAGTATAGTCGCAATTACCTTACTGGGAGATTGATTGGATTTCATAATATCCAAATTTACTTCTGGCTCAATTGAAAACCAATGCAGTAAATTATTCAGTAGTTCGCGGTGTTGACCAGTTGAAATAACTTTTACATTGAATTCTTTTTTACAAGCCTGAACCAGTGGAGCGATTTTGATTAGCTCTGGCCTGGTTCCAAAAATAAAGCTTATAATTCTCTTTTTCAAATTCTTGATTGAAAGATAATTTCCAAGGACTAATAATTCTTATATTTTATTCAAACTTATTTAGCTGCAGCTTTATCTGTTGCGGCAATTTGAGGTACTGAAATCTTGGCAATAATTTGTTTTGCATCACTTTTTAGAGTAACACCCTCTGTAAGCTCTATATCAGCATAAGTAGCAAGATGATTTTGTCCTTGAAGTCTAGTCAAATCAAATTTCACTGATGAAGGAATTGATCTAGCGATACATGCTAAATTGACGGTTTTTCTTGAGAGTGATAAGGTTCCTCCTGACTGAACTAATGGAGAAACTCCTTCGAAAATAATTGGTACGGTAACAAATACTATGCTTTCTGGAGATACAGCTTGAAACTGAATATTTAGTACTTGTAATGAAATTGGATGCTTTTCAATTGATTTGACTAATAAAGAAAATTTACTTTTTTGATCCTGAACTTCTCCGTCAATGATTTTAACTGAGTGAGATAAATTGAGTCTTTTATAGTCAGTGGCTGAAATTTGCAAAGATAATGATTCTTTTAATTCTTTTCCATAGACTGTAATTGGAATAAATCCACTTGATCTAATTTGTCTTGGATTTAATTTTGCGTCTCTTTGGGCTAAATCTAATTTATTGCTCATGTCTTTAAATATGTTCTTGTCTTGAAATTTATCTTGAAGTTTCTTAGTTGGCGAATAATTCAGTCAAATTTTTGAAAATTTTAATTTGCACTGAATATAAATAATTGAAGCTTTTTATTTTAATGGAATAGTTCATGTATTGCAAACATTATAGTTATCCCTATTTATTTATTTGTTTCAAAGAGCAAAATGAAAGTCAAATTAATTAAACGGGAATAATGTTTTAGAGAACTTTCTCAAAATAAAGGGAATTTCGTACACGTAAAATCTCCATAATTCAGAATTATTATTCGAGTTTATGAATCAAAGCACTTTAAAACAACAATCTTCAAGTAATAGGTCTCAGTATAATTCTCAGTTGGATTTGTCGAGCGTGCTTTTACCGAGCATAGCTGGAACCTTCTATCCAGCAGAAGAGAGTGTTTTGAAAGAATTGCTCAGTAACCTTTTTGAGCAGGCTAGAGAAGAAGCGGCTAATAAAATCATTAATCAATTCAAAGTCTTTATTGCTCCTCATGCAGGTTATCAATATTCAGGATTAAGTGCTGCTCATGCCTATAAATATTTTGAACCAAGAAAGTTCGAGAGAGTAATTGTGATTGGGCCAGCTCATAAAAATAGATTTGAAGGTTTAGCGGTTTATCCTCAAGATTTTTATCAGACTCCATTAGGGAAATCCCCAAAGCAATCAATTAGCCCATCTGAAGGAATTAGCATTTTTGAAGCACCATTTCTAGGTGAACATTCCGTAGAAGCTCATTTGCCTTTTCTTCAATATCGTTTGCTGGAAGAAGGAATTGACCTTGAAAAATATCCAATTACTTTAATGCTTTATGGAGATATTTCGGCTTCCAAACTTGCGAAAAAAATTGATAATTTAGTGGACGAAAAAACTTGCTTGATTTTGAGCAGTGATTTGAGCCATTTTCATGATTTGAAAACTTGCCAGGCTAAAGATGAAGCCTCGATTCAAGCCGTATTGAGCAATGTGTCGCAAAATGTTTTGAAAACAGCGGATGCTTGCGGAAAGCTTGGAATATCAGCCTTTTTAGAAACAAGATTATCCAGAAAATTTCATTCCGAATTTATTCATTATTCAAATTCAGCAGCTACTACTAATGATGAAAGCCGAGTGGTTGGTTATTGCTCAATCGGATATTTTCAAGATTATTTCAAGCCACTAGATGCTAATGATCCAGATCAAGTTTCTCTATTGACGGTTCAACCTAATTGGAGAGATTTTTTTACTTTTGATTTTCAGCGTGAACTCTTGGGTTTTCTGCGCACGCAACTCAAAAATTATATTGCAAACAAAGATAATCCTGATTTGAGTGCAATTGTGACTAAATATCCGCTTTTAACCCAGGAAGCTGCGAGTTTTGTCACAATCACAATTGATGGAAAATTAAGAGGTTGTATTGGTTCATTGTATGGAAGCAGACCATTAGGGCAGGACTTGATGGTTAATGCTCTCAAAGCCGCTTGTGAAGATTCTCGCTTTAAACCTATGACATTAGAAGAGCTTGCGCAAGCAAAGTTGGAAATTTCTGTTTTGCATTCTTATCAATTATTAAAATGTTCATCTGAATTTGAAATGCTGGGTAAACTTCAACCAAATAAGCACGGAGTAATAATTCAAAAGGCAAATCAAAGAGCAACCTTTTTGCCGCAAGTCTGGGAGCAAATTCCCAATAAAATTAATTTTCTTAGTCAATTGTGTAAAAAAGGTGGATTTTCCCAAGATGCCTGGCGCAATCAAAAAGAAAGACTACAAGTTATTACCTATGAAGTTATTAAATTTAAAGAATCAACTTTTGATGAAATTCAAGTTTCTTTATTTTGAACAGGGATTATCAAAAATTTATATGATTCAGTCAGGATGAGAAATGAGTAAAATTTTTCGTACCAGCTACATTTGATTACCTCTCCCTCCTTAAAAAGAAGGAGCTAAGAAGCAATGGTGTTTTTTCAATTAATAAAAGAAATCATGTTTATCTTTATTAATCTTCTAAATCTTGTTCAAAACTTCAAGTCAGAACAGGGATTATCAAAATTTATATGATTCAGCCAGAATGAGAAATGAGTAAAATTTTTCGTACCAGCTACATTTGATTACCTCCCATGCCTCTTTAAAAGTAGGAGCTAAGAAGCAATGGTGTTTTTTCAATTAATAAAAGAAATCATGTTTATCTTTATTAATCTTCTAAATCTTGTTCAAAACTTCAAGTCAGAACAGGGATTATCAAGATTCATATGATTAAGTCAGGACCTGAGATAAAGAAATCCTATTCATCTTTTTAATCTTCTAAATCTTGTTCAAATTTTCAAGCTAAGATAAATTCATTGTTTTGACTCGATCTTGTGCAGCCAATAACTTAATTTAGTCCTTAGCATTTATTACTTAGCTCAATGCAAACAAATTCCATTCAAGAATCAACTGAAGAAATAGAAACAGAATTTTCACCTTTTGGTGAGCGTAAAACATTAATGCTTGTTGATGGAAGTAATTTAGCTTTTCGGATGTATTTTGCGCTTGAGCGTACTGCTATGACTTCTCCCCATGGCAAACCAAGCTGGGCGATATTTGGTTTTTTTAAAGCCCTTTTTGATGTAATTGAAACATATAAGCCAACAACGGTAATTTCTGCTTTTGACACCAAGGGTCCAACTTTTAGACATGAAGCTTTTGATTTTTACAAAGCTAATCGTCCAACCGAAATGCCTGATGCTTTAGCGCTTCAATGGCCTGAAATAAAAAAAGGTTTAGAGCTTGTTGGAATGAGTTTAATGGAAATGCCTGGTTATGAGGCTGATGATTTGATTGGAACCTTATCTCTGCAAGCCGAAAACTCTGGTTGGAATGTTTTGATTTTGAGTGGTGATAAAGATAATTTTCAATTAGTGAGTGATCGAGTAAAGGTATTGATGCCTGGGATGAAAGGCATTCAATTGATGGGGCGGGATGAAGTAAAGGCTAAAATGGGAGTTTACCCAGAGCAAGTTGTGGATTACAAATCTCTTTGCGGTGACAATTCAGATAATATTCCTGGGGTTCTTGGTATTGGTGAGAAGACAACAGTAAAGCTATTAGAAGAATATGGCTCATTAGATGAAATTTTGGGAAATATCGAAAATCTCAATCTCTCTGTATCTCTCAAGAAAAAATTATCCGAAGGTATTGAGTCAGCCAGAGATTCGCAATTTTTAGCACAAATCAAAACTGATTGTCCAATTGCATATCCTTTCGATCAGCTAACGCATCCCCTCAATCCGAATATTCCAGAATTAATTTCATTTTTGCGTGAATATAAACTTGCCAATTTTGAAAGAAGATTACCAAAAATATTTACCCACTTTGACAAAGACTTAGTTGATTTCAAGGACTTGAACGATTTATCTAATAAACTTTCATTGACTTTGAATTTTGATGAAGCAAGCTCAGGGAGTAATTCTTCTGGTTCGAGTTCAGTAGATTCAAATGAAAATTCTTCTGCAAATAATCCGTTAAAACCATCAATTGATATTGAAAGAAATACGATTTTTACAGAAGCTGAATTTGCGGCTATTCTCAAAGAAATTAGTGAATCTAATGTTCTGTCTTTGGATCTTGAAACTGATGGCTTGAATACTTGGGAATGTAATATTGTTGGTTGGTCATTTGGCTGGCAAAAAGGAAATAGTAAAAAATACTACTCTGCTTATATTCCGACTGGGCATATTTATTTGGGCGCTCCTGATCAGTTAAGTAATGATTTTGTTTCTAAGTCTTTTCAGGATCTTTTTGATGCCGCAAAAGGTGCTTGGAAAGGACAATTAATTATTCAGAATATTAAATTTGAATATAAAATCTTGGTGCGTTATGGATTAACTCTTCCAAAAGGTACTTTGGATACTATGTTGTCCAGCTATTTGGCTGATCCAGATGCGTCGCATGGCCTCAAGAATCAGACTTTGCGGATTTTTAAATATCAAATGGCAAATATTGATGAGTTGATTGGGCCTAAGGGTAAGTCACAAAAGACAATGGATCAGGTTCCAATTGAAAAAGCTGCGCATTATGCTTGTGATGATGCTGCTTTTACTTTAGCGCTTTATGATTATTACAATCAAACACTTGATGAAAAGCTCAAAAAACTATGGATTGAAGTTGAATCTCCGCTTGCTTTGTTTTTGTCGAGAATGGAATTAGCTGGCATATATATTAATGCAGCCAAGCTTGAAGAATTATCGAAAGATTTGACTAAAAAAATTGTTTTAGATGAAACTGAAATACTAGACAAACTTGGCGCAGATAGCTTAAGCCTCAATCTCAATTCAACTCAGCAGCTTGGACAGGCCTTAGCAAAAAAAGGTTTTCAACTCAAAAAATCAACTGGTTCTGGTCAATTATCAACAGATAGCAAAATACTTTATGAGCTCAGAGATCAAGATGAAACTGGCTTAATCGATCGAATCATTGATTTCAGAGGTTTATCAAAACTACGTTCGACTTATACTGATTCTTTGCCCAGACAGATTAATGCTAAAACTGGCAGAGTTCATGGTGAATTCAATCAGGCATTAACCTCAACGGGACGATTATCATCGAGTAATCCAAATTTGCAAAATATTCCCGCCAAAAATCCTGAATTTAGCAAACGCATAAGATCTGCTTTTGAGGCTGAAACTGGGAATTTGCTGATTAGCGCTGATTATTCACAAATAGAACTGCGGATTTTGGCTCACTATACAGAAGATCCGATTTTGGTGGATGCCTTTCAGAAAGGGCAAGATATTCACAGCAGAACCGCTTCAGAAATTTTTGAGGTTGCTCCAGAAAATGTAACTTCTGAAATGAGACGATTGGGTAAAACTCTCAATTTTGCTCTTATATATCAGCAAGGGCCGCAGGCTACCGCCAAACAATTGGGGATTTCAAATAAAGAAGCTTCGCAATTCATAGAAAAGTATTTTGCGCGTTTTCCAAAAGTTAGACCTTTTATAGAAAATACAATTAATGAAGCTCGTGAAAAGGGTTATGTGGAAACCATTTGGGGGCGTAGACGCTATTTCCGCAATCTAAATTCTAAAATTGTTATGCTGCGCAAAGGAGAAGAAAGAGCGGCTTTTAATGCGCCTTTGCAGGGTTCAGCTGCTGATATGATGAAAATTGCAATGCTAAGAGTTTCAGAAAAAATAGAAGAAGCAAATCTTGGCGCCAAAATTGTTTTGCAAGTTCACGATGAAATTGTTTTGGAGGCGGCAAAAGAGCAAATTGAATTGGTAAAGGATTTAGTCAAAAAAGAAATGGTTTTGAATCAGCCATTAAAAGTACCCATTGTGGTTGATGCAGGAATTGGCTCTAATTGGGCTGAGTGTAAGTAAGATGATAAATAACTTAATGATTTTATTATTAGGTTTTGCCTATATGTAATTCCTTTGGTAAGGGAAAAATGTTTTCGCTTAAAAGTAAGTTAGCAACAAAAAATGATATTAAAAGATTTATTAGAAAAAGATTTCGGAGTAGAGTTACCAATTTCGGGTGGTTTTGGGAACTCGATTGAGAATGCAGTGATTATTCACAAAGAAGGTATAAATGATTATGTTGGAAAAGAATATTTCATTCTAAATTGTTTAGGAAAAGTTAGAAGAATTGAATGGAAGACTTTAGGACAAGAGCTACTTAATCATGAAACTAAGCGAATTGACAAAATTAAAATTGAAACAAAACAAGTGACTCAAACTGAAATAATTACTCAAGTAGAGAACTATTACTTTGACATAACAGAATGTTTTTAGGGAATGAAGTTTAACAAAACTGGCATATAGGTAAAAAGTCCACCTGAATTAAGATGAAAGAAGCTTAATAATCATTTGAATCTTTCTCCTAGCACTGATTCCACGATGAACGTTGACTTTAGCCTTCAGATGAGAGAAGTACCCATCACATGAATTTGTTGTCTTTTCGATTCGGAGATGTGGAAATTTCTCAAAGGTAAAAAGATACGCTAATTGCCTTTTGATAGCATTAAATGCTGATCTAAGCCTTTTATGTTTGAATTCCCCTGATTCATTTCTTTCTTTTAAAAACTCTTTGTATTTTTCTTTAAGTTCATTGTATTTC
>DUDU01000041.1 GCA_005110395.1 Candidatus Melainabacteria bacterium | reverse complement strand
ATTTCAACATCTTAAATCCTAGACCATTCAGAGCCAAATGCCAACAGTGCCTTCTTAGGTTTTTCCCTTCCAGTCAACTTTCTCGACTTTATAGAAGTGCCCTTATTTTAAGCATATTTATTACACCTCTTACACCTTTAACTTCTTTTGCTTTCTTGTTTGCATAAATCATGGCCTTTTCATTTGGTACTTCACCTTTGAGGTATACGATTCTCTGCTTAGTATCCACATTGATTCTTCGAAAATCAGCAATATCTTCATTTGTCATGATATTAGTTTTAACGGCCGCCGTAAGAGATGCATCAGAGATATGAGAACCAACCTCTTTGGACAATTTGACCGTTTTCTGTTTTGCAATTTTCGAATTTTCTTTAAAATCAGCTTTAGTAACAACTGTATTGAGAGAAATCAGCAGTGAAAAGCAAAACAATAAAAATGAATTATTTATTTTCAACTCAAACATAGTTAAAAAATATATTTTGTAGAGTTAACGCTATAGGAATTATTTGTTAATCAATTTCAATAAATTAATTATAGATACGATTGAAGAGCTAATAAACAAATAGGAAGGTTGCTAACAAAGCCATTACTGAGTTATTAGCGAAACCATTACTCCCACTCAATAGTTCCAGGTGGTTTTGAAGTTATGTCATAAACGACTCTGTTAACTCCAGAAACTTCATTAATTATTCGAGTTGAAATTTTATTTAAAAGCTCATAAGGCAAATGCGCCCAGTCAGCAGTCATACCGTCTTCACTTTTAACAGCTCTGAGAACAATTGGTGAAGAATAAGTTCTCTTATCACCCATTACACCAACCGATTTAACTTCCGCTAGCAAAACCACAAAAATTTGCCAAATACTATCATATAAACCTGCTTCTTCTAACTCTTCACGCGCGACGTAGTCAGCCATGCGAACAATATTAAGTCTTTCTTCCGTTACTTCTCCGATTATGCGAATAGCTAAACCTGGCCCAGGAAAAGGATGTCTTTTTGTGATTCTAGTCGGCACACCTAATTCACGAGCGACTCTTCGAACCTCATCTTTAAAAAGTTTACGCAATGGTTCAAGCAACTTAAATTGAATATCTTTAGGCAAGCCGCCAACATTGTGATGAGATTTGATTTTGACTGCAACCTTCTCGCCTTTCTCATTAAAAGACTCAGTACCGGCAGACTCAATTACATCTGGATAAAGTGTTCCCTGCGCCAAAAAATCAAACGGACCTAACTTTCTCGACTCTTCTTCAAAAACTCTTATAAATTCTTCACCAATTACTTTTCGTTTATGCTCAGGATCAATAACACCTTTCATCTTGCTAATAAAGCGTTCTTTAGCATTAACGTATTCAACTGGAATTTTAAATTGATCACAAAAAACTTTGACTAACTTTTCAGGCTCATTGAGTCGCATAAAGCCCTGATCGATAAACATACAAGTTAATTGATCACCAATTGCCTTATGAAGCAAAAACGCAAGCGCCGAGCTATCAACCCCTCCAGAGAGAGCTAATAGAACCTTACCATCTCCTACTGTGGCTTTAATGTCATCAATCGCATTAGTAATAAAATGCCCAGTAGTCCAACTAGGGGGGCAATCGCAAACTCTATGAACAAAGTTAGCCAGTAATTCCATGCCTTTTTCGGTATGAACTACCTCTGGGTGAAATTGAACACCATAGAATTTTCTTTCCTCATTTGCAATTGCAGCTATTGGAGTTCTAGCCGTATGCGAAATTATTTGAAAACCTTCAGGCAAACTATTCACTGAATCTCCATGACTCATCCAAGTCATCAAAGTATTTTCTATACCACTGAATAAGCTTTCATGTGAATCAACAAAAAGTTTTGATCTACCATATTCACCACCCCCAAAGTTAATTGGCGAGACTTTACCCCCCAATGAAAGCACCATGATTTGCATTCCATAACAAATACCCAAAATAGGAATACCTAATTCAAAAATTTCGGGATCAATTTCGGGTGAGCCTTTTTCATAAACGCTAGCAGGGCCTCCAGAGAGAATAATCCCCTTTGGATTCATAATTCTAAGTTTTTCAACCGAAACGGTATGAGAAAGTACTTCTGAATAAACTTTCAGCTCTCTAACGCGTCTTGCAATTAATTCTGAATATTGTGAACCAAAATCAATAATGGCAATTTGTTCATTAGCAATTCGATTGAAATTATGAAGATTGTTTATGGCATCAATATTGAGTGATGGCCCATGATTTGTAAGATTTTCTAAGTTATCTAAACCCAAAGTCTCATCCAAAGAAGTAAATCCATCAGAGTCAATGAATATGTTTACATCTTGTTCTTGCTGTTGATTCATTGGTTTGAAATATGAGGTTGGAGATTTAGTATTAAAAAACTAAACAGGAAATGGTTTACCTGAAAGCTAAATATCAATGTAGATAAATTTATTGTGTTTCATCATAACAACTCTCATTACTTTTCAATAACTGATGAATATGAAATACCTAAGACTCAATAAATTGCAGAAAATTACACACATTGAATTTGCTTATAAAAACGGATACAGTTGAAATAACTTTTACTTCAAATCATAAAGTAGAAATTTCCCCCAAATATTCAGTAAGCTATTTCTTTTCATATTGAAAGCTTTGGATCAAAAGTCCTAGAAAATTAAAGGTTATATTGCGAACATCTATTTATTCGATCTTTCACTGATTTAGTCCCCCCAGCCCTCTTGACAGGGGGAGCGAAGAAGTCGAAATCAAAAAAATGAATTTTTAGAGGCGCCCTATCTAAAATTCCTAAATTTCCCCCAAAATTTAAAAACCACCTCTTTTAAAGCCCCCTTCGGGGGTTGGGGGGATGAAAAGCCTTAATTTATAGAGATTCCCTAAAATTAATCATTTAAACCATAATGCTTTCTTCAAGCTCAAATAATGGAACCAATAAAGAGACTTGCATTGAAGCCATAAATCTTCGAACACGCAAATTGAACGGATTCAAGCTTTTAACAGTTTTTTCTCGAGAATATGGATTAATCAAATTAAGCGGAAGCAAGCTTGGTGGTCGCAGTGAGCCTTTTGTGCATAATCTTTATTGGATTGGAAATTCTAAAAGTGAAATTCATTCCATTAAACATTCTGAATTCAAAGGTCAATTTAGAAATATCACAACTGACTTAGATAAACTCTCTTTAGCTTGGCAATATGCTGAATTCTTGGAGGCATGTTCTCATCATCAAGAAGAAAGAAGCTCAGAAATTTTTGACTTGTTTCAAGAAACGCTCAGCCAGTTAGCTCAAGCTGCAAACAATGACTTTGCACCAATTAGTAATAATTTCTTTTGGCATTTAAGCGAACTTTTGGGTTACAAAGCCTCTCTGGCTCTTTGTGATCAACCTGAAACCAATTGTGCACTTAAATCTAGGCCTGAATCAGTTGAAGCTTGGTTCGATTTTGAGCATGGTGGAATTTTGTGCTCAGCTTGTAAACAAAGACCTTCTGGAGATTGCATAAGGGTTTTGCCAGGAATTTATAAATTGTTGAATATACTTGAAAATTCCAATCAAAAAACTAATACAAATAATTCAGTGAAAAATATTGCGGCAGAAGATTTTGTTACTAATATTCTTCAAAAACATTTGCAAAAGCATACTGATCGTAAAATGAAATCTACAAATATTTCCAAACATTTGAAGTCTGGGTCAAAAGCTTAATTGCAAAATTTAACTGTAGAATCTTAAACAATAATGCCTGAATTACCTGAAGTAGAAACAGTACGCAAAGGATTAGAGCAATCCATTATTGGTCAAAAAATTGTCAAGATAAAAGTCAATCGAGCCAAAACAATCGACAACATTTCGGTTGAGAAATTCAAAACTGAGCTTGAAGGTGAAGAGTTTAATGAAATCAAGCGCAAAGCCAAATACCTTTTTCTTGAAACTAAAAGCGGCAAAATTATTTCTGTACATCTCAAGATGTCAGGAGCTTTTTTGGTTCAAAAACCTGAAACTGAATTACCCAAACATACGCATGTGATTTTTGATTTACATGGTGGCAAACAGCTTAGATTCAAAGATTTAAGAGCTTTTGGTAGAATGGGTTTATATAACAACTGGCAAGATGCTTGCGATAAAGGTGCCGTACCTGATTTGGCTCCCGAACCGCTTGAGAAGGAATTTACTGTTTCATATTTTGAAAAAGAATTGAAAAACTTTACTTCGCCAATCAAGGCTGTTTTGCTTGATCAAAAGAAAGTTGTTTCAGGAATCGGAAATATTTATGCCGATGAATCACTCTTTCTATCAGGTATTAGACCGAATAGACCAGCAAATCAAATAAATAAAAAAGAAAGCGCAAAGCTGTACCATGCAATTAAAAAAGTGATTTCTGATTCAATTGAAGCTGGCGGAACCTCAATTCGTGATTATGTGAATGCGGAAGGCAATCTCGGAGATTATGCTTTGCAATTATGGGTTTATGGACAAAAGAAAAAAAACTGCAAAATTTGCAACACGCCAATTGAATATATTAGGTTAGCCCAAAGAGGAACTCATTTCTGCCCTCAGTGCCAAGTTTAATATTTAGATTAGATGCTGAAATGAGGCATTAAAGTAGATTCTACCGAGGAATTACTAAAAGAAGGATTGGCCGAAGTAGAATATGCTCGTTTTATTCCACCAGTCAATGAAGCAGCTTACCGCATAGCCCAAGAAGAAGCAAAGAAACAGAAACCAAGTATTTGGGGATTAGAAAACTAAGTTAAGCCTTATGATTGGAGGCATAGCAAAGAAACTATTAAGTCAATTCCCAATAAATATCTGCAAGATTAGATTCAGTTAAAGCTCCAGATATTTCTCTCTCTAAAAGCTCTGAATGTTCTGGCGTTCTCATCTCAACAGAAGGGCTTTCAGGTTGACCTCCAGACACAAAATGATTATTGGTTTCAATTGAATACTCTATGGCACCTTCTTTCATTTTCAGATCCATTCCAAAATGAATAGGTGAAACTTTAGTCATTTGTAATTTCAATCTCAGAATATCTGGCTCTTCAGCTGGTTTTTCAAGTGTAATTTGAGCATTTGACTGTACCCCAACATTTGTGTAAATAGTACCCAAATGTTGTTTTCCATCAGTAAAGAAATGACTTTAATATGAAACTCCTTGCTTAACTTTCTGTCCTGCATTTAATTTCGAAGATATTTTTTGTAACAAGCTAACTATTGGACGGCCTGTAATCGCTGCTAAAAACATAATTTAAATACCTCAGCATCTAGTAAAAAGAGGACATATTGTAACACGGATTAAGCCGTTTAAAAACTAAAACATCCCAACTAACTCTTCCAGCCTTGCTCTCTCAAGCTCAACCTGGTCAAGGGTTTCTAATTCATTTTTTCCAAGTCTTCTTCTATTTTCCAGTACTTCATAACTGAATCTAATTCTCTTGATCCTGTTTCATATTCAGCATCAAGAAGGCGGGTTCGATTGTGAAGCATTGTAATACCAAGTTGCAATCAGAACCTAACCTTAATTACCTCCCACCCTCCTTGAAAGGAGGAGTCAAGAAGAGAAGAAGTGCCGAATCTCGATCGCAGTTTGGTATAAGCTTCTTTTTACTAACAGTTAAATATTGATAAACAAGATGATTTGCTTTCTGACTTTCATCTTTAGTTGCCCAAAATAAACGTTTTGGATTTATTTCAGGATTTTTTCGAAAACTGAATAAAGTTAAGCAGTTTGCTCAATGCGAGAAAATAATTAATTTCAACAAACTGGATGATATTCCTGTAAAGATTTAACTGAGAATTTCCTGCCTGCTTCTTCATAAGATTTAAGAGCTTCAGCGGTGGCTTTTGCGCCAGCCATGGTTGTGATGAGTGGTAAATCAAGCAAAATTGCAAGCCTTCGAATTGACATATTGTCCTGAAGAGCATCTAGTCCTTTCGGAATATTTATAAGTAATGAAATTTTTCTCTCAGTAAGTAAATTCAAAATATTGGGCTCAGGATCCTTGGCTTTGCGAACAATTGTAGATTGAATTCCTTTTTCTTTTAAATAGTTAAAAGTCCCTTCCGTTGAGTATATTGAATAATCCAAACTTTCAAGTATTTTGGCTATTTCAAGCATTTGATCTTTTTCAGAATCATTGACGCTTAAAAAGACAGTTTTGTTTTTAGGAGACAAATTTTGTCCTGCCGCAATCTGAGCTTTGGCAAAGGCTATTCCGAAAGTTTCTGCAATTCCCATTACCTCACCAGTAGAGCGCATTTCTGGCCCTAAAGCAATTTGACAACCTGGAAATTTTTTAAAAGGCAAAACGGCTTCTTTGACGCTAATCAAGCCTTTCATCATGAATTCTTTAATTGTGAATTTAGGCAATATGCCTTTTTCTCTGAGACTTTCTAGGCTATTCCCCACCATCAAAAGCGCACCAATTTTGGCAAAAGGAATACCAGTTGCCTTCGAGACAAATGGAACTGTTCTTGAAGCTCTAGGATTTACTTCTAAAACATATAATTTCCCTTCTTTGAAAGCATATTGAACATTGATTAAGCCTATTACGCCAAGTTCTTTTGCGAGTAATTCTGTTGATTTAATCAATTCATCAATTTGTGCATCTGAAAGAGTATATGAAGGCAAAACGCATGAGCTATCTCCGCTATGTATGCCTGCTCTTTCGATGTGCTCCAGAATACCAGCAACCAAAACTTCTTTGCCGTCAGAAACTGCATCTACATCAATTTCAATTGCATCATCCAAGAATTTGTCAATTAAAACTGGCCAAACAATTCCGCTTTTTTCCATTGCAGAAAGCCAATTGTTTAATTCAGCATCGCTATAAACAATTTGCATTGATTGTCCACCAAGTACAAAGCTGGGTCTAACCAAAACAGGATAACCAACTCTGTGTGCTTTTTCTATTACTTGGCTTGGTTCGTCAGCAATCTCGCTTGGTGGTTGATTGAGCTTAAGCTTATTTACAATTGTATTAAATTCATATCTATTCTCGGCACGTGCAATTTGAGCTACTGAAGTTCCAAGTATTTTCACGCCTTCTTTTTCAATAGCTTCGGCAATATTAAGTGGAGTTTGACCACCAATTTGCACAATGACCCCCAAAGGCTTTTCTTGATTCCAAATTGCTAAAACATCTTCAACCGTTACAGGCTCAAAATAAAGCTTATCTGAGCTATCAAAGTCAGTGGAAACAGTTTCTGGATTTGAATTAACCATAATTGTTTCGTAGCCAGCTTCTCTGAGAGCCATACTTGCATGTACGCAGCAATAATCAAATTCAATGCCTTGCCCAATTCGATTGGGGCCGCCACCAAGAATAATAACTTTCTCTTTTTGTGAGTCTAAGGCTTCATTTTCAGCTTCATAAGTCGAGTAATAATAAGGCGTAAATGATTCAAATTCAGCGGCGCAGGTATCAATCATTTTGTAAACAGGCTCAATACCAAGCTTGTGGCGCAATTTTCTAACTTCAACTTCTTCGATTCCAAGAGCAGAAGCAAATTGTGCATCGCTAAATCCCAGACTTTTTAAAGTGAAAAATTTCTCTCTTAATTGATTGATTTGTGTTTCTTTACTTATTGGCATTGATTTATTGCTTGAATTGAAGACTTTGAAAAATTAGTGAGTGAAACCGAACAAGGATTAACAGAATTTAAGATGTTAGAGAGTGATTGAAATTTCCGCACCAGCTGAATGTAAGTACCTCCCTCGCCTCCTTGACAGGAGGAGCAAGAAAGGAATGCGAGTTTTTCTAGTCGTTGCTGTTTAGGATTTTTTTGACAACTGATTGATATCTAGATTCACTCATCAAAATAAATTCTGTTTATCTTTCAATTTTCTTAAGGGCATCTATACAAATTCATTTTTTGCGATTTAGATTTCTTAGCTCCCCCTGTCAAGGGGGTTGGGGGGTACTAAATCAGTGAAAGATCGAATAAATAAATGTTCCTTTAATCTTGTTTTAGAAAATGAATTTAAATATCAAACCTATTAAGTATAAATGACTCTGTGAAATGCTACGAGATTATGGCTAGGACATTATGATTTAATGTAAAGCTCTAAAGCTAATTCAAAGAAATATCAAAAAATGATTGTGAAGTTTGAAAATAATTTGTAAGGTTGAGGCTGTAAATCTCTTTATATAAGCGCTAATACAATTAGCTTTGCCCATTAATTTGAATGTGAAAATAAAAATGAGTGAAGAAGCAAAAAAAATAGCAGAAAAGAAAAAAATATCTAAAGAAAATTTTTATGATGATTTTCATGAATTAGCTCACAAGTGCATTATTTACAGCATTTTGATTCCTTATTATCATCTGAAATATAAAGTCAAAATTTTTGGTACAGAGAATATCCCTAAAAGACCTTATATAATCGCATCTAATCACTTTTCTTATAGCGATCCAACTATTTTAGCTATCGCTTTAAAAGAGCCAATTGCTTATGTTGCAAAACAAGAATTATTTGACGATAAAAAATTAAGCGGAATTATTACCTTCTTGGGATCTATTCCTATTAATAGAGAGAAGCCGGGGCCTAGTTCTCTTAAAAGAGTCAGAGAAGCTTTTAATGCTGGTTGGCCAATTGGCATCTTTATTGAAGGTACAAGGAATCAGTCAAGAGAATATATGACAAAGCTGGAACCAGGAGCAGCTTTTATTGCTAAGTTCTGTGGAGGTGCTCAAGTCTTACCAATGGGAATTCAAGGTGGTGAACAGCCTGGTTCTGAGCTAATTGTTAAAATAGGACAATCTATTCAATTTGATGAAAAGCTTCCTTTGGAGGAATTAACTTTCAAATACGGGCAAGCTATTGCGGATTTAGCAGATTTGAAATTACAGATTTGAACAAGATTTAGAGGATTAAAAAGATAAATAGGATTTTTTCATATTGTTTTTTATCCTGCTCCAATCTTATTAATCCTGATAATCCCTGTTCAGTTTTCCGAGTCTAAATCAGTTCTGTCTTTTAAATAATCAAGCAATTTCAAGAAATCTTCTTTCGGATGACATTTACCTCCAACTTTATCGAAAGCCAAATTTGACTCATGACTTCTTGACTTATCGTATAAATGGTATCCCCAATAGAAAAGCTGCTTACTATTACGAATTGAGCATATTTCTGGGGGAATAAAAGTGAAGCGTTTATCTTCTTTTTCAATTTGTTTGAAAATATTCCGATATTCCTTTTTCAGTACCTTACTCTTTTGCGTATCATCTTCATGATAATTATTAATTAAAACAAAGAGATAAGCATCTTTATTGACTTCTCTAATAGCCCGAATTGTTGAGACAATAACATGACCATTTTTGTTTAGCCCTAATGGATTGAGGGTTGTTGGAATAATACAGTAATTGAATTTCTGAACCAAGTCTATGGGATTTCGCTGAAAGTCAGGAGAACAATCGCAAACCGCTATTTTAGTGTTTGGTGTAAGAGCTGGCTCCCATTCAGAATAATAAAAAACATCAATTACATTTCCAAGATTGCCATTTTCTTGTGAAATATAAGCTCCCTCTGGAAGAAGCATATTGAGATTTCGTTGTGGATCTAAGTCTATAAGAGCTACATCATAACCAGAAATGGCCATTGCCCCAGCCAAATGAGCAGATATGGTTGTTTTGCCAACTCCACCCTTAGATGAAAAAATTCCAATATAAGTAATTTCGTCTTTAGGATTGGAAATGAATTCAGCTTCAGGGCTTTGAATATTTGTGATGTTGCCTTCTAATGGATGAATGATTTCTAATTCCCCTTTCATTGAAGTAGTAGCAAGAATAATCCGCGAATCATTAAGCCCTTTGACTAGTTCAATTGCCGCATTGGAAAAACCACTATAAGAAACTAACAAGCCGGCGGAGAATTTCTGCCCAATTGGGAGATTTAGAAAGTCAATAAATTTTTGTACTTGCGCAAAATTAATGCTTCTTTTATGACATTTGACTTGAACAGCTAATTTGTAATCCTGCAGATTCGCTTCTAAATCAAAACCTTGATTGTTTCCTGAGGGATTGTGAATTTGAAAACCTGAATTTTCAAGAATTTTTGCAACTGCTTCTTCATAATCTTTAAAGCTTTCAAAGCCGGTGTTTTGGGTTTTCATCTGCTGCAAAATGATTTGTGAATTGAATAATTTAATCAGTATCTCACATTGAATGCTTTGAGTATAGCTATTCCCTGATCCCTAAAAAATTTATCTGGAAAGTCTTTCCTAATGATTTTCAACTTCCATTCTCATTCAAATAACTCTGAAGAATAATTTGAGCAGCGGTTTCATCTTCTTTTTCTTTGATTTGATCAGGAGTACAACCAGCTTCTTTGAGATTTTCTCTTGCTTCCCAACTGGTCAATCTTTCGTCCTGAAAATAAACAGGAATAAGAAATTCGCTTTTTAGATTTTCGGCAATTTGTTTGATTGCAAGAACTGCTTCACCACTTTTAGATTGTGGCAAACCAAATACTAATCCTTCTATATCAGTATTTTTCGAGAGCAAACTCCGTAACTCTTTTCGCAATTGATTGAATTTAATTAGTCTTTTCTCTAATTGAAAGTTTTCACTTGAGTATTGACTTCCTCTGGGAAAGTTGGTAACTTGTTAATTCGTATTGAATCCCTTATTAAAAAATCACTAATGAAATTAGCATTTGAGGCTCAAGGGCACTTCTATAAAGTCGAGAAAGTTGACTGGAAGGGAAAAACCTAAGAAGGCACTGTTGGCATTTGGCTCTGAATGGTCTAGGATTTAAGATGTTGAAATTAAAAAAATATGCAATCCGATCTTTTTGCGCAGGCCAAATTTGAAGACAA